>NZ_SRRY01000001.1:3397500-3732376 GCF_004792295.1 Pseudoalteromonas sp. MEBiC 03607
AGCGTCTGGGGGTTATACTTAATCAATCCCGCTGCACGCTTTGCAAAGAACTGCCAACTTTTTGGGTCGTACCATATTTCACCAGTAACCTTTGATTCCTCGGGCCGTTCAAAGCACGCCCAACGACACAAAGGCTCAATAATGCCAAACGTATTGTTATGCGGCATCCATTGGAGATCATGCTGTAATACAGCGCGGCCTAATTCATGCCAAAGTCCTGAAATATCTTCGATACAACCCTTACCTTGTCGTGCATCTCGGATAGCGGAAACTAACTTATTATCAATAATATCTACCGCACCAGAGCCATCTTGGGAGCGCGTTTTCAACAGGGCAAGAAAGTTGGAAACCGATGCATCTTCGGAATGAGTAAGATCATCAATCAGCTGATTATTAAGGTTTGAAACCCAATTTCGGTTGTTAGTACAAACGGTTAATTGGCCGTAGTTGCGAAGATGGCCTGCTACATCATCGCTTAAATGAATAGCGACATGGGGCACATACGTCCAAGCACGTTCAATACGACCAACTTGCTGCTGCACGTCAGCGGCAAGATTCTTAACGTAGTCATTTGTCGCTTTGTAGAGCTTGTTTAGTTCCTGGATTTTAGCGACTGAGTTATTCATTAACGGCATAATAAATTGCCGCTGCTGCTTACGTGAAAACTCTGAACGCCTGACTAATTTTTCTAAGTTTCTGAGCTGAAAGCCAGCATGAGACATTTCGTCATCATCGTCATTGCTATCCCATGGTGAAAAGTAAAAGTGCTTACTTTCAATAATAAACAGCGACGTCAGATCCATCTGCCCTTGAGAGTTAGGCAAGGAGTAATCCAAATTAATGCCATTGGTAGCGGATGCAGTTTGTGTCATTACCACCACGGTACGGCCAGAGTCGAACGCCGCTTGATATGCGTGCTCAAATCCTTCTCGCTTTTGTGCTTCAGCATTGAGCAAGCAAATCATCATGGGCTTGCCGTTGACAGCCAAAGGAATAAACACATCGTCAAATGAAGACAATACTCCAGTGGTTAAACACTCCATTTCAAGCCAATCAGCGCTCATTCTGCTGTTCTCTGCGGTATCACTTATCAACCACTTCCGAAGGTATTTGACTGAGTTAACAAAGGCCAGGTGCCCTTTATGTTGTGGCTCATTCGCTGCCAAATGCAGAACGTGCAGTAATTTAAACAACACAGACTGCCGGTATTCATACTTGTAATCTGAGTGCTCAGCCTCAAAAAATGCAGCGTTCAAATGCAGTTTTGCCTCCTGAAAAACTGGGGCATTGATAGCATCATCAAAGTCGTGGATCGTGGTTTTTAGTGTCGAGCGACGCTTTTCAGATTTATCTTTAACCAACGAGCGGATCACCGCCATTTGTAACTGCTTATCCTCGTCAGTTTGTAAATATGGAATCGGCTTCTTAAACCAATCTTCGGGGCGCTGCTCAAAGCTATCGCCCAGAAAACTCTCGGTACATTGTGGATTGCGGGCCTGAGCCACGTAACGCAAAGCGCTTTCAATCCAGCGTATATCGAAATGACCAATCCCCCTTTCGATATAAGAGGTTGCGGATAGTGCAAAAACCAGGTTCCGACTCGATAACGAAACCATTAACCCTTCAGGCGTTGTCGGCAATAGTGCGCGTTTAATCTTGATCCTCAACGGGTCAATATCCGCCTCGGCTTCATCCGTGGTTAACAGCCAGGTTGTTAGGCCAAACATATTCGTCTGAGTATTAGGTAATAGGTTTGATCTACTGAGCGCTTCTAACTCAGGTAAGCTTGTGCGAGGTAATGAGAACAGCGATAAACTGGGTAACGCTGTGCTGTAGTAGGATGGTCGATAATCGTTCGCGGGGTCGAACAGTAACCGGTTTAGCCGAACAAGATATTCATAAGCTTCGGACTCATCGGTCGCGAACTGTGACAACAGCAAACTGAAGCGTCTGATATATTTCTCCATCACACGCAAAAAATCACCAACATCAACCGATACATCATCGCTTTGCTCATAACTTTTCACTTCAAAGCCATGAGGTTTTTGCTGTAATTGCAAAGGCTCACTGGTTACTAAGTGGTCTGAGCGAAACAGATATTTCTTTTCGAACGGAACACCGGATTCATACTGTTTTAAAGGCATTACCAGTGCCCTAGACTGATTCAGATCGACTCCTTTGCTGATCAAATCCTCCTCTAGCTCCGCAATAAGCTGTTTAAGCTCACTGTAAAGCTCAGGTATAGGTTCAGCAGTAACAAACTGCATTCGCGCTAACAGGCGCTTACCGCCTTCAAGTAATTGACCAATACACTCAGGCGGCTCTTGCACCATTTGGGACTGGGCAAGTAATGTCTGTAGAATGTCCGCTTGGTAATCAAACTCATCAACAAATACAACCTTTCCGGCCAGTTGGCCGCTCGACATTCTGACTTTCTGTTTACCGTCGTAAAAGGAAGCGAACAGCTTCTGCGTTGTTAACACCAGCAAATGTTGCTTATCATCGTGCCAGGCAATCGCCGGGAAAATTCGACGCACCCATTTATTTTCTCTGAATAAACGAAGCTTTTCTTTTGCTTGCTCTGTGAGCTCATGCGTCTTGCCATGGTGCTTACTGGCATACTTCACAGCCTTCTCTAAGGACGACATGCACCCAAGTAGCGTCCGTTCGACAAAGCCACACAGTTTTCTTAGTTCCTGCTCTTCTCGTTCGAGTAAGACGCCCATCGAATCAGGGTTTTTCTTTTTATACTCAACATTACGGGCGATTGCTGAAACGTTGTGGCAAGCACGGACTAGAGCCTCTTTATCAGCATTAGAACGAAACGCACCTAAACCATGAATATCCTCAATGGCCTTATAAGGATCGGGCAAGTCAGACTTTTGAACACCTTGTTCATGTGGCAGTGCTCGTTGCGAAACCGCACTAACGACAGTTTCATCCTGTGCATAAAGAATACTAACCAGCAAGGGGTTACCCGAGCTGTCTTTTTCACTCGTGGCACTTTCATAAATGTCATGCAGGATATTCCAGCGATGGGTAACTAAGATGGCCTGCAACCCTTTGGATTTTATAAATTCAAGGCTCGCAGGTATCTTCCCGCCCGGGCTACGATAAAGAGAACTACTTTTGCCACCGCCTGTTGGGCCTTGCAACTGGCAAAAGCCAGCAATAGCATTTTCGTTCTTTGCATTAACCGATAGAGCAAGTGCTTGCTCAATCGTATGCGCAATGATTTGATTATACGAAGTCGGTATTGGCTGACTCATCTAAATCCTCGTTAACTTGATATTCCTTTTGAGTTTCGCCCCTTTTTCAGAAGGGGCGACAAGGTTGGAGACAACACAACACCAACAAATGACTCATTAATTCAATTCAGGCACGATCTCTTGTGACCAACTGTCTTCCATCAGCATTCTGAACGACATACCACCCGATGCAGCTTCCAACGTAAGCTCACCAGCATCTACCGCCGTCTTGACGTGCTCAGTTAAAAGTTCAAACAAACGGCGTTTGTACACAGTGTCGTCATTCCCTTTTAAATGCTCGCCCTTGGTTTCCAACACAGAGAATCGGTAACTGCCAGAGTCCGGCTGTTCGACGCACACCAACAAGTCAGGGTAAACCTTTTGCTTTTGCCAGCCCTGTAGGCTGTACTCACGCTGATTTACCGCAATGCGATGCCACCAATACACAGACTCTTGCTTATCCAAATACCAAGCTGTGTCGCGCTCTAAATTGTTCAGCCCATTTTGATAGACCTTTTCGAACAGGCTTTTTTCAAGTTCAGATCCATCTTTGCGGCGAAGCACCTGATCATGCTCACTGACATTAACCTCTAGGGTTTGCGCCAACTCCCAATTTAGCTTTTCGTTATCAGAAGCAAGTAGACGTAGGGAAATATCCCCCTTGTCCAACTTAGACCTGAAGATTTGCTCCGATAATTGCGCAACCTGCTGTTTAATATCGCGCTTCATTTCTTTGAGTAGCTCAAGGCGGTTAGTAAACAGCGCTTCCTCTGTAACCCCATTGCTACGTAAGGTGTCTAAGGTGTACGTTAACACCCGCATGGCTTGCCATGGGTTTGGAATAACATCGGTGAGCTGCCTTACCATAAAGGAGATATCCAGGCCTGCACTGGGGTCAAACTCGATGTTTTCGTGAACCGGATCGGCCAAGTCCAATTCGCCTTGGTTATCCTTGGACATTTTGTAGTCGATACGGGCAATCGTGCGCTGTAATTTGTCGTCCACTAACTGGAAGTTCTCAGCGTTCAAATAAGACAACGACTCCCAATCTAGGTCACCCAGCACATCCCGTTCATAGTCAAACAAGCGGAAGCCGTCTTTGTAACCTGCATCACGATGCAAAACCCGAGGCAGGAATATTTTAGGGAGGTTACGAAAACGTTCTCTACGCAATAAGGTTTCTTTGCTCACTACTGCGGCGGGTTTATTGGCTTCTGTAGCTTTAACTTGATTCGCCACATCTCCCATACCTTCTTCTTCTAAACCTTGCTTAACACCCGCAACGGCTTCCATCACATCCTGATCAAAGGTGTAGACATAACACTCATCTAAACTTGGTTTTTGCGTCAATCGCGCATGTGGTTGACGTAGCACCCGGCCAATCATTTGGGTGATTGCCGTTTTTGCGGTCATTTTAGACAACACGGTTAACACATAAGCAAAGGGGCAATCCCAACCTTCACGTAGCGCATCCTTTGTGATGATGTATTTAACGGGGCACATTTCGCTGAGCAAATCATCATCACCCAACTCGTCTTTGTCAGACGTTTTCAGGCGAATTTCATTTTCATTCACGCCCAGTTTTTCCATCAAATACTCACGGGCGTCTTCCGCATGCACAAAGGCTGAATCTCGTTGGTCTTTACCTGTGCGCTCAACACGGATCAGCATGATGGGGCGAATATAGCGACCGGTTTCGTTTTGTAGCAGCCCGGCATCCTGTTCAAGCTCTGCCAATTTAGCGTGCGCAAGCGACAAGGTATGCTTCCACTCGCTTTTATCTTCGTTGATTAAGTTGATGGGTAACTTAATCATTTGCTCATCTTTCAACGCTTGCCCAGACACATTCACCAGTACATTTGAGTGATGCTTACCGTTAGCGTTAGGCGTGGCCGAGAGCTCAAGAATAAACTTAGGGTTAAAGCCACACAGGGTTTCTCTTGCGGTTTCGCTATAGGCTTTATGCCCCTCATCCACAATAATCACAGGGCGAACCATACGTAACACATTGCCCAAGCTTTGTTTGACTGACACTGAGCCTGGGGCTATGCCTTCTTGCCAACCGTAATCGGATAGATCGTTACAATCTAAATTGCGAATACTGCTTAGCAACGCCTCATTGGCTATGGTGTCATCTTCAATCGGGAAGAAGGTAGTAAATCGCCCGCTATCGCGGAACATGCGTAGTGTTTCTTTCGATTGACGCGCACTGGATTGCAGCATCAACAACATAACGCACAGGTTTTCGTCGGTATCTCGCTTGGTAAAGGCGTCGTTCTTTTCGAGCATTTTGACTCGTCCACCCGAAGCACGCTCTAACATTTGGCGATACGGATGCTCACGATTAGCCAACTGTTTCCAGGTTTGCTTGTAAATGGCATCCGACGGCACTACCCAGAGCACCATGCCGGTTTGTTGGGTAAACAAATCAGTTTGCAACCGCTCAACCGCCGCCACGCCAAGTAAGGTTTTACCACCACCCGTCGGCACTTTCAGGCACACGTTAGGGATTGGCCTCTCTAAACCGTCAAATCTTGTGACATAAGGCGCAGGCACCAAGTGACCGCTTTTGTCTTTAAGTAGGTCAATACGGCGCTCCTGTACCAGAGCTTCCCACGACTCTTTGGCGTAATCGGTTAAGCGGGCCTCTTTGCCTTTCATTTTCTGAAAAGCAACAAAGTCTTCCGCTTCTTCCTTGGTGTCGGCCAGCTTTTTCAGATAATAGTCCAGCTTATCCAACACACCATTCTGGTAGTCTTTTAACTCCATGTTACGCCCCCATAATGCGATGGATGGCGTAAGGCAACTGGCAAAACTCAATGCGTTTCTCAGTTAAGTCTTTCTGGCTCATAAACTTCGCCACAGCAAAGACAATGGTGCGCTTCTTCGTAGCATTGTTTTTCGCTATAACCTCGACTTTGTCCGCGTTTAATGCCGCTTCATTCGAGCGCAGCCACTCGCTATCTGGGCGATAGAACAGATGAATACGGAATAAGTCTGTTTCGCCGATAAAACCATCGGCAGAGGCTTTCGCGACCGTTTCTAACGACTGACCAGTGGCGGTATAAAACACATAACGTGCGAGCGCGTCGAACGACGGCATGACATCGCCGGTGAGTAAACTTTCAATTTGAATCGGTTCGCCTAAGGTGCAATAGGTAAAACTGCCACCAATGCCAGGGGAAAACTCATCCACTTTGCGCTCACCGGTGACAGTGAGCACACCGTCTTTGAGCTCTTTTTTGATTTTGTCGAAATCTTTGCTGTGTTTTGCTTCAACTTTGGCTATTTTTTCAAGGAGTTCTGCGTGCTTTTTCTCAAAGACCGACCAAGTGATTTTTTCAGAAAGCAGTTCTTGCTTCTGGTTGCCTTTGAAGGGGCATCCGTTGATAACACGGCGAACGCGTTCTGCTGTCACCTCGTCCGCATAATCCTCACATTCAATCAGAATAAATTTACGATTACCTTCGTCACTCTTATTGGCTTCCAACACAGCGTGCGCCGTCGTACCTGAACCAGCGAAAGAGTCGAGGATGATTGATTCTGGATCAGTGGCTATTTCGAGGATTCTCTTCAACAATGTTACAGGTTTGGGCGTGAAAAACTCGACACTGTCATTGCCCATGATATTTCGAAGCGTTTTCTTAGCTTCATCCGTATGGCTTGCAAAATCATGCGGCCACCATGTACTTGGTACAGTGCCACCACCACCTTTTAGAGCATGTTTATATCTTTTAAAGGCGGGAGCTCCTTTGCCGTCTTTTCCCCAGTAAACTAGACCATTTTGAATATTTTCTAGATGACGTTCTTTAGAATACCGCCATACCGAAGTCTTTTTGGGCCAAATTTCTTCCCCTGTATTCGGGTTGATAACTGGATAATAAAGATTAGGGCGTTCGTCTGATGTCTTATTACAGGTGTAATTATCAATTCGATATACGCCATTTTGATCTTCATGCCTGTAATTTGAGTCATTCCCTTCAGTTCTTTCTAATAAATTACGTTCGAAGCTCTCAGATTTTCGATACACCAAAACATGATCATGCATTGCTGAAAATCCCTTAGCATCATTCGACGTTGCATACTTTTTCTGCCAAGCGATGTGACCATAGAATGATTCTTCTTTTTGAAAGATTTCATCGAGTATCATTCGGAGACGATGTTGCTCATTGTCATCAATAGTTACGAATAGCACACCATCGTCTGCTAGCAATTCGTATAACAGAATTAGCCTCGGCCACATCATGCAAAGCCATTTGTCATGACGTTCCATATCTTCTTTATCAACAGGATTGGCTGACTTTTTCAGCCATTCCTGCATCAATGGTGAGCGTACATTGTCGTTATAACACCACCCCTCATTGCCTGTGTTGTAAGGCGGGTCGATAAAAATGCAGTCTACTTTACCGGCATGAGTCGGCAGTAACGCCTTAAGGGCTTCAAGGTTGTCGCCATGGATGATGAGGTTGTCATCCAGCGATGCCGCCTTGCCTTCCTCCGGTAACGATTTATCTGCAACCACTTTTAGTTCACGAAACGGCACACTCAGGTGGTGTGAATAAACAAACTGCTTACCTTTAAAATCCAATGTTGGCATCGGTATTCCTTAAATTCTTAATTAATTCTTATGATTAAATTCTGTAGTCTGAGTTGTACACGGTGTTTCATTGCTATAACCGGGTGCGATTGAGAGATTTTGTACACCATACAGCGCGGCACGATTGTTCAATGCCAGTTGGCATTGACTGGTTGATAAGCAAGCACTCTCGGAGCAGTCGACATTCCAGAGTCTAAGCAAATACCCCGCTGTTGCTGCTCTAATCTCAACCTTCATCACGCCACCTTTCATGCCATAATCCAGTTCGATCGCTTCACTGTGCTCTATGCGCGGATGCGGCACTAACTCCAATTCAACAAAGCGGTTCCATTGTCGGTCTTGGGTTTCGAGCTCACTTTCTTTGATAACAGAAGGCGACAAAGTGGAATCTTCAAGCACAACCGCTTCTTTAATTCGGGTCAGAACAAAGTCTCTGAATTCACCATGCTTGCGGTCAAAACCACGAACGTGCCAACGCAGGCCATTGTCCACCAGCGTATGCGGCACAATTTCTCGCGTGGTTTCACCGCTCGATAACGACACATAGGTGATACTCAAGGCTTTACCTTTGTGGATGGCCTCGGTGACTTTCGCCACTATCGATAAACTCGGCTTGTTAAGGTGATAAGGCGCTTCACACGCAAGAGGCGGTTTTACCTTTCCAGTGAAGCCATCGCCGTACCCTTGGCTGATGGTTGCCAGTGTTCGAACAACGTCATAGTCGAACAAAGGTTCAAATGCATCACCACGTTTATGCAACTTGAGCTTTTGGTCATACTCAATGTTGCTTGGTGCAAGCTCTCGGTACATTGTGAAGTCTTTCGTTGCCTGAGCGGCGGCTATACTGAAGCGATCGACTAAATCCGCTCGCACCGCTTCTCCCTTAAATAATAAGGTGAAATCAATGTGGGCAATGCGATCCCTGGTTGCTTGTGGCAACTGCGCTATCTGCGAAAGCCTGTCTGGCTTCGCCACTACCGTTTGTTTCAGACCATCATTTGTCATGCGTCTTGTTTATCCAATTCAACCAGATTCTTAAAATTCTGTTTATAAAGTACGGACCGACATCGCGTAATCACATTGAAAAGCATCACTCAATGCCGCTCTTCATCCGCAATGACTTAGCAATCTCTACCGGTTGAAGCTGGACAGATGGCTATAAAACACTGAATAGGCCTCAACCTAATTAATTTTATTAGGTATCATCCTATCACAAATTATTTTGTAGGGAAGACTAAGCGGCAACTTTTTGATCTGGATTGCAATTGCCGCTCAGGTATGGGCGTGAAGACATTGTTTCATACCATTGATGATAGCCGCTATCAATGCGCTACCCGAACCAGTGGCACCACGATGTTACTGCGATGAGATACCCCTTTATCCGACTCAGTAGACATCAGGACTCGTTGCTCACTCTCCCGAACGCGCCTAGCAACTTCTGCCTGGGCTGGTAGTAATGGCAGCATCCCTTCAGCAATCGCGTCTGGGGCAGACTCTTGGCCACAGGACATCAAGTGCTTCCATGGATCTTTAAGAAAGCGCTCGAACGTGATGCCAAACTCAATGATGCGGGCAGAGACGAAGATTTCGCCCCAGTATTCAATGTAGGTGTCTTGGTACATGGAAAGATTCCTCTTGTTGGTTATATACCCTGCCTACTTGCAGCCGCAGCGGTGTTACCTGCATTCGCTCACCCCAATCACATAGAAGATCTATGCTCATGGGGACTCGCTCACTTGCCGCCTAGCTGCAACACCAAGTAGTTTGGGTATAACGTAAGTTCACTTTCCATTTTCCAGAGGTTTTCAAATATGCAAGGCTTACCTTGTAGAGAGCTACAAAGCTTTAAATCGATTGCGGGCATCTTTGTAGTCATAGTGGGCATGTTCTGAGCCGCGATGGTACAAATCATCCAGGCAAGTTTGTTCCTGCGGCAACTCGTCTTCGCTGATTTCGCGCCACCAATGTTTGTTGGCACCTTTAACACCGTCATGCCAGCGGTAACCGCGCTCTTTTAAATAGTCCTTTACGTCAAACGGCGCACCAAACGCACGAACTAACACAGTTCGCCTGTCTGCTTCAGACAACAAGTTTGCAACGGACTCGGGCAACAAATGAAACAACCAGGCCATCGCCAAACAATCGGTTGCAGCTCGGTGTCCTTCATAGAACCAACCTAAGCGAAGCAGCAGGTACTCAAGCTTTCGACTTTCAAAACCCAGCGCCTTCCAATCTATGCCACTGGCTGAACAGGCCCAAGATAGATGTCCTAATGCGGCAAACCGCTTTTCAAAGAAAGGACGATCAAACTGTGCATTATGCGCAACCACCAGCGGATCATCGTATAACCAACTCGCAACCAGTGCATCATCAATGCGCTGGCCTTGCACCATATCATCGGTGATACCGGTTAACTCGGTAATCAGCTCGGGGATTGGCTTGCCGGGATCTTCATACAAGCTGATCACATCAACAATCGACACAATCCGCTTAGCCGAGGGGCTGTAAAGCACCTTAACCATACCAAGCTCAATAATGGACTCGTCATCGGCAGACAGTCCAGTTGTCTCTGTATCGAGCAGCACCATTGGCTGTTCATCGCCGACCATAGCAGAAAGTTCAAGTGGCCAGGACTGCGGTTCACGCGTTAATGGAATGCGCTCCAGCAATCTAAAATCTTCTGGTCTTTCTGGGATATCCGCGAGGCGCTCTAGCGGAAATGGTGCAGGGGCTCTTGTCATTGATGGTTCCTCTTCAATTCTGTTGTTCGCTTTGGGTTATTTCACTGTGCCACAGGTTTTTCTAAATGCACCTTGGATACCTCAGCGTTTTTTTAATCTTTCTACTGGGTGAACCCATGTATGAAGGCTTTGGCTAAGCCTTTCAGAAAGTCTTAGCTAAACCGTTTAGGTAACCCTTACCGATACCCTTTACGTATGGCTTAGCCAACCCCTTTTCAAACGGTGGCAAAAGGCTTGAACCGAGTTCGACTGAGCATTTTAATGATTCTCCTGACTTCGCTTTAAGCCTGTAAATTCAATACGAAGCAGAATTTTACTAACTGTTTTGAAACCCTTTGCGAAGGGTTCAACAAGCCTTATCTGACGGTTACTCGACCCATGCGTTAACCAGTAGCAGTAACAGGATCAATAACAGAAACAAGAGCAGTAGGCAGAAGCAGTATTGTCCAAGCCTTGCAGGCTTTGACGAGGGCGAGCGATCCCCCACATCAAGCTTTTCAACACAAAAGAGAAGTCACCCACGACACAACGTCTTACTCGAACAACTACAGTTTTACCTACAATTTTACTTGTAGAAATCAGCATAGCATTAGATACTGTACAAACAAACAGTATTAATTATGATTTTTCGAGGTTCGTCATGAGTGTCTCGCTGATAGGCCGTAGCGGCGCACTTGCCTTCATCAAAGCCAAGCGCCTTCGTATCCCATTGTTCATGGAACGTGTTTCTGCTGGTTTTCCCTCACCAGCGCAGGATTATGTTGAGCAAACGCTCGACCTTAACGAGCTTTGCATCAAGCGACCGGCTGCAACGTTCTTTGTACGTGTTGAAGGTGATTCAATGATTGATGCCGGGATTCACCCAGATGATATTCTGGTGGTTGATCGCTCTGTCCAAGCAGAACACGGTGACATTGTCATCGCAGGCATCCATGGTGAACTCACGGTAAAGGAGCTGCAACTGAGGCCGTGCGTCAAGCTGAACCCAAGAAACCTGGCGTATGAACCTATCCATATTCCTGAAGGAACAGAGTTAGAGATATTTGGTGTGGTCACCAATGTGGTGCGAAACATGCGCCGCAAGTCGTGACTATCCCATGCCTGTATTTGCCTTGGTGGACTGCAACAACTTTTGCGCCAGTTGTGAGAAGCTGTTTCGTCCTGATTTAAAATATACGCCGGTTGTGGTGCTGTCCAACAATGACGGATGTGTGGTTGCACGCTCGCGTGAAGCCAAGTTACTCGGTATTAAAATGGGCGTACCCGTCTTTCAGATCAAAGCTGAAATGCAGCGTCATGGTATTTTGGCTTTTTCGTCCAACTATGCGCTGTATGCAGATTTAAGCAGTCGAGTGATGCGCACTTTGGAGGAGATGGCACCACGAGTAGAGGTCTACTCCATTGACGAAGCGTTTTTGGACTTAACCGGTATTGAGTCTGCCATATCTCTTGTCGAGTTCGGACAACAAGTGCGAGCGCGCATAGGCCACTGGATTGGGATCACCGTCTGTGTAGGCATTGCACCGACTAAAACACTCGCCAAGCTGGCTAACCATGCCGCCAAAAAGTATCCAGCCACTCAAGGGGTTGTAGACCTGACCAATCCAGATCGGCAACGTCGATTGCTCGCATTAGTCCCGGTTGATGATATTTGGGGCGTTGGCAGACGGCTTTCTAAGCGTTTAAATGCTTTGGGTATCACCACAGCCTTAGATCTAGCCAATGCCTCTCCTAGAGCCATCAGAGACCAGTTCTCGGTGGTTTTAGAGAGAACCGTCAGAGAGCTCAATGGTGAGTCGTGCATTGAACTTGAAGAGATCCCGCCAACTAAGAAACAAATCGTCTGTAGCCGTTCATTTGGCGTAAAAGTAACGCAATTTGAATTGTTACGTGAAGCCGTCTGCGAATACGCAACCCGCGCCACTGAGAAGCTTCGCAAAGAACAGCAGCAAGCCAAAGTGCTGACCGTGTTTATACGTACCAGCCCCTTTAAGGACAGCGAGCCGCAATACAGCAACTCCGCATCGGGCGAGTTGTTGATACCCAGTTGTGATACGAGGGATTTTATCGAGCTGGCCAGTCACTTACTCAAGCGGATATGGAAGGATGGTTTTCGTTATGCCAAAGCGGGCGTCATGCTGTCTGACTTTTACGATCCTAGCATGTTTCAACCAGGACTATTCGATGACGTATCGACCCGTTCTAATAGCCAACAGTTGATGTCTGTATTGGACACCATTAATCAAAGCGGTGCCGGAAAGGTTTTCTTTGCTGGACAAGGTACGAAGAAAGATTGGTCGATGAAGCGAGAGCATTTGTCTCCCGCCTACACAACACGCTGGGACCAGTTACCACGAGTGAAGTAGACCCGGTGATTCAATAGGCATTCACTCTGCGACGCAGCATGTTGAGCTTATCAACCTGGCGTCGAATATCACTGAAGAATTCTTCTTTCTCCATGGCCAGCGCTAGCTCCCATTCTTTGGCCAAACCTTGGCAGTCCAAAAATGCGTATCTCAGCTTCGTCTTTGAAATACGCAGCCCCTTGCTAAAGACCGCGCGTTTGCCTCGTTGACCGTGAAAACTGTTGATGTACCACTCAATGCCAAAGCCATACTTAAAGTCTCTGATACGGACACCAAGCAGCCCCCAATCTTTAAAGGGCGCATTCTCGCGAACCTTGTAATGGGTAACCCAAAAGTCATCAACTTCAGCTCGTGCCAGTGCTTTTAGCCTGTCCGTTTCTTGCTGAAGTAAATCTGATACCTCTGCTTTCCATTGTTCATTGACGATTTCTACCAAACCAATTTCCCCATCCAATTAACCCCAAAAGCCAAAACCACTATCCGTTTGGCTTTTGGATCGAAACGCCAAACGTAAAACTGCCGTAACAATCACTGTTTGGCGTCTCGATATAAATCAACTCGCGCAATCCCATACCTGACAAGGGATACAGGCCGATTTCACTTAAAAACGCCTAAAAAGACGTATTGCCATGAAAATACAAACCGTTTGGCAAGTTCAGGCCAGAATGCAAACGACGTTTGGCGTCTCGATTTTTTTGGCTCAGTCATCCGCCGCCAAACAGAGCCTATTCTCATACTTTTGCGAAAATGCAATAGGCAGATAGATGAAAGGATTTGTCACCTTTCTGCCCACCGCCAGTGCACCGAGTCCTGATAATGACATTTGAGTGAACCGCCAGAGCACTTGGACATACCCAAGCGTGACCAGTGCGGTTGATTGAAAACCGTTAGAGCACTTTGAGTGCACAGGAGATAAGTATGTTTGTACTAGGCGTAGATATCGGTTACTCAAACCTGAAGCTGGCAATTGGCCAATCAGGCAGTGAACCGAAAACCATTATTCTGCCTGCGGGTGCCGGTCCTGCGGATCGTATGCCGGAGCGTATCGGTGGAGGCGATGATGAAACTTGTTTGTATGTGTCTGTCGATAATGAGCGTTGGGCGGCAGGTGTGCCTGCTGGACGCCTTCAAGGCTGGGAACGAGAGCTTCACCCGGAATATCCCACCACAAAAACCTATAAGGCGCTTTTTCATGCCGCCTTGTTAATGGCTGAAACAGAATCCATCGATTTGGTTGTCACTGGATTACCGGTTTCCCAGTTTCATGAACCACAACGTAAGTCTGACCTTGTGCAGCGTTTAAAAGGTGTCCATCAAGTGACGCCTAAGCGCAGCATCACTGTTCATGACGTCAAAGTGCTGCCGCAGCCTGCCGGTGCCTATATGGATCTGGTTCAAACAGGTGGTGATTTGGGCTTGATTGAAGAAGGTCGCGTCGTCGTCATAGATCCAGGCTTCTTTTCTGTTGACTGGGTTGCCCTTGAGGCCGGAGAAATTCGCTACAGCTCATCAGGAACCAGTCTTCAGGCAATGTCCGTGCTACTGGAAACGATTGATAAGCTGATTTCGGAAGATCATGGTGCCAAAGTGGGTATGGATCGACTTGAAAAAGCCATGAGAACCGGCGACTTGCAGGTGCTGCTATTTGGAGAAAAAGTCGATATTTCACCTTATCTGAATGCTGCCATGAAAAAGGTAGCGCCTGTTGCTCTTACAGCCATGCGCCAATCCATGCGTGACGAAAGCATCAATGCGGACTTGGTTTTGATCGCCGGAGGGGGAGCCTTGGCTTATAAGGAAGCGGCCAAAGAGATTTTTTCACGAAGCAAGATCATCGTGCCGGAACAGTCTGTTTTGGCGAACGTCCGAGGCTTCTGGTTTTATGGGGCCTGATCATGAGAGTTGTCGTCAACATTCCCCCAGGGAGCCACCCAGAACTGCTCAAAGAATTAGAAAAGACGCCGCCACGGGAACGCGCTGAGCGCCTGCGGATGCTGGCCACCTTTGGGTTAATTCACATGAGCCAACCCAATCTATCCACGACATCTGTACCGATGGATGGCCTTGCACCAGATGGTGACGTGACTTCTATGAGTACAGCGCCAGAACCCAAAGCAGAATCACGTAAACAATCATTAAAATCAAAACTAGGGCTGGGCTTATAACATGGCGTTATCAGTTAGCTGGCTCGATGCCAGGTTAAATAAAGAAGCAAAAGAAACCGTAGTAAAAGCCGACCGAGATGGGCTAAGTGCTCGGGTATCGCCCAAGGGCAAAATTGTTTTTCAGTTTCGTTATCGTTTCGATGGCAAGCAACAGCGGGTAGACATTGGTACTTACCCACTTATGAAGCTTGCTGAAGCCAGGAATGAGCTGGATAGGTTAAGGGCAGTACTTGATCAAGGCCGAAACCCCAAGCTCTACCTACAGCAGGAACGGGCGAAGTATTCTGCCAACCAAAGCTTCGAATCGATTTTTCGAGACTGGATAGACTCTGCCGGTAAGCAAGGGCTAAAGGAGAAAACGTGGCACTACCAAAAACGAAGCAGTGAAATATATTTGCTGCCCCGACTTGGCAAGTACCCATTAACTGACATCAATGAATTGTCCTTGCGAAACTGTCTTCGTGAGGTTTCGGAGTCGTCCCCTTCGAACACAGAGCGCCTAGTGTCTGTTCTGCATAAGTTTTATGACTGGCTGATTGATGAACAAATCTTGGAAATTAACGCTGCTGCTGGGATCACAGCAAAGAAGGTTGGCGGTAAGAAAGGTAAACGAACTCGGGTGCTAAATGACAACGAGATCAGGATACTTTGGCGCTATTTGCATGAGTCAAAAATCACTGAGAAGAATCGCATCTACATAAAATTGCTTCTGCTATTGGGCGGTCGCAAGGGCGAACTCATTCAAGCTGAAAAGCATCACTTTGACTTGCAATCTGCAATGTGGACAGTGCCTATAGAGATCCGTAAACAAGGTGAGAAAATTGGAGCGCCGATCATGCGGCCATTGATTAAACCTGCTATAGAGCTGATTGAACTGGCGATGCAGATGAGTAAATCAACTTACTTGTTTCCCGCTAACGGACAAGAAGAACTTGCCACAAATGGCTTTGATACCACTATTCCTAACAATGTGAAAATCTGGGCTCGCAGGTTGCTTGGTATTGAGATGGAACATTGGTCAATGCATGATCTTCGCAGAACCATGCGAACACGAATGTCGGCCATCACGACGCAAGAAGTTGCCGAGTTGATGATTGGCCACAGCAAAAAAGGGTTGGATGCTATCTACAACCAATATCAGTACCTGGATGAAATGCGTCATGCTTACGACGTTTGGTATCAACAGCTAGAGACCATCATCGAGCCGACAGGCTTTCCATTCAACTGGCGTTTCGGACAGTAAAAGAAAGAGGCTCAGTCCTCTTTCTTCTCATACTCTTCCAAGTCTTCAATGTGCCACAACTTGTTTCGTGTATTTCGGTTGATACGAGGTTGCGGCAAGCTGCCATCTTTTATTCTTCGCCAGAGCGTCGTATAGCTAATGTGGTAACGAGCCATCACTTCGTAAGACGTGAGAAAAGGGGTTACTTGGTGCGCTACTGCTGTCATCTGCATTCTCCTGAAAATCAATGTAAAGCTATCATCGCCTGATTCATCACTTGTTGATGGTCAGAAAGATGCATGATTTGTTCAGAAGATCAGCCTTATCACAACACCAGTATCATTGTGCAGTTTACCAAATTTCCAGTTTACGGCGCAAAGCGCCGTAAATTAGCGTGAAGTTAAACCATCATTACGACAAATATCGATATTCGCTTTGGTTAAAAAGCGTCCAATACAGACATTAACTGATGGCTATTAGATGTCCGTCCGGTGATCATCACCTAAGTCTTGATGTTCCAAGGCAACTGACTGTCGATATCAGGCTCTGGCTGACAGAGATATCATGCACATTGGCCTTGGTGCTCTTAACACTATGGATGAGACCAAAAACGTCATCTACACCGATGTGCATTTTCATGCCGAAGTGTCACTTATTGCCTTTCTTCGTCTGGTGCATTTCAGGATCACGTCCGTTTTTGTTCTTGGTCAAGCTTGGGGCTTCAATGATAGGAGCATCCATGATGGTGCCTTCTTACAAAAGCTAAGCCTTGCTTTTCCAGGTAGCGATTAATTCGATTAAATAGCTTTTCACCGAGGTTGTGTTTTTCAGTATATGGCGGAAATTTAAGATTGTAGTTTCGTCCGGCACCGTATAGATGGTGATGCCAGCAAAACGAGACATGGACTCTATCATCACACAGACTATCTTCCATGGCGGTATCGCTGAGATTGTAGAAAGGCTGCATGCAGTGGATGCGCAACATATTGGACAGCGGATAAAGCTTTCAGCCTCGCAGCGATTTGGAATAATAGCGGGCAATGGGCCGTTCCAGCTCTCGCCAAGGTAACAAATCATCCATCTGAGATAATAATTTCTCGCGTCATATTTGCTTACGTTTTTCGGTTAACCTTCGGCGTCTGAAAAACTGAACTGAGAGATGATTTAGTCCGTTAGTTTGGTTTTAGCTAGTATCGCTTAATTCATGGTATATTTCAGAGGTGCCATAGGTTTAATATTGAGCCAGCGTAAAACTCATTTTCCTGTCTTTAGTGTTTATTTTTTCTAAAACTACACGGATCTTTTTACCGAGCGTAAACTTCGTATTTTTGCTTGCTAGCAGCTGTCTATCGGCATCAAACTCAAATTCCCCTAGAGTTTCAGACGAGATCATCCCCTCAACACCGCTGTCTTTTAACTCTACAAAAACACCAAAGCTGGCTACCCCGGATACGCTGGCCTCAAATGTCTGTCCAATATATTTTTTCATATACTGGCATTTAAGCGAAGCCTCAACTTCCCGACTAATTTCATCGGCTTGCCGCGATTGTAATGAGCAATGAAGGCTGAGCTGTTCCAATTCGCTAAAGGAATATGGATAAACTTGCTTATCGATTGGAGTCGGCTTAAATTTTTCGAGGCTTAAAAAGCCGAGTATTCTATTCAGCGTGCTATTTTCTTTACTTTGAATCTTTGCTCGAATCGCTCTATGCGTTATCAAGTCAGGGTATCGACGAATAGGAGAAGTGAAATGAGCATAGGCATCATAGGCCAAGCCAAAGTGCCCCTTATTCTCGACTGAATACTCTGCTTGGCTCTGTGAGCGGAGCAATAGTAACCGAATCACATCGCCATCAGAACGATGCTCAATTTGACTTAACAGTGCATTATAGTCTTTAGTCGTAGGGTTATCGTCACCACCTAACATTAACCCTTTTTCAGACAAAAGTGATTTGAGTGAAGATAGCTTTTTCGATTGCGGTCCTGCATGAACTCTAAACAAACTGTTCACTTTATGCTTTTCCAAAAAATTGGCTGTTGCTACATTTGCAGACAACATAAATTCTTCAATCATGCGGTGTGCATCATTTCTATCAATGGCGGTAATAGATTCAATTTTACCTTTTTTGTTTAAATTTAGTTTACGCTCGATTGTTTCAAACTCAATCGCGTCACGGCTTTTACGGACCTTATTTAGTAGGTTATAGAGTGAGTGTAAATTCTTAATGTGTGGAATAATATTTTTCGCATTTTTTATTTGCGATTCTCTCCCTGTGATCACCCTATTAGCTTGTTCATAGGTGAGACGAGCATGAGAATGAATGACACCTTCAGTAAACACAGCTTGCGTCATTTTTCCCTTTGAATTTATTGTCATATCACACACTAATACTAACCTGTCTTGATTTGGATTCAGTGAGCATAGCCCATTTGACAGAGATTCAGGTAACATAGGAACCACCAAACCAGGACAATAGATAGACGTTGCCCGAGTTTGCGCCTCAACATCAAGTATATCGTCTGGCTTTACATAATGTGACACATCGGCAATTGCAACTAATAGACGCCAGTCTCCAAGCTGAGTACGTTCACAATAAACCGCATCATCAAAATCTTTGGCATCTTCGCCATCGATCGTCATAAAAGGTAAATGACGATAGTCGATTCGCTCCTTTTTATCATCTTCACTAACTTGCTGGCCAAGTGATGCCGCTTGAGCAACAACGTCAGCACTCCAAGTATGGCAGGCTCCATGACGAAGCAACGCCAGTTTTGTTTCAAGACCTGAGCTATTAGGCTCACCAAGGACTTCTGTTACACCAACAAGTGCTAGTTGTCGACGATTGGGATAATGGAGGATTTCACAATTAACATATTGTCCAATCTTAGCTCCAGCCAAGCGACTTCTGTCAACCGATAGTGGATGACATATTTTGGCATTGTCTGCTAACAGAATTATCTTATTACCGCTCTTTTTCAGAATACCCGCCACGTGCGTCGTATTACGTGTGACAACATTTATCAGTTTGTGACTAGATCTTTTTAACGAGGCTGGAGATGGCAATACTTTCACTGTATCGCCATCAAATACGTGCTTTAATTGATTCTTAGGTAAGAAAAGGTCTTTCTCATCCGAGTTATATTTAACAAAGCCAAAACCATCAGCGTGAATACTTATTGTACCTGTTACTAGGTTGCTTTGATCGATAACTTGATAGCCACTAGTGGCTTTGAACAAGAGCTGGCCATCACGTTCCATAGCGCGTAATCGCCGCCTAAGCGCTTCTTTTTCTGTGACTTTTTTAAGATTTAAAGCCTGAGCGATTTGTTCTCGATCGAGGTGTTTTTTTACATTAGCCAAGAGGCTAATAATATACTCTCGAGCAGGAATGGGGTTTTCATAATGATGAGTGGCAGATACGTTTATTGTGGGATTTAAAATAGTGATTTTCTCTTACAAATGCCCTTCGCTATTTACTTAATAAATTAAAATGCTGACTGGTAGTCGTTTCAAACAAAGTGCGAATTAGGCAGTGGGTATGGGTAGTTTGAGTAGCAGTTGCACTCAAAAAAAATTAATGAGGAAAATAACTCGCTTAACCTGAGGGGTAAGCGAGTAGCAATACGAATTTAGTACGTATTTGAATTAGTAAAACTCAATTAGATGCAAACTATATTTTCAGCTTGTGGGCCTTTAGCTCCTTGCGTCACGGTAAACTGAACGCTTTGGCCTTCTGCTAAGGTTTTAAAACCATCGCTAACAATCGCGCTAAAGTGTGCAAAAACGTCAGGACCTGACTTTTGCTCAATAAAACCAAACCCTTTCGATTCATTGAACCATTTAACTAAACCTGTTGTTGTATTAGACATAATAGATATCCTAGAAATAAAAATATTGACCTGAAATTCAGGAGATAAAGCGGGAAGAAAACGAAAATTTAATTGAGGATAGCACGAGGGATTATGAAATAATGCAACGAGGTATGAACATATAAACTTGGCTTTCTCTCAAGCCGTGGATATACGATACGCTTAAATAACCACAACTGCAAGTTTTAATCTTCTTTATTTAAATTTCAAATCATTAGTGGTCCTAACAATGTGAAAATCTGGGCTCGCAGGTCGCTTGGTATTGAGATGGAACACTGGTCTATGCATGATCTTCGAAGAACGATGCGAACGCGAATGTCGGCCATCACGACGCAAGAAGTTGCCGAGTTGATGATTGGCCACAGCAAAAAAGGGTTGGATGCTATCTACAACCAATATCAGTACCTGGATGAAATGCGTCATGCTTACGACGTTTGGTATCAACAACTAGAAACCATCATCGAGCCGACAGGCTTTCCATTCAACTGGCGTTTCGGACAGTAAAAGAAAGAGGCTCATTCCTCTTTCTTCTCATACTCTTTCAAGTCTTCAATGTGCCACAGCTTGTTTCGTGTATTTCGGTTGATACGAGGTTGCGGCAAGCTGCCATCTTTTATTCTTCGCCAGAGCGTCGTATAGCTAATGTGGTAACGAGCCATAACTTCGTAAGACGTGAGAAAAGGGGTTACCTGGTGCGCTACTGCTGTCATCTGCATTCTCCTGAAAATCAATGTAAAGCTATCATCACCTGATTCATCACTTGTTGATGGTCAGAAAGATGCATGATTTGTTCAGAAGATCAGCCTTATAAAAACGCTGGTATCATTATTCAGTTTACCAAACGTCCAATTTTCGGCGCAAAGCGCCGTAAATTAGCGTGAAGTTAAACCATCATTACGACAAACATCGATATACACACTCTAGCTTCTAGAAATTCAGCGTAGCGGTATGCTTCGTAAGTGTGTTTCGATTGCTTCAATCATCGATTTGGTAAGCGGTAAATGCGCTTTTTCTTTCGCCCATACCTCATGAAAGCCTGCTACGGTTTGTTTGGCGGTATCTAACACCAATTTTTCTGGTAGCATGGCTTTAGCTGCTAGGTGTGATAACTCATCTAGCGTGAAATCACTGAATTTCTTGCTACGGCTCACCTTCAACGAAGCACTATCATCGGGGATATAAGGAATGGTCGAGACAAAGTCATAAGCAGGTGCTATCGATGCTGTGAGCTTATCCTTATAGATCACAGACCAATTCTTCAAATGCATATCTGCATTTCCAATTAGCGTATTGAACACCAATCGGCGAGTAAATTCTGCGATATCATCGTCTTGGCCTTCGATGCCGATAACCTGAGCAATATTCCGCATACTCGCTTTTTTGTATTTATCTTGAGGATAAACGCCAAACACTTGCGCAAAGTCCTCAATGTGCACAGCTTGACCATCTGCACGGTCAAAACGTTTGATCACAAACGCACTGTCACCAAATTTACCAATACCATTTGGGATATTAGCAATCTTATTAATAGGGAGTAACTGCGTTTCTGGCACATCCATTCCCAACATTCGAGCCAATTCCATCATTGAATATTCATTTTCTGGCACAGCTTCAAATCGAGACGACGGTAATTTTACAATCCAAGAACCACCTTGACCGGTTGCTGGGATCGTCAAACCGCCATTTGCCTGCTGCACAGCTGAAAACTTCAATTGCACTCCCGCCAATGAAAAACGCATTGGCCCATCTGTCTTCGTTTCATCTTCTATGTCTTGATGCACATTAGGTGGTAAGGCTTCACCATCCGCAGGCTCAACCGTGATCGCGCCAGCCAGATCCCGTCCCAGTACCCACAATAAAAAAAATTCTCTCGCGGGGTTCACTCCGGCACGCTCTGCCAGGTAATTTCTCATCGTTTCTTCTGGCAAAAGGTTAGAGAAAAACGGGGTTAACTTAGTTTGGGTCGGTTTGAAGCTAGTCAGCAGGCCACCTAGCGAATCTTTAAAACCAAGTCCTAACACGGGCCGCGATTCATCATGAATGTACGAATCCGTAAACGCAAAAAGCGTTCTGTCATTGCCAACGTTGGTAATCGTTGCGATGAGCTCTCCGTAGAGCAACACGTTGAGCGTAGAAACATGGTTAGTCATCGTCGTCATCCTCTAACTGATATGCAGGCGACATTGCCTCACCTTCGTCGATGCTCCCTTGACTGCTTCGAATGATCGACTTAATGGCCGGTACAGATTTTTTTGGCGCAACAAATAACTCTAGGTCGAGTACACGGGCAAGTGCAATCAAACTGGACATTCTTAAATCAACGCCGCCAGACTCGATTTTCGATATATGGCTTTGCGGCACACCCGAACGCGCGCTCAGGTCTCTTTGACTAAAACCTTTACGTACCCGAGCTTCTCGAAGGCTTTCTAGTATCTGCTCTGTTACATAGCTCATTTCGATACACCTTAATGCATCACTGAAGAAAAAAATATATCAAAACATATCACACCAACTGAAAGAACACAAAGATGATTAGCTATTACATATCAATAGCTATAATATGATACACAATTACACATAAGTAGATGGAGATTTTTTGTCATCGACAAAAGAGAGATACTCTAGCTGATAATCGCGAACTGACGCATCAAACCCTCTAAGTACTTTTGTCGCTCAGCCCTTATACAGCAAGGGCTACAGAACAGCTCGCGTCAAATAACCGAAGGATAAGTGCAACAAAAAGGAAATTTGTACACAGTTACAGGAAATTTTGTACACACAGGCCAAAAAACAAGTGCAAAATGATGGTATAAACAGCAGTTAAATTTGAAGGTAAGTCCGATATCTCAGTTAGAAATAGTCGTATTGGTTCGCTTCAAGCATCTTTCAAAATAAGCACTAAAGCAAAAATCACACCAACAAATATATCCCTTCATAAAATTTTGTAACTTGGTAAAGAAGAAAACATTTACCAAAAAAAGAGACTCTTTTTAATGGTAGTACTTTTTACGTTAAACCCAGTAACCACAAGGCCTACAGCCAGATTTGTGTCATAGGATTTTCGCCAAAGGCCTCTAAAACGGAATTTGTACTCAAGTTTGTACACACTTTCCGAGGTTACGCTTGAACATCATTGAAAAGCAAAGAAACGAGAAAAAGACAAAAAGCCTTTAAATTCAGTACTTAGAGATGTGATTGTGGTGTGCAATGAAAGGTGATTTTAAGCGTTGAAAGGCTGGGCGGCATCAGGGTGCGAGATGATCGCAAAGGTGCGTCGTTTATTAATTTCGGTAGTTAAATTAGACATGTAAGCTGCTTTTAGTCATAACAAAGCGCACTTAACTGCCTTATAAATTATAAAGCTCGGTGCGCACTGTAAAAATAAAATAGAATTGCCGAGTATTATACCTTGTTTGTCTTAGCCAAAAAAGCAGCGATTGTAAGTAATTATTCACCTTGGGTTAGGGATTTTCGTTGTTCACTTTTTTGCTAAGCTTGTGTAATCAAGTTGTAACGCATACTATGGATAAATTGCACGGAGGATATTAATTTAGGTCATGAAAACCAGTAAGCTCAGTATTCGATTATTATGGTATATCACCCCATTAGTGATTTTACCTTTGTTGTTTTTAGGTGGCTTTACGTTAACCAATGTGACCAATTCAACAAAAAAACAAGCTGAGCTGATTGTGAGTCGCTTTGTTGAACAACAACAACAGAAGATCTTTAACTACATAGACTCGTTTCATTCTATTACGCGTTTATTATCAACGTCTCCTGTACTTGCCGACTTTTTGTCTCGAGAGCCGGGCTCTAAAAATCAATATATCGAGCGACTTGGCGAATTAATGAATGTATTTGCCAGTTATTCAGAAGCTTACCCAGATATAATTAGTATTAATTATGTTGCCCCAGACGGCAAAAGTGATGCTTTTTATTCAAGCCAATTGACCCCAGCGCCAAAGAGCTACCCGTTTTTCAAACAAGTACTCAAATCAAACCTGCGTCAACAGCAATTTATGATCCCCAAAGAAGACGGTTCGACCAGCCTCTATTTTGTGCATCCAATTTATAACATTGATTACTACCTAAAACAGCCTCAGCAGCTTGGCTTTATTGTGGTACATGTTGAGCCATCTATTTTAAACGCCAGTATTTTAGAAGCCCCATTTAATAACACCCTAAATTTATTCTTAACGACTAAAGGGCAAATTTTATTTAGCTCTGATTATGACTTGCGCGGCAACTACTTAAGTGAATATGAGCTCGAGCAAATAAAGAGATTAGCTGATTACGGAAAACTGGCCGATATTGAATTATCAAGTATCGATAAAGAAGAGCGAATTATCTACGCTGTGCAAATGACGGACGGCGACTATTTGGTTTCAACAACTCCCAAAGATTTACTCTATCAGTCAGGTAAAGCAATTAGCTTAATAACTGCACTGATTGTAATTATCTCAGTGATCTCGTTACCAATTTTAATTTATATAGTTGTTCGTAATTTACTGTTAACCCCTGTCGAATTATTAGGTGCTGCGAGTCACCGAGTAGGTGATGGTGACTTATCAGTTTATTTACCTGCGCATACTAACGATGAAGTAGGTGTCTTATTTAACGATTTTAATCACATGGTAAATCAAATTCGTGACTACCAAGATGAACTCGAAGAGTACAAACACCACCTTGAAGAAAAAGTAGAAAGCCGAACTAAAGCGCTTGAAGCTATGAATAACAAACTTGAAGTGGCTATTGCCCAAGCTGAACAAGCAAACCAATTAAAGAGCCGCTTTTTAGCAAATATGAGCCATGAAATTCGCACCCCACTTACCGCAATCATGGGTTTTACTGAGCAACTGCTACACAACAAAGATGCGGTGAATGATGAGCAGCATTTAAGTACAATTTTGCGAAACTCTAAACACCTTTTAGAACTCATAAATAACATTCTCGATTTATCTAAAATTGAAGCAGAAAAACTGGCTGTCGAACGAAGCCCTTGCTCGGTTGTTCAATTAATTCATGATATTGATTCAATCATTCGTCCATTAGCGAATCAAAAGCAACTGCAGTTTAATATTAATTACAACTTACCAATTCCTCAAAGCATTAACAGTGATACCACACGCTTAAAACAAATATTAATAAACATTGCTAGCAATGCTGTTAAATTTACTGAGCAAGGCTTTATCTCGCTTGATATTCACTATAACGATGAGCGACAGCTATTAGAATTTGTCATTGAAGATACCGGAATTGGTATGTCTGAGCGTGAAGTAGAACGAGTATTTAAACCGTTCGAACAAGCCGATGCCACAACAACTCGCCGATTTGGTGGAACAGGCCTAGGTTTATGTATTTCAAAGAACTTGGCTCAGCTATTAGGGGGAGATGTAAAGCTTGTCAGCGAGCTAGGTAAAGGTAGTAGCTTTACCGTGCAAGTGGCCTGTCATTTAAACCCTGAACAATTACAACGTAATGCGTTTATTCACAACTATGAACAACTGTCTCCGGGTTCAGATACACAATTATCCTTCGCAGAAAATAGTTTTGATGCTCATATTTTAGTGGCTGAGGATAATCCAGATAATCAATTATTGATAAAACTATTGCTACAAACTTGGGGGCTCGAGCCTGACATTGCGAAAAACGGCGCTGAAGCCGTAGAAATGGCTCTGGTTAATGACTATCAGTTGATTATCATGGATATGCAAATGCCAGTAATGGGTGGATTAGAAGCAACGCAAATGCTCCGTCATGCTGCATACGATGGCCCTATCATAGCCTTAACAGCAAACGTTATGAAAAATGACGTTGATACTTATTTAGAAGCTGGTTGCGATGAGGCGCTGGCTAAACCAATCGATAAACACGCTCTCGAGAAAGTACTAGTTAGCTACTTAAATATTGAAAAAGACAGTCAAAATAAATGGGAAAACTTACTGAAAAGTGAGAAATTCCAACAGATCAATGATAACTACCGTTCTAAACTACCTGATTATTTAAGCCAAGTAGTACGACTGTATCGTGCAAAAGAGTGGGAGGCATTACGCTCTCTTGCACACAGTATTAAAGGCAGCGCTGGGTGTTTTAGCTTTGAAGAAATCCACAAAACGGCAGGTCAACTAGAAACGGCATTGAGCACGAACCAAATGGCACAAGTTGCAGACTGTTATGAAGCACTCATTAGTGCCCTAAAAGAGGCCGCTTAACTAAAGCCTTAAAGTTAGCCCCATCAAAATAGCATCTTCATTACCTGTCGCAGTTGGGTAGTAATTTTTACGCACTGACATTGAGCTGAAGCCTGCACTCTCGTACAAACCAATTGCAGGTTTGTTTGATTCTCGCACTTCTAAAAATAAGTTCTCTGCTTGGTATTGCTCACCATGCTCAATAAATGCATTTAATAATTGTTTTGCAATACCCTGCCCTTGATACGCTGGCGCTACACAAATATCCATTAGAGTAAAGTCAGGCCCTGCTTGTTCACCGATGTAAAAGCCAAGCATTTCATCATCACTAAAGGCTGCAAGGTTAAAATAGCGACCAGCTAAACACGACAGCATGGTCTTTTCTGTCCACGGATGACTATGACAGGCATTTTCAATAGCCATTAACTGGCTAATATAGGTTGCATCTACAGGTTTAAAGCTTATCAAGTTGTTCACCAATTAAAGACCAAAGTTGTTTTTTCTGCTCAGCTGTGAGCTTCTCACTCGGCAAGGCTAAACAGCCATCCTGCCAGCTAATATTCTCAGCTTTTACTACCTGTGTGATCACTATTGGAGCAAACGCTTTTTCAAGATCTTGATGTAGCTGCAGTGGAAGTACTAAAGGTGCTTGTGCTGTTACAGTGACTTGTTCATCCTGAGTTTCAGGCACAGTTCGATAATGTTGTTTTAACTCGAGTGATTGTACAGAGAATATCGCAGCGTAACTTGGATTCATAACAACTCAATCATGATTAAGAGCAAGTAATATAGGAAGATTTGCGATTAAAGTAAAGCAGGAAGAAATGGCAGGGGCGGAGAGATTCGAACTCCCAACCGTCGGTTTTGGAGACCGCTGTTCTACCAATTGGAACTACGCCCCTGCAATGACGACGAATTATATAGAGCTTTTTTCAAAGGTAAAGTAAAAAAACACAGTTTTTAGTTTAACTGCTTCTTAAATAAACAAAACGGCGAATTAGCACGCTAATTCGCCGTTTAGATTTTTTGCGACTCGTCGCTTTGAATATTGAAATGCACAAGGCATGAGAAAATAGGAAGCCATTAATTAACTAAAATTAAAGCCAATGACACTTATTCGCAATTTATTGAGTATCAACAGTGACCGCCCTTGAAAAAGGAACATGTGATGACCACTTTAACCTTATGATTAGTAGACACAGTAATCACATTTCATATTCATGCTATTTAGAAATAACAACTGATTAAGCAAATACAAAAAATAGGTACCAGCAGGAGGGATTCAGCCTCCCCTACTTTGCTCAGAAAAATTGGGGGTGAGGCCATCCTATGGCATTCTGTTGAAAACAACATTGAGAGGTTAAAATGAGCCAATTATTTAGTGCCGCGAAGATCGGAGAGCTCAATCTTACAAACCACATAGTTATCGCACCAATGTGTCAATACTCTGCCGAATCTGGACAGGCTAGCTCCTGGCACCGCATGCACTATGGTTCGCTGGCAACGTCTGGCGCTGGGTTGCTAATTTTGGAGGCCACAGCTGTTGAACCTATTGGCCGTATTTCTGCGGGAGATTTAGGACTGTGGGATGACGCAACAGAAGCCGCATTAGACAGTGTTTTGTCTGATGTTCGCGCTTGGTCTCCCATTCGTATAGGTATTCAGCTTGGTCATGCCGGGCGAAAGGCTTCTTGTCATGTGCCATGGCAGGGAGGTCATAAATTGACGATGGATGAAGGTGGCTGGCAAACGGTTGCTCCTTCTGCGTTGGCCTTCAATGAGCAAGACGAAACGCCAGAGTCACTCGACTTAGCGGGTCTTGCGCGTATTAAACAGGCGTTTGTTGACAGCGCAATTCGTGCAGTACGTGTAGGAATTGATCTAATAGAAATCCATGCGGCGCATGGTTACCTACTCCACCAATTTCTTTCTCCACTAAGTAACCAAAGGCAGGACCAATATGGTGGTTCGCTGGAAAATCGCCTACGCTTTCCTCTTGAAGTATTTGAAGCTGTGCGTAAAGCCATCCCTTCTTCAGTTCCGGTTGGAGTTCGTCTCTCGGCAACTGACTGGGTTGATGACGGTTGGGATGTTGAGCAATCGATTGTGTTTGGTCAGCAACTGGAACAGCTGGGTTGTGACTATCTTCATGTTTCCAGTGGTGGGCTTTCGCCGCAGCAATCCATTGATGTAAAACCAGGGTATCAGCTTCCGTTTGCTAATGCCATTCGCCAACAAGTTACAATACCGGTAATAGGTGTAGGCTTAATCACCGAGCCACAGCAGGCTGAAGAAGCGCTGAAACAAGGGGATGCCGATTTGGTTGCATTAGGTCGCTCTGTACTTTTTAATCCGCATTGGCCTTGGCAAGCTGCCGTTGCGCTAGGTGCTCAGGTTCAGGCTCCGCCTCAATATTTGCGCTCTGAACCACATGGCTCGAAAGGTACGCTTGTTTAACCTTAAATATTTAACAGGCTGACTACAACACGCTCAAAATTTAAACGGTGGGCTATCGATACTTCTCCATTTTCTTTGCGCCAAGATGGAAACTGTTATTAAGTATCTACAGCTCACCAAAAAAACTCGTACTGTGCTACATATTCTGTGTAATCGAAGACTCAAAAGCTATTGGTGCTTACTCATTAACCGTCACATTTGTCACGAGAGTTTAAGCTTCATGGCTAACAACAGTGTTAACAGGAAGACCTTGTCACTTAATCACAAACTCTTACCAGCACAAATGTGTGCTGTGTTCAGCCTACTTGGTTGGCTATTTACTCAGATTTGGCACGCTTATGCAGAGTTAGAGCTGTTGTCGATTTCTGGATATGCTGATTTCTGAAAACCAACAGTCATTATCCCTATAAAAAAATGCCAGTCAGTAAAACTGACTGGCATTTTTTATTGGCTTAAGGCTTTATTAGCTCTTTTGAGCTAGCCCTATTCCCATTCGATTGTTGCCGGTGGTTTACCTGAAATATCGTAAACAACACGTGAAATACCATCGATTTCGTTGATGATACGGTTAGAAACCACACCTAAGAACTCATAAGGTAAGTGTGACCAACGTGCCGTCATAAAGTCGATTGTTTCAACACAACGCAGTGATACAACCCAGTCGTATTTACGCGCATCACCCATTACACCTACCGATTTAACTGGTAAGAATACAGTGAAGGCTTGGCTTACTTTGTGGTAAAGCTCAGCTTTGTGTAGCTCTTCGATGAAGATAGCATCTGCGCGACGTAGTAAGTCACAGTATTCTTTCTTGATTTCACCAAGTACACGAACACCTAAACCAGGACCCGGGAATGGGTGACGGTAAAGCATGTCGTAAGGTAGACCAAGCTCAAGGCCAATTTTACGTACTTCATCTTTGAATAGCTCACGTAATGGCTCTACAAGACCCATTTCCATGTCGTCTGGTAAACCACCTACGTTGTGGTGAGATTTGATTACGTGTGCTTTGCCTGTTGCTGATGCAGCAGATTCGATTACGTCTGGGTAGATAGTACCTTGACCTAACCATTTAGCGCTTTTCAGCTTTTTAGCTTGCTCGTCAAATACTTTAATGAAAGTATGACCAATCGCTTTACGCTTATCTTCTGGGTCTGACTTGCCAGCTAAGTCTGCTAAGAATTGATCTTCAGCATCGACTTTAACAATGTTTAGGCCAAACTTGTTGCCAAACATGTCCATAACTTGCTGACCTTCGTTTAAACGAAGTAGACCGTTATCAACGAATACACACGTTAGCTTGTCGCCGATTGCACGGTGAATAAGCATAGCAACAACAGATGAATCAACACCACCTGATAAGCCTAAGATAACTTCATCATCACCCACAGTTTCTTTAATACGCTCGATAGCATCATCGATGATTTTAGCTGGTGTCCATAGCTTTTCGCAGCCACAGATATCAATTGCAAAACGCTCAAGTAAACGTTGACCTTGATGAGTGTGAGTTACTTCTGGGTGGAACTGTACGCCGTAGAAACGCTTTTCTTCCCAAGACATTGCAGCATGTGGACATGTTGATGTTTTAGCAGTAGTTTTGAAAGTATCTGGAATTTCCATTACTTTATCGCCGTGGCTCATCCAAACGTCTAGTACGCCAGCACCGCCGTCAGTAATGTGGTCTTCGATAGCATCGAATAACGCACAGTTACCTACTTTCTCAACTTGTGCATAACCAAACTCTTTCTTATCAGAGCTGTGTACGCTACCACCCAGTTGCGTTGCCATTGTTTGCATACCGTAACAGATACCAAGTACTGGAACGCCTGCGTTAAATACATACTCAGGAGCACGTGGGCTGTTTTCAAGTGTTGTAGACTCAGGGCCACCCGACAAAATAATACCTTGTGGATTAAATTCGCGGATTTGCTCTTCAGTTACATCCCATGCCCATAGCTCACAGTAAACACCAATCTCACGTATACGACGTGCGATTAACTGTGTGTATTGCGAACCAAAATCTAAAATGAGAATTCGTGAATCGTGAATGTCTTTGCTCATGGAGTATCTCGTTAGTCAGGAACTGCTCCCCCAAAGGGAGATGATCAATAAATTAGGGCTAGCAAATGCTAGCCCATGTAATTTCAATACCTTAAGGTAATTAACCTAAGCGGTAGTTTGGCGCTTCTTTGGTAATTTGCACGTCGTGAACGTGTGACTCACCCATACCAGCTGAAGTAACGCGAACAAATTGAGGTTTAGTATTTAACTCTTCAATTGTTGCACAGCCTGTTAAGCCCATTGCGCTGCGAAGACCGCCCACCTGTTGGTGAATGATTGTCGCGATAGGACCTTTATAAGCAACACGGCCTTCGATACCTTCAGGAACAAGCTTGTCTGCTTCGTTCGATTTTTGGAAGTAACGGTCTGATGAACCTTCTTTTTGGTTCATAGCGCCAAGGCTACCCATACCACGGTAAGACTTGTAGTAACGACCTTGGTATAGCTCAACTTCACCCGGTGCTTCTTCAGTACCCGCTAGCATTGAACCCACCATTACACATGATGCACCGGCAACAAGTGCTTTTACGATGTCACCAGAGAAACGAATACCACCGTCAGCGATAACAGGAATATCGCGGCCTTTTAAGCCTTCAACTGCGTCAGAAATAGCCGTAATTTGTGGTACACCACAACCTGTTACGATACGAGTAGTACAAATAGAACCAGGGCCAATACCTACCTTAACAGCGTCAACACCTGCATCAGCAAGGGCAATCGCACCTTCAGCTGTTGCAACGTTACCTGCTACGATTTGTAAATCTGGGTATGTTTGACGTGTTTGAGCAACACGGTCGATTACACCTTGTGAGTGGCCATGTGATGTATCGATAAGTAATACGTCAACACCCGCTTCAACAAGGGCTGCGATACGCTCGTCAGTACCTGGACCAACACCAACAGCGGCACCTACACGAAGACGACCTTGATCGTCTTTACATGCGTGTGGCTTGTCTTGTGCTTTTTGGTAATCTTTTACAGTGATCATGCCTTTTAATTTAAATGCATCATCAACAACAAGAATTTTTTCGATACGGTGCTCGTGCATTAGACCTAAAATCTCATCACGGTCTGCACCTTCTTTTACAGTAACTAACGATTCTTTTTTCGTCATTACTGTAGAAACTGGCTGTTCAAGCTTAGTTTCAAAACGCATATCACGGCTTGTAACAATACCTACAAGGTTATTGTCAGCATCGGTTACAGGGAAACCTGAAAAACCTTTTTCTTCTGAAAGCGCGATAGCATCAGCAATTGTAAGATCCGCAGTCACAGTAACAGGGAAAGAAACAATACCTGCTTCGTACGTTTTTACTTTGCGTACGTTTTTAGCTTGCTCTTCAATTGTCATGTTTTTGTGGATGAAACCTAACCCGCCTTCTTGCGCTAAAGCAATCGCTAAGCGAGCTTCTGTAACAGTATCCATAGATGCTGAAACTAGCGGCAAGTTAAGATTGATACCACGCGTTAAACGAGTTGAAATATTTGCCGTGTGTGGCAAAACAGTAGAATGACCCGGTACTAAAAGTACGTCGTCAAAGGTAAGAGCTTCTTTAGCGATTCTTAGCATAGTGCAACTTCTCACATGTGGATCTGAGTATAAGGAATTGCGGCCAAATTTTATCAGCGTTGTTGGCACGAGTAAATAAAATTATTCATTTATTTGTGTTAAAGTACACACAGATTTTTTTACTGGGGTTTTTAATGGCTTTCACGCAATCAACACAGCCTGTTTATACAGTCTCGCGACTAAATAAAGAAATTCGTCATGTTTTAGAGCAAGGCTTTTCGTCGCTGGTATTAAACGGCGAAATTTCTAACTTTATTGCCCCAGCCTCAGGACATTGGTACTTCACTTTAAAAGACGACCGAGCACAAGTAAAAGCAGCGATGTGGCGTGGCAATAATCGCGGCCAAACTTTTCGCCCGAGCAATGGTGCACAAGTGACCGTTCGCGCTCGCGTGTCATTGTATGAGCCCCGCGGTGATTATCAGCTGATTGTTGAACACATGGCCCCTGCCGGTGAAGGCTTATTAAAACAAGAATTTGACGCCCTTAAAATGCGCTTAGCTGCAGAAGGTCTATTTAGCTCAGCCCACAAAAAGCCATTACCAACCAATATAAATCGTGTTGGGGTGATCACCTCTGCCACAGGGGCTGCTATTCGCGATATTCTTACTGTATTAAAACGCCGCGCTCCGCAGCTTGAAGTCGTGATTTACCCAGCAATGGTGCAAGGTGCAGATGCCCATAGCCAACTAATAGAAAAAATAAACATCGCCAACCAGCGTAACGAAGTAGATGTTCTTATATTAGGTCGCGGTGGTGGCTCACTCGAAGATTTGTGGTGCTTTAACCATGAGCAATTGGCCCGTGCCATTTTTGCAAGTCACTTACCCATCGTTAGCGCGGTCGGTCACGAAGTTGATACCACGATTAGTGATTATGTCGCCGATATTCGCGCAGCCACTCCTTCAGCTGCTGCGGAGCTTGTTAGCCCAAACAGCGAAGAGCTGCACAACAAAGTTAAGCAGTTAGTTAGACACTTAAATCATGCCTTTAAACATTCATTGGCAGTAAAACGCAGTACCGCAACGCAATTTGAGCACCGCTTACAGCTTTGTCATCCGCGTAATCAACTCAATCAACAAGCGCAAAAATTAGATGAGCTAAGTTTAGCCTTACACGGCGCGATGAATAGTAAAATTCAGCGATATGAGCGAGTACTTGCTAACTTAACACCACGCTTAATGCAACGTTCTCCTGAAAAGCAGTTAGCTAAGAGCGAGCATCAGCTGACGCAATTACATGCTAGGCTTACACAAGCAATGCAACAACAGCTTTCAGGTTCTCGAAACAAGCTTTCATTACAGGCAAGTCGTTTAGATTCTGTAAGTCCGCTCAGTGTGTTGGCGCGTGGTTACAGCATTACTAAAAACCAACAAGGTGGGGTGGTGAAATCGGTTAACGATGTAAGTTCTGGTGAGCTTATAACTACCGAACTTGCCGATGGTCAACTGCAATCAAAAGTTGTATAAAATTACTCCGTGCTTGCAATAATGGTTAGACTATCGTCACTTGAGGTGGTGGAAGTAAATTTAAATTGCTTCCACCAGCTTTGCTCCACCATTTTATCGGTCATGTTACGCCAATAATGGCTTGGCAACTCATCAACCCCCTCAGGTTGCAGCAGTTTAAACTGACAAACTGAGCTTTTGCATCTAGAGATACTCATTTCTGGCTGCACGGGTAAGTCTGCCATAATTAAAAAGTCGCTCATGGCTGTTTCAATTTGGTAAGCCCACGCCTCATCTCGAGATTGCTCTTCTAATAAAGTATAAAGATCCTCTAGATGTGAGTTGATTTGCTGCGGAGGTATCGCACTTGAACGGTAACTGGCAATCACCGCTTGTTGGTTTTCGACTTGTAACTTCAGCTCTGCGACTTGTTGCTCAAGCTCGCTTTTGCTAACAGCTACTGAATTAACTTCAGCGACTTGTTTTTTAATAACAGGCGCTACAGCAGTGGCTTGCTGCTCTGGGACTTCCATTGTTTGCATTTCAACAAATTCTTGCTGATAAGTTTGCGGCTGATGTTGTGGGTCAGGTTGAAAAAATGACATGGCTACAGCGCCACAAATAAATGACGCTATAACAGCTAACCCAAAAGATAATTTAGACAATTCCATTGCACTTTATTGGTGTAAAACTACAACATAGCACTGGTGTGCGATGCATTACTAGCGGTAGTCGTACCATCATCTAAAAAGTTTTGGTTCATGCTTTCTGCTGGGCAAGGGCAGCTTGGTTTACCCACAACTTTAGCTGGTACACCAACAACCGTAGTGTGTGCTGGAACCGCACTCAGCACCACAGAATTGGCACCAATACGCGCCCCCTCACCTACTTCGATGTTACCCAGTACTTTTGCACCCGCGCCAATTAATACGCCGGCACGAATTTTAGGGTGGCGATCACCTTGCTCGTTACCTGTACCACCTAAGGTTACTGATTGAAGAATCGATACATTATCTTCGATAACCGCTGTTTCACCAATTACAATCCCAGTTGCATGGTCAAACATAATACCATGGCCAACTTTACAAGCAGGATGGATATCAACGCCAAAAACCTCTGAGGTTCTACTTTGAATGAAGCGAGCAAGCTCTTTTCGGTTTTGTTGCCATAAGCAGTTTGCGAGTCGATGAGCCTGAATTGCATGGAAGCCTTTTAGATTAAGAATGACAGTTAAGTAACTATCGGCTGCAGGGTCGCGATCTTTAACTGCTTTTATGTCATGAGCAACATGCGTTAGCATTAAGTCACATTTAACAAAGGCTTGGTCGAATAATTCACGAATAGTAAACGCCGAAACCACCGCATCAGCGAGTTTATTAGCAACAATAAAACTCAGCGCTGAACCTAAACATTCATGATTTAACACACACGAATAAACGTGACTTGCTAAAAGCGGTTCACGGGAAACGACTTCGTTTGCTTCTTCACGGAGCTTTTGCCAAATTTCATGACGCATAATATTGCCTTTCTGGTTGTACCTAACTGCTAAGGCTTAAGTTTAACGGATTTGTAGCAAGATGTACTAACCCGTTGTTTATTTGTTCTGGTTATATCTAATAACCAGAGTAGCAAAACCACTTTTTGCTCATTTTAAGGGAGTTTTAAGGCTATCTCATATGACAGAAGCAAACTCAGAGCTGAAGCCAACAATTAAATTAAACTTCTTATATTTCAATAACAAAACAGATATGACATCTTACCTGTCATATGCCAAAATAGGCACTGGCATATCGCTGACGGCGTAAAAAACAAAAATAATCATTAAATTTACATCATCAACTTAACAAGGAAACGATGATGAAAAACGACGTACTAAACTCACATAAACTAGGTTATAAATTTTACTTTCAAGATGGTGATAACCAAATCGCATGCTTTGGTCACATCATGAGCGGTAAAGAACAAATATATGTAAACGACGAATTGGTTAGTGAAAAGCGCAGCTTCGGCTTTAAAAGTCATCACGACTTTAACTACCAAGATACTGCTTATGCTGTCGATTTTGAGATGCAAAACATACTCACAGGCAAGCTTGAATGTTCGTTTTACAAAGCTGGTAAATTAGTAAAACAAAGCACACAAACCGCGCTTACTGATAACCCAAAACAAGTGGCTATGGTTACCTTAGGCTGTTTTATTGGTGGTGCAATATTTGGTTACGCAGTCGTTACTTTCATTGAACCGTTTCTTGGGAAGTAACTGATGCAGCTGAATCCCAATACAATCAAGACGCTTAGACTTAAATTCGATTGGACGCAGCAGCAATTGGCCGATGCCTGTGATGTAAGCCTACGTACCATTCAGCGAGTTGAAAAAGAAGGTGCGGCATCAAAAGAAACCACCATGAGCCTATGCGCAGTATTTGAAGTACGCCAAGGTGAGCTAATTAAACTCGATGACGATGTATCTGAACAAAGCGCAACACACGCAGTGAGTAAGCAAAATCTCGCTGCAATCGTAGCGGCTTCTTCGTTTATTAGTTTTGCTCTTGGTATGGCGACGGTATTAGTTATTTTTTAGGAGCAGCCAATGACCAAGGAACAACGTGGCTATGCAACACTTATAGCCTTCATGAAAGTAGCAATATTGTGCGGCATTGCCGTGAAAATTGCCTCTTTATTTTAATAAGTTCTCTGTCAGAGTTGAGCCTCGGGCTTGATTCTGACACGAAGCTGCATCCCAAAACGACGTAATTTTCTAAAATACGTTTTGCCACCTTCCTCGCTATTATCAGACGTATCCATATATTCTTAAAAAGCAGCAGCACAGAAAAGCTAGCTATTTAGGATTATTTTTTACGACCATAACAGTGAAAACTTATCATTTGTTGCTAATCTTACATAAGTGGTATTGGCTGGGTAATAATGTGGTTGAGTCAAAAGAATTCTTAAAATTAATACTCGATAGCATCTCTGAGCATATCGTAGTTATCAATGAACTAGGTGATATCATCTTTGTTAATCGCAGTTGGCAGACTTTTGGCCAAGATAATAATTGCAGTTGTGACGTGCAGTGGCGCCAACAAAACTATTTAGCAATTTGTGAATCAGCTGCAAAACAAGGTGATGAATTTGGTATAAAAGCACTCGCAGGCCTACAAAAAGTCATCAACAGTCAACAGCAAGAATACTATTTAGAATACCCTTGCCACAGTGATACTGAAAGCCGCTGGTTTTTGATGCGTGCAGTACCACTAGAATATCAATCACAGCGCTATGTCGTTATTAGTCACTTAAACATTACTGAAAGAATGCGAGCAGAACAGCAATTAAAAATGCTCGCGCACATTGACGGCCTTACTCAACTTGCGAATCGTCGCCATTTCGACAATTTCTTTGAACAAGAATGGAGTCGCTGTTTACGTTTAAAACAGCCCATTTCTATAGCCATGATTGATCTTGACCATTTCAAGTTGCTTAATGATAACTTTGGCCATTTAGTCGGCGATATTTGCTTAAAAAGTCTAGCAAACTTGCTTACACAATTTGCCCGCAGACCCAGTGATTTATGTGCAAGATACGGGGGAGAAGAATTTGTATTAGTTTTGGGTAACACACATAGCGAGCAGGCCTATCAACTACTCTCTCGGTTTATGACGCAATTAACCGAGCTACATATTGAAGAGTTGCATAATCAACAACTAACCGTAAGTATTGGTTTAGCAACTTTAGTGCCTGGTTTTTTAGACAATGCGACCACGTTAATTGACATGGCTGACAAAGCCCTTTATCAAGCAAAAGAAACAGGTCGAAACAAGCTAGTTGTTGCACAAACACAAACTGACATTGTGAGCAAAATGCCCCTAACTAGGGGCATTGAATAGCGGTTATTGGAATACCTTTTCAACATCAAGTACGCTGATATTTTTTGCAGGTATCGCAAGTTTATAGTCAGCAATCAGTTTGTCTTCAGCAACAAGCTCTGCTGGTTTTTCAGCGTTATACACCATAGGTGATGTTTGCTCTGAGGCTAGGCGTTTTTGCATGTCTTTGCCATCACCAGTAATAAACACATAGTGAATATTCTCAGTTTGCAGGTTATCGCGAATAACACGGTTAACATCATCAAGTGTTAGCTTTTCAAGCTTGCCACGCACATAGTCAACAAAGCTCTCAGTGTTGTAGAACTCACTATCAAGCGCATAGCCTAATTGGCGATCTTGGCTTGCAACCATTTGTGGCACAAAGTTAATTAAGAAGTTACGAGTCGCTTCAAAATCTTCTTTGCTGATGCCATTTTTAATTAGCTTATCAAGCTCAAATAACGCCGTACGCGTTGCAAAGTGCGCATCGTTATTAGAACGAAGCGGACGTAACCATACTTGGAAAATTTGCTCTGAACGACCTAAATTAGCATCTGGTTTTGTTTGGAACATACCACGCGGGAAGTACTCAATGTACGCGTAGTCACCATAGTTCATACCACGTGTTTGACGAATGCGCTGATACAAGAAGCTGTTTGAGCTGCGGTGTTCGCCAAAGTAAGAGCGAACTAACCAAAGCGCTGTCCAGTCATCGCTGCTACGAATAGTATCGATTGGGAAACCAAATGATACAGCGGTAGATTGCGCTGATTTTTCAACAATAGTCGCATGATGACCTTTTAGCGCTGGTGCATCTGGGATCATTAAGCGGCTTTCTTTACCTTGTGGAAGCGATGTTAAATCTTTCATCATTGCTGATTTAACTTCACTTGGAATAGCACCAATTAAACCAACCGTTAATTTTGATTGAGTAAACTGCTTAGCATAAAACGCTTTCACATCGTCAAGTGTCAACGCTTCAAGGTCTGATAAATCACCATAGTTATAGCTTTCGTATGGGTGACCTTTATAAAGCTGATGATAAAGCACTTCTTTACCTAACTCTTCGTCATTTGATGCTTTAAGGCCTGCTTTAATGCTATCGATAAGCTCTTTTTTCAGACGCTTGAAATCATCTTCTCTAAAGCCAGGGTTTAACATCTGATCGCTAACAAGTGCATACCACTTCGCTGCATTGTCTTTGTGCACACGGCCACGTAGTGAAATCATTTCTTTATCGATTTGATACCCAAAGCTTCCCGCCAATGGGTATAAGGCTTTTTGAATATCTTTATAGCTCATAGTTTCTGAGCCACCTTGCGCTAACATCGCAGCAGTGAGTGCAGCTAAACCTTTTTTACCTTGTGGATCAGCTGCTGCACCGGTATTAAATAACCAGTTAACATCAACTAAAGGTGAGCTATTTGTTTTATCAAGTACTTTAAAGTGACGCTCTGTTGGGGCTTGTTCAATACTTGCAACCAGCGCGTTTAAATCAACCTCTTGCTCAAAACCAGCCACTTTATCAAGCGCTGACATTGTCACAGTAGTGCGGCTTGAATCAACAAAATACTTGTTTGCTACCGCTTTGATATCTTCAGGAGTGATGCTATCAGCAGTTGCGTACAGTTGGTTAATAACCTCAGGGTCGCGTTCAAAATGCATGTAGCTTGCAAGCGTTGACGCAATTGACTGCGATGAATCAAGACCATTAATAAAGCTGTATTTAAGGTTTGATTTTAAATCCGCTAACTTTTGTGCATCAACTAACTCAGTACGTGCTTGTGCATAAGTACGGTTAATCGCATCACGGGCTTTAGCAAGGTCCGCTTCGTTTTCGACTTTTACAAACACATGTAATAAACCCGGATCTTTAGTATCTGGGTTATAGGTAAACATTTGGCTAGCAATTTGTTTATCAACAACAAGCTCTTGATAAAGTGCCGAGTTGTTAGAGAAATAAAGCTGCGAGATTAAATCAAGGGCTGCACGGTCTTTTTGGGTTGGATCCCATGCCGTGCCTTTGTAAGACACAAGCAACCAGTGACCTGGTAAACCATCATTTTTTTCATGTACATATTTTGCAGCTTGTTGTTTTGGCTCAACAGGAATTTCTGCTTGGTAATCGCCCTTTTTCCAGTTACCCCAATGCTTTTTCACCATTGCCATGGTTTCTTGTGGATCAACATCACCAACAATGACTAAAGATACATACTCTGGTTTATAAAATTTAGCGAAAAACTCTTTACCATATGCCATTTGATCAGGCATAGCTTCAATGTCTTCAAAAAAGCCCATCGTGGTATGCTTATACGTGTGCTTTTCGAATGCTTCGTTACGAACAGCAGAAAGTAACTTGCGAATTGGGCTGGCATTATTCTTTAGATACTCACCTTTAACAGTAAGCGCTTCAGTGCGGAACTGTTCTTCACTGTATGTGAGGTTTTGGAAAATATCGGCTTCGATTTCGAGTACTTTGTCTAAGTGCTCTTTTGAAAAGTTTAAGTGATAGTTAGTGTAATCGTTGGTCGTGTACGCGCGATTATCAACACCTGAATTCTTTAAAATATCTGAATACACATCTTGCGGGAATTTTTCAGAGCCTTTAAACATCATATGCTCAAAGAAGTGTGCAAAACCGGTTTTACCTGCTTCAACTTCGTTACGTGAACCTACCGATACCGGAATTTGCAGTGAAACTACATCTGGGTAATCGGTTTTTACCACCATCACGCGAAGGCCATTATCAAGCTCTTCTAAAAGGTAGTCTTGGCTGAATACACGACTATCGTCTTGGCTTGCTAGCTGCTCAATTTCGACTTCTTTAACCATAGTTGACTGTGAATTACTCGCGCAGCCACTTAGTGCTAGCGTTACAGCAACACTGGTTGCTAGTAATCTAAATTTCATAATGTTCCCTTGTTAGTTATTTTTTTCATGATCATTGCTGATTGATTATGCATCAAAGTGCCAGAAAATATGAGAGCCAGTGCAATAATTTATGTAAACAGGTGTGTCAATTTAGCGAAACGCTCGGCTTTCAATATGAGTAAAATTCATAGTCATTGAAAAACTTTCATGAAAAAAATCTATCTAGACGTCTAAATGGCTGCTATATTGTTTGTCATAGACATGAGCACGAGCTGGAATGAGGATTATGGCTTTATCACTACAAGAGAAAATTGAAGACACCAATCAAGGCGTCTACCTAATTGGTACTACACCGCCAAAATCAGGCACAGATAAAGCCACATTAGAAACTATTGCGCAAAAGCTTCTTGGTCGTTTACACGAAATTGAATACGATGGTGTAATCATTTATGACATTCAAGATGAAAGCAGCCGTACAGCGATTCCGCGCCCTTTCCCATTCAAAGAGACTGTCGACCCGCGTGAGTATTCTAAGTTATTACGTAACTTATCTCAGCAAGATGTTATCACCTATAAAAGTATTGCCCAGCGTGGCGAAGCTGAATTTACCGAATGGCTAAACGAAACTCGAAATGAGTTTGAGTTAAAAAACTTAGTGCTAGTCGGTAGTCCATCATCTGATGGTGATATCAAATTAAGCCTACCTGATGCATACAAAACCTTAGCAGAGCAAGATAGTGATGTATTTTTAGGTGGTGTTACGATTGCTGAGCGCCATGCGAGCAAGCGAAATGAGCATGAAAGACTACTTAAAAAAACACAGCAAGGCTGTCAATTTTTTATTTCGCAAGCCGTATATAATGCCCAAGCGACAATAGACTTGATCACCAGTTATGCGCGTAGCTGTAAAGCACAAGGCACAACACCAAAACGCATTATTTTAACGTTTACCCCTTGTGGTGGTGAAAAAACTTTAGAGTTTATGGAATGGTTGGGTATTTCTGTACCTGAGGCAACTAAGTACCGTATGCTCGATGCTGCAAATACTTTAAGCGAATCAGTGCGCATCTGCCGTGAAAATCTCGACTTAATTTTACAAAGCTGCGCACATTTAGATGTACCGCTAGGTTTAAATATTGAGAGCTTAACTAACCGTAAAGAAGAAATTGATGCATCAATCAATCTTTACCGTTTACTAAAAGCAATCATGGAATTAAACCTAGCTGAGAAGCAAATAGCTTAGCGTGCCGCCTTCGAGGCTTGCTTTTTCTCATACATATCTTCATCTGCCCGCTTTAATAGCTCAGCAAAGTTTTCTTTTGGCTGAGCTATTACCCCTGAACCAATACTTAAGCTCGTGACAGGAATGCCCCGCTTCTCTAAATTTATCTGAAAAGCGGTATTAAGCTTATCAGCGATACTGTCTATGCAATCACCGGGCTGAACTTGCAATAAGGCAATAAACTCATCACCGCCTAAGCGACCGATAATATCGGTTTCTCGTAGGCACTCTTTCATGGTGTCGGCTAAACAAATCAAAGCTAAGTCACCAACTTCGTGACCGTAAGTGTCATTGAGCGGTTTAAAGCTATTTATATCGATAAATAAACAACTAATATCAAAACCAAGACGCTTCGATATATTCAATTTATGTTGGCAAAGTAGGTCTATTGCACGGCGGTTATAAATATTAGTGAGTGAATCAAGCATGGCAATTTCACGCATCTGTGTGAAGTTGTCTAAAAGCGCAAGGTCATCTTCGACCATATCGCGAAGCTGTTCTATCAATTCTAAAAAGCTCTGTTGATAATGGGTTTGTTTAAAATCCATTACGCAAAAAGTACCAAACGGGTCACCACTTGGCCAGCTAATAGGCACCCCAAGGTAAGACTCAAAGCCATCTTTTACCAGCGGGCTGTCATCCCATTGACTATCTTGACTGGCATGATCAACATACAGCGGTGCCATATCACGCAGTACTTTTTTACAGAAAATATTATCGTCAGCACTTAACTCGGCCCCCGCCTCATAGGGGTTTTCTTGCTGCTCACTGGAGACGATAATGCGATAAACATTATCAGTTTTGTGGACTATAAAGCCCGCGGGTGCAGAAAACAGCTCAGTCATGAGATCTATTGTTTTCTGCCACTTTGCTAAGGAGAATTGCTTATCAGCGCGGCGAAACGTCCATTTATTCTCTTCTAACATACTAAACTCTCATCTTTAGCCAGAGGATAGTATAAATATACGCCAAATTTAGGAACGTCTCCTACTTTTTTGCCCTAAAATACGTTTTTTATCGCGGGAACGTCGTGCTTTATTCGTATTTTTACGAACCTGTTTTGGCTCTTTTGTTAAGTCCGGCTCATAACCTGGTAACCACTGCGGCGTGAGCCTTGTGTCGAGCAATATATCTATCTCGTCCAGTAACCACTGCTCATCTATGCTAACTAATGACATCGCAACGCCTTTTTCGCCTGCACGCCCTGTGCGACCAATGCGATGTACGTAATCCTCAGCTACATAAGGCAACTCATAGTTAATCACATACTTTAGTGAAGCAATATCAAGACCACGCGCCGCAACATCCGTTGCTACCAGCACCCTTGTTGCACCTGATTTAAAGTTTTGTAGTGCTTTATCACGCGCTCCTTGGCTTTTATCACCATGGATAGACTCTGTTTTTAAGCCATCTTTACACATTTCTTTAGCGAGCAAATCAGCTGTTTGTTTAGTGCGAGTGAAGATCAGTACTTGCTGCCAATTTTTCATGCCAATCATATGAGAAACTAACTCTCGCTTACGATCTTCATCAACGGCATAAACTAGCTGCTCAATTTCAACCGCGGCTGAGTTACGCTTATTCACTTCAACTAATTTAGGATCATTCAATAACTGCTTACTGAGTTTAAAAACACTGTCATCAAATGTGGCTGAAAAAAGTAAGGTTTGGCGCTCTTTTGGCACATGACGCAAAATGCGTTTAATCTCATCAATAAAACCCATATCAAGCATGCGATCAGCTTCATCAAATACCAAGGTGCTAATACTTGAGAGTTTAATACTGCCTTTGATCAGGTGATCAAGTAAGCGCCCTGGTGTTGCAACTACAACCTGCGCCCCTTTAATGGCTTTAATTTGCGGACCAATACTAGCCCCGCCATAAGCAAGCGCGGCTTTGATATCAGTGTGCGCAGCGTAGCGCTCTACGCTTGCAAAAACTTGTTGGGCAAGTTCGCGGGTTGGCGTAAGAATAAGCACTTTGACGGCACTTGGTAGCGCTTCTAAGGACAATAGCTTATCTAATAAAGGCAAAACAAATGCTGCTGTTTTACCAGTACCCGTTTGTGCGCTGCCCATTACATCAGCACCAGCCAAAATAAGAGGAATAGTTTGCGCTTGAATAGCCGTTGGGATGTGATAATTTTCGGCTTGCAATGCTTCTAAAAGCGCTGGTGCAAGATTTAACTCTGAAAAGGTCGCTGCTGACATGATATGAGGTACGTTTACTATAAAAGCGCTATTGTACGCTTAACACAATAAACAAAAAAGGCGCAATTAGCGCCTTTTCTATCAACCGAAAAAATCACACTGGTTTTAATGATTCTTTGCGCTGATTGTAAAAACTAATTAAATCATCAACGGTTGCTTGGCAATAGTCACGAATGCCAGAAACAAGCATGTGCTTTTCACCTGAACCTACTTTCTCGCCATTTTCTAACAAGTTGAAGCGAAGCGTAATTTTGCCGCGCTTACCTGTAAATTCAAAATCAGGCTCAGCAAACTGCAGTTCAGGTGAGCTGATATCTAGGCGGTCAAGGTTGATTAGCATTGACTCGTAAATCACCATTGGGCGCGCGGGGTTAATCATCACGTCTTGCTTACCCATTAGTGGAATGATCACATGCGGGAAAGTGGTGCCAGAAAACTCAACATAATTTTTAATTAAGCTATTTGTTAACTCAGGGCACTGGCTAACAGCCCCTTCTCGTTTCACTTTTAGCATGACTTTTTCGCCATCAGTAATGGCAAACTCATCAGCACCTTCAGGGAAAGTGAGCTTTGAATTTTCATCAACCATACCAGCAAATGTGAATTCCATTTTTTCACTTATGCCATAACGGTTTAAAACCAGCGAAAAAAGTAAATCGCCCGGTACACAAAACTTTTTAGCGTCTTTATCGTGTAATGGATTGAAATCATCAGCCACTAACTTGGCGAAACGACAGCCTTGCTCACGCGAGATTGAAACATAATCAGCATGTTGCTGATAATAAGGACTTAACATATTTGTTCACTGCTTAAACTACTTATAACCTACCTATACTACCAGAAAAAAAATAAAGAGAGGTCGAATCTGTTAAAATTAAGCAAAGTTACTGAAAATAATAAAGCAAATATTAGCACTGCAACATTGTATCAATTTGTAGCAAGTGATTAACAAATCCTTGCGAATAATAAGACTTCCCCTCACAAGCCTGTAGTGAAAAACTATTAACTTAAACTAGATAAACATTCACTTCTCTTGATAAAACAACACACTAATGAATCAAAATAAATGACTCAATCTGACAAGCTGAATACATCTAAAGCAGTTGATCCCGCTATTTGTAGCTCAAAGAATAAATAAGGTATGATAATTGTGTTTTTTATCGTGTAATCACCATTTAGGTTGTATAAATAATAATTATAATAAGCGGCAAAGATAAGTACTCAAATGAGTGCTAGTTGGTTACATCAACGTTCGACGGTTAATGTTACTTTGAAAAAAAGACTATTAAAAATCAGAGATGTGCGTAAATGATCAAACGATTATATTTGGCATTGCTGCTTTTGTGTTTCTTTTTTTCGTCGCTGTGTTTGAGTGAAGAGTTTTCTAATCAGCCTTTTTTTAAAGTATCTCCCACCGTTTGTGTCACTGAAGCAAAACAAAAAGCATGTGAATTCAAAATACAAGTTCATTTTCGCATCGCCCCTTTTGATGAGTTATGTTTAGAAGTAACTCAACGCCCTCAGTACACCCAGTGCTACACACAAAATGGCCTAATTGTTGAACAGCTTAATATTAAAACAAAGCACCCACTGACTATTAAATTAGTAAACCCATTGAGCAATCAGATTGTAAAAAAACAACTACTTTCAATAGCAAATTACGAAGCTAAAGATTACCGCATAAAACGGCGTTTTGGCTGGAGTTTATAATGCAGCATATTTTTTTAATTGAAGATGATGTGAAACTAGCAAGTTTAATTCAAAAGTTTTTACTAAAACATGGCTACACCATAGATGTGTTTAATACTGCTGAGGCCTATCGCAACAGCGACATCACTTTCATGCCTTCACTCATCATATGTGATGTTATGCTACCGGATGGCAATGGCTTTGAGTTAATTTCTCAGTTGAAAGAAAAGTACAGTTGCCCTGTCATTTTTCTAACGGCACTGGATTCTGTGCAATCACAAATTAAAGGCTTAGATCTCGGAGCCTACGACTATCTTGTCAAGCCTATTAAACCTGAGCTATTGCTGGCAAAAATAAAAACAATCATAGCTCATACCATCGGCCAAGATAGCTTTTCAAATGAGTATGACCTACTTCGGATTGACTCAAAGAAAAGAGATATCTTTTTTAAAGGTAAAGCACTCAACCTAAACGATAGTGAATTCGAGATCATTGCTTATTTGGCTAAAAACAGTCCACAACCTGTTTCCCGTGAAGTTTTATTTAAACATGTCATTGGTCGTGAGTACGACGGGTTAGACCGTGCTATTGACCTTAAAATCAGCCGCTTAAGAAAGAAACTAAAAGAAACGATTAGCGAGCACAAAGAGTCGCTTGATATAAAATCAGTAAGAGGTAAAGGTTACAGCTTGGATATCTCGCATTAATGAAGCAGCAGTTTTTTAAATTATATTTAATCATCACAGTGAGTCTAATCGCTTTAGTTCTTGCGTTTGGGCAGCTGTATAATGAATTTTTTTCTGAGCATGAGCCGAGTATACAACTCAGCGTCCATGAGCTTACACAAATCGCCGAACATAAAGACTCACGGATCAGCACCTTAAACCAAAATGAGTTAGTGTTACCAAGTTCTTTACAAACTACTTTCGAAAACGATGGCATTATTAGTGTGGTCGAAAATAATCAACAGTTTGTGTATCTCAAAGGCAGTAATGGAACTATTCAAAAAGTAGGCCCGATCACTTTGATTTCACAAACCAAAACAGACTGGTTTGCGTTCTTTGCTTTTTACCTATTACTCGGCGCTATGATCCTAGTGTTTATTCGTCCCGTGTTTCGTGATTTAAGCTCGTTACAGCGCGCAGCGTACCAATTCAGTAAAAAACCGCAGCGGATCGAGCTTGATATTAAGCCTAACTCGTCGATTGCACCGCTTGCTAGTACCTTTACTCACATGTCTGAACGCATTAACAAATTCGTTCAGCTTCATAATGATTTATCACGTATTATTTCGCATGAAATTCGCACTCCCCTTACACGTATGCGGTTTGCTTTATCCATTGCTGACGTAGAACCAGAGCAAAGTAGCCAAATAGAACGCGATATCGATGAGATTGAACTGCGTTTGGAGCAGTATTTATCGTTTGCTCGCTTAGAGCATCAACAAAGTGTATTTAATCAAGATAAAGTTGATTTAACTAAGCTAATCAATTGTGAAATTGCTAAGTTCGATTTGTATAAAGAGCTCCAATTTATTGCAAAGTTAAAAATAGATACTGCATATTGTGAAGCGAGCTTTATGGCTATTGCAGTGCAAAATTTACTGATCAACGCCACAAAATACGCAAAAAACACTATTCAAATAAGTAGTGAAGAACAAGCAGCCCATTACTCTATAAGCATTACAGATGATGGCCCCGGCTTACCAATAAATGCCGATGCCTTAATAGAACCTTTTAAACAAGGTGAAGGTGATAAGCTGGCCAGTGGTTATGGATTAGGACTTTATATAGTCCATCGTATCGCTAGCTGGCATGGCGGTAAAATTAGCTTAGCTAATAGCTCAGAAACTGGCGGGGCGAGGATCACTATTCGCTGGCCTAAAAGTGGTAAGTAATCCCAGTAAAACCTGAAAAATAGCCATTTTTATGGATCATCGTTGAATTAGCTAAGTTACTATCAAGCCAAGTGTGCTTTAATTTGAAATCTAAACTTAGACTATCGTTAATTGGGTATTCGTAGCTAATTTTTACGTAATAATTGATGGCACTTTGTAAGTCATAATCAAATACACGGGTTTTACTTTCTGTAGGTGCAACTGTGTAGTAGTAATCAATAAGCTCTTCATTTTTATAAGTAAGGCCCATTTCAACACCTGCGACTCCTGAAAGCAGCTCAAATGCTTGATAACCATTAAACAAAATTTCGTAGCCATTATGCACAGCGGTTACATCATGCACATATGCTGCGCTAAGCCAGATATTATCATATACATTCAATGCAGATGATAAGCCCGCCATGTATGATAGATCACGTTTAATTGGCGTTAAATTTATAGGTGAAGCGGTAGGAATGGTAGGTCGGCCACTGTTTGATCTTATCACACCCACAGCATAGAGCTTATCTATGCCATCTAATTCAAAGAAAAAGCCATCATCGTTAAATCGGCCAAGTAAATCAACGTAAAAACTCTCTGTTTCGAGTAAGCTGTAACCTATAGAAAAATCGTCGAAATACCAATTATCACCATAGTAAGCAAAGCTAGGTAAAATTGGTGAAGTAATATCATCAGCATCAAGAACAGGGTTTTCGATTCCCCCATAGCCCAGAGTAATGCTGGCATGAATTGTCGACTTTTTAATTAATTGCGGCTGTTTATCATCAACCTGCGCAAACGCAGTTGATGCAGTTAAACAACATACTAAGCCAAACAATTTATTCATTAACTTGATTCACCTCGATACCATAATTAAAAACAGTTATGGCAACTATAACTCTAAAAATAGCCTACTCTTAACGCTTACAGGTGCGATCATATCGTTTGCCTACATTTTTGTATAATTATTTTCCAGTCTACACTGTTAAAAATAGCTTATGATCCCCTATCAATTAAATCTAACATATTGAATGAAATATAAAATAGTATGTACATTTTGCTACATTGGTTTTCAGTTTTTAGTTATTGATTTTGGTTATTTCAGTAGCCAAATATGAGAGCTAACTTCCAAACCTGTTTTGTAAAAGGTATTACATTTAACTCAGCTTGCTTAAAAACCATCTAACCTGTCAATCAAACATAAAAAAACCGAGCATAAAGCTCGGTTTTTGAAAGTTATATTACGATTAAGCTTGCGGATAATCGCGATAGGCACGTTCGATGTTTTTCGCTTGCTTTTTAGACACACCAATATGTGCTAATGCTACACGTAAACGAGCACGTGAAAGGTCTGAACCTAAAATTTCCATTGCATCAAGTACTGATGTTGAAGATGTCTTACCTGTAATAGCCACGAAAATTGGCTCAAGGAAGTCTTTAATCTTCAACTCATGGAAAGTTGCAACTTCTTTTGCGATAGCAAAAATCGCTGGTTTTTCCCAACTGCGTAAACCTTCTAATTGCCAGATGAAGAACTGTAATGCTTGACGGATTACATCTTCATCAGCTTTACCCGCTGTTAATAGCGCAGGATCATAGCTTGGAATACCACCCACGAAGTGACCGGCAAGGTCAACCATGTCAGAAAGCGTATTAATACGCGTTTTTGCTTCTGGCAATACTTTGGCGAATAGCTCAGTATTAAATTTCCAATCAACAAAACGTTGCATTAGTTCTGCATCAGATAAGTTTTCACGGATCCACATACCGTTTAACCAGCTAAGCTTATCGATGTCGAAAATAGGGCCGCCAAGCGACACACGTTTCATATCGAAGTGCTCAATCATCTCATCTAAAGTGAACTTTTCACGCTCATCTGGCATTGACCAACCCATACGGCCTAAATAGTTTAATAGTGCCTCTGGTAGGTAACCCATTTCTTTATAGTAGTTGATTGAAGTTGGGTTTTTACGCTTCGATAATTTTGACTTATCTGGGTTACGAAGAAGCGGTAAGTGACCAAGCACTGGCGCTTCCCAACCAAAGTCTTCATATAATTTTAATAGCTTAGGCGCTGAGTTGATCCACTCTTCACCACGGAAAATGTGGCTAATTTGCATGTGGTGATCATCAACAACGTTGGCAAGGAAGTAAGTTGGGAAACCGTCGGCCTTAAGTAGCACTTGCATGTCTACATTTTCCCATGGGATCTCAATGTCGCCACGTAGGTAGTCGTTAAACTTAAACGTGCCTTCACTTGGGATCTTCATACGAATTACGTAAGGCTTACCCGCTTCAAGGTTTGCTTTAATTTCATCTTCAGAAAGGTTTAAACCACGACCATCGTATTTAGGGCGCAGACCTTCGGCCATTTGCTCTTCACGCATTTGATCTAGCTCTTCGCTCGTAGCAAAACAATAAAACGCTTTACCTTGTTCAACGAGTTGATGCGCGAATTTCTTATATAAATCGCTACGCTCAGACTGACGGTATGGACCAAACTCACCGCCAACATCGGGACCGTGATCCCAGTTTAAGCCTAACCATTTCAAGCTATCCATAATAGCTTGCTCTGATTCTGGCGTACTACGAACTTGGTCTGTATCTTCAATACGTAACACAAACTCACCGCCTTGCTGCTTAGCAAAACAGTAGTTAAATAATGCGATGTATGCTGTACCTAGGTGCGGGTCACCTGTCGGTGACGGAGCAACACGGGTGCGAATTGTCATGGTTATATCTCTCAAAAGACAATTAAAAAATTTGCCCAAATGCTAGCACAGCACGGGCTATAATCGAAGTGTAAAGCCGCTTTATGCAGCGACTTTATCTAAATAAGCAATGATATCGTTTGATTCATACAGCCAAGTTACTTGGCCGTTTTCTTCAATACGTAAACAAGGCACTTTGATTTTTCCGCCCTGCTCTAAAAGCTCTTGGCGAAATTGCTCGTTACTTTTGGCATCACGAGTTTCAACTGAAAGACCTTGACGCTTAATTGCACGACGAACTTTCACACAAAATGGGCAGGCCTTAAATTGATATAACTTAAATTGTGATGTCACTGAATCAAGCGCCGCTTGCTCAGCAGCTGGACGCTTTTTACTACGTGGCGTGAATACAAAATCAAAAAACAAAATGATGCGGCCTAACAACCAACGAACAAACTTCATCTCACCTTCTCATAGGGTTCTAAAAACAGTGGCCAATTTTAACACAGCAAGAGACGCTGCAACAGGCTAAAACAGCTCTATTGAGTCATCACTGCATTGAGAATCTGGGATATCTAACTCAGAATAGGCTGTAACACAATTTCTGCCTTTGTTTTTTGAGTGATACAAGGCTTGATCGGCTTTTTGCACAAGACTGGCAACCATTTCAAACTCATAAATCGGCATAAAACCGCTACTCACGGTTAAGTTACCCACTTGCGGGAACGGGTATTCGGCAACACATCCGCGAAAACGATTGAGTGCATTACGTGCATCTAACTCGTCGCTTGCTTGAAATAGCACTGCAAACTCTTCACCACCGTAACGAAACACGTAATCTTCAATACGAAAGTTATTTTTTAACAGTTGAGCGACTAACAAAATCACTTCGTCACCGATAACATGACCATAGTTGTCATTCACTTTTTTAAAGTGGTCAATGTCAACAATAGCAAGATACCATTGGCGATGATGGGGATCTAATTCGCTTTGTCCTTTTACAGTAGTTGATGCGATATCGATGACTTTTTTATCAAAAGTTTGCCTGTTAAGTAACTCAGTGAGGGGATCCAATTGTGATTTATAAAGCAGCGCTAGTTGGTTGGCATAAATGTTGAGCATATAAATTGCCAACATACTACATCTCTCTGACAACTCTTTTTCAGACTCAACAACAAGCACGCCAACCACATTGCCCATGTAATAAACAGGTATGTAAGTCGAAATAAAGCCATAGTTTCGACTTATACGAATTTTGTTACGGCTAACCTTATCAATAAGTTCATTAACTTCAGACTCAGTAAGCTCTTCTATCAACGAGTCTTTATTTAGTAGACGGGCTGGGAAACCGGGTTTGAAGACTTTGTTAATATAGATTGCATAGCGCGAAAACTCTTCCAATTCGCTCACAGATTTTATAAGCGCCTCGTCAAGTCCAGCCTCTTCTTCTTGTTGCGTAATTTCTACAACCCAGTCATGTCCGCAAGCGTTAGACGCCATCTATAAAGTCCCCAAAACTATATATAACTTTAGTTTAGTTAACTTTATCAGAAATACTAAAAAACTATAACAAAATCATATCATCTCTGTGAATAACTTCACTGCTCGGCGCAAACGCAAGCAACTGGGTGATTTGCGATGAATGGCAACCTTTAATTTGATCAATTTCTTGATGATTAAAATTAACGAGACCTTTAGCAATACACTGGCCTTGACTCGTCACTACTTCAATCACATCACCACGTTCAAATTGCCCTCGCACTGTTTTTACGCCTTTAGCCAAAAGGCTTGCGCCACGTTCTTTAAGCGCGGCGCTTGCGCCATCATCAATCACTAATTGTCCGCTACTTTTAGGCCCAGCAAGAAGCCACTTTTTACGGCCATCTTTTGGTGCGGTGAGTTTTAAAAATCGTGTACCTGGGAGCTTATCGGCCATGCAATTTAAAATCACATTTTTGCCAGCGCCTTTGGCAATAATGACTTCAACACCGGCGCGACGTGCAATATCGGCCGCTTGCAGTTTGGTTGCCATACCTCCGGTACCTAGGGTTGTGCCACTGCCACCAGCGAGCTCTCTGAGTTCATCATTAATATGCGTCACTTCATTGATGAGTGTGGCATTCACATCAGAGCGCGGATCACCGGTAAATAAACCTTCTTGGTCAGTTAGCAGTAACAGCTTTTCTGCATTTGCTAAAATTGCGACTAAAGCAGATAAGTTATCGTTATCGCCGACTTTAATTTCGGCGGTGGCCACGGCGTCGTTCTCGTTAATAATTGGTACCACATTATGAGCGAGTAGCGCATTTAAGGTATCGCGGGCATTTAAGTAACGTTCACGGTCTTCTACATCGGCGCGGGTCAAGAGCATTTGCCCAACATTCACTCCATACAAAGCAAACAAGCTCTGCCAAATATGAATAAGCTGCCCTTGGCCGATAGCGGCAAGCATTTGTTTTTCAATCAAAGAACGACCACAGGGAGTAATAAGTTGCTCGCGACCTGCGGCAACCGCGCCACTTGATACTAAAACAACCTGATAACCCTGTTTTTTTAATTCACAACATTGGCGAACAAGTTCAACCATGTGTGCTTTATCTAATTTGTCGGTACCGCCTGTCAGCACGCTTGTGCCCAGCTTTACAACAACGACGTGTGGCCTTTGCATTTGATTCTTATATTCTGCATCTTGAGGTAGTTTGTATATATATAACAGCTAACAGTTTTTGAACAAGTTAAAAAAATTCATGCTAGGATCGCGCTCTCGTTTTTTTACTCAATAGCGACACCTATGCCAGCCAGTTTATGCTTAATTATCGCGACCTTTTTATGGGGAAGCTCCTACATTGCATTAAAGCATGCAATCAATGTTTATGATCCTGTGTTAGTCATTTTCTTAAGAATGCTAACCACGTTATTGATTAGCTTATGTTTATGGCGCTATGTGATCCGCTTTGAGTTCAAACCAGGTGACTGGAAGTACTTAATTGGTATGTCACTGGCTGAGCCTTGTTTCTATTATTTATTTGAAGGGCATGCTCTTGAATATACTTCTGCATCGCAAGCTGGGGTAATTGTCTCTTGTTTACCAATTATCGTCGCTATTTTGGCGTTCTTAATATTAAAAGAGTACATCAGTAAAGCCATCGTCGTTGGTTTTACCTTGTGTATTGGTGGCAGTATTTTATTAACGCTATTATCACCAAGCACAGAGCAAGCCCCTAACCCACTGCTCGGTAACTTTTTAGAATTGATGGCGATGGTGTGCGCGGCGTTTTATACCGTGAGCGTAAAACACCTAGTAGCTCGTTACTCACCACTTACTTTAATTGCAATTCAAGGGTTCAGCGGTAGCTTATTCTTTGCGCCTTTTTTATTTTTTATCGAACTACCCAGCGAAAATCAGCACGATTTAAGTGCCCTATTGAGTATTTTATATTTAGGCTCATGTGTCACTTTAGGCGGCTATGGCATGTACAACTACGCCATCAGTAAAGTGTCGGTATTAACCGCTGCTGCTTACTCAAACCTCATTCCAATTTTTGCGTTAATTTTGTCAGCCATTCTACTTGGCGAAGTACTCACACTTTGGCAATGGGTGAGTATCGCAGTGGTATTCGCCGGTGTTATTGTTAGTCAACGTCATCAAGAGCTGAAAGTTGACGTAGACGACGATAATTTATCAGCCGACACCAATAGCCTAAACTCAGTCCCGGAAGCTAACGAGTCAAAAGGGTAACAGGTTAATAAATACAGGCCTGATTGTGCTAAAAAGCCCTGTTCGCTTTGATGAATAATATCAATGCTGCGAACTTGATAGTGTTCAATCTGGCCATTTTGCAACTGCATAGAGAACTGCTCACCCACTGCAACATGTTTTAAAAATGCAAAGTGGGTGTCGTTATGACCCGCAATTAACACCCCTTTTGTGCTGCCAAGTTCACCACTTGGTAAAAAATGCCCGGGGGCAAACGCGAGGTTTCGCCCCGATGCACCAGCAAGTACAGTCAATTCTTGCTGCTGACTTGGCCAATTTATGTGTGCAGTGACATAACCATCGGCGTAAAACCAAGGCCTTACTTGCTCATTAGGACTTTGCAAAGCTTGCTGCCAAGCAGATTCAATCAATGCCTGTGCCAGCCAAGCTTTCGCCTGCATATAGCCACCATTAACAAACAATGCGATACCAAGTAAGGCGCTGCATACCGGCAGCGCTTTTTTTAGCGTCGCCATTGCCATAACCACGAGAATGAAAGCAACAACAATCCAAGTAACATAAACACCCGGCTTTGTCCGTCGGTTTGCGGTAGCGTCATGCCGTTAGGAAGTTTGTTTCGCACTTGCATTGAACGCTCTGCAACCTCATTACCCGCGTAGTTATCAACTGCAATAAAGGCTGTAAAAGGGCTAAGTAAATGATGCTGAAGTGCCAGAGCTTCGACTTCTGCGCGTACCGCCTGTTTTTCGTTATAAAGCAGCAACGACTTAATTTTTTGTCTGGCCCAGAGTCTAGCGATACCTTCGCCGTGTGCAGCATTGGCAGTTGCTAAATTAATCGTCATTGGTCCTGTGTTTGTCTGCCCCTTTAATGTTAAGTGCTGACTGCCATCAAGCTTCACGGCAACCAAAACCGGCTCTGAAAAATACAAGTCAGGTAATGGCGATGGCCAATACTCAAGGGCTGCTTTGTCGCCTTCAAGAGCAAGCTCAGTAACTGCTGGATGCGCCAGCTTATCAAAAAGTAGCTGCATTTTTGGCTGTACTTGGCTGGTGCTACTTATAAAAGTAAATGTACCACGACCAATGTCAGCAGCTCTGGTCATAAAAAAGCTATTAGGCGCGCTACCAATACCGACGGTAAAGAGTCGGCTGTCACCTAAATCTGTTTGAATTTGTTTAAATAGCTGCGTTTCGTTACCCACACTGCCATCGGTTAAAAACACCACTTGGCGTACAAAACCATCATGCTGTTTACCATCAAGTACCTGAGTCAGTGCTTTTGCGATTTCGGTGCCGCCATCGGCTTGTAAGCCATAAATAAAGCGCTCTGCACGGCGAATGTTAAAGTCATTGGCAATCATTGGCGTATCACTTAATACCGACACTTCGTTATCAAAGCCTATGATGTTAAAACTGTCATTTTCATCTAATAACGATAAAGCATAAAACAAGGCTTGTTTGGCCTGCTCCATTGATTGGCCATGCATTGAGCCGGAGGTATCAACAACAAATACCATTTCGCGAGGCAGACGAGCTTGCGAGGTAAAGTGATCGCTTGGCGGTACTAACATTAGTAAACCATATTCTTGCCCTGCTACTGTTTCGGTAAAAAATGCAGCCTGAGAGTGGGCTTTATCAAGGGGTTTAAATGTCAGCTCAAAGTCTCTATCCATTGGAACATCACGATTAAGTGATAACTGGTACCGACCAAAACTTGGATTATCGATTTGCATGCCCGCTAAATTAGCGTTGATATCACTGAGTTCAAGGCCAATATCCATCGCAATTGCAAGGTTTAGGCTCGCATCAGACTCTTGGCTTTGTGCACGATGAAAAACAGGCTTTAGCCACGCTGATGCCACTTGCGCTGTATTAGCTGTTGCTTCGCTCTGTTGTTCTGTGTCTTTTGTTTCTAGATTCGCTTTTTGCTGCAGTTCTGCCGTTAAAGGTTCGTAGCGCGGCGTAATAGTGGTTGGAAAGCGCAGTGAAAACACACCATCTCGAAAACCGATTATCTCTTGGTATTGCAAGGTAATTTCAATCTCCTCCCCTGCTCCAAGGTTTGCCACATCAGTTGAGAAAATGTTCGCACGCTGCTGACGAACTAAAGCAGCCCGTTTACCCTGTTTTTGAGCTTGCTCAAATTGCTGCTCAGCCTGCTGTTTAAGGGCAATGTTACCGGTGATAATGCGCTCACCAATTTGCATTTGCATGGCATGAACTGCACTTTCATCAGGTAACGGAAACACATAACGGGCATTTACTGCAAACGGGTGCGGGTTTTGATAACGTTGTTTAACCACAACATGATTGATAAGCCCAGTGAGCGTCATAGTGACATCGTTTTTCACCAATAAGCCCGACGACACTTGGCTATTTGAATCATCATAAAAACGCAGTTCGGCACTGGCATTGGCCGCAAATGCAGGGTTAACTGCATAACCTAATAAGAGGATAAAAAGGCTCCCAAAAAGGAGCCTTTTGGTACGGTTACTCAACATAATATGTCACTCCATCGACCGATGAATTAGTGGTTACTTTGTGCTGTACGTAAGCTGCTTTGTGACACAGGGCGTGTCGTTAAGGTTACGCGGCGGTCAAACACGTTTTCTTCGTAGTTATTTGAATCAGCAACACTTTGCTGCTCACCAAAAGCGGTTGCGGTTAAGCGCGTATGAGGTACGCCTTGTTTAATTAAGTAGCTTTGCACAGCATTTACACGCTGTTTTGAAAGCATTAGATTAGCCAATTCATCACCACGTTGATCTGCAAAGCCATTTAAGTCGATAGCCAGATTTGGCTGGGCAATCAGTAACTGCGCGACTTTGTCGAGTTGATTAGCAAAATGCGGGGCTATTTCGCTAGAGCCGGTTTTAAACTGTACCGTCATCGCCAATAAGGTGTTTAATTGGGCTTGTAGTAACTGCTCTTTTTCGTCAGCCAATAATTCAAGCTGCTCACTTAGGGCTGCGTTATCGGCAATCACTTGTTGGTAATCTGCGGTTTGCTCTTTCATTACAACTAATGCGTGGGCTTGTTCATCAATAGTGTTGTCTGCCGCTTCTTTTTCGCCAATTAAACCGCCAGCAAACGCGCCAACAAATGCGCCCACTGGGCCTCCTAACAAACCACCGACAACTGCGCCAGCACCTAAGCCAATGGCTGTTTCTTTTGGTGTTTCTTGCTTTGTTTTACTCGCAGCCTCTGCAAAAGGGGCTACAGATACAGCAGACGTAATAACAGCGGCAATAATTAATTTTTTCATGGTTTAATCCTTTTTCTACTTAATTGCTTGGCAACATTGGTTGATGTTGCGAACTTGGTATGGAGCTATTAAAACAAGTCGAAATGGCAATAAAGGGGATCAAAAAAGGCAAACTGCTGAGCAATTGTGGCAGAAAAATGGCAATCGCGTTTTTGCCAGTACGTAAGGCAAAAAATTAGGTATAGTTCGCTATAGAAAGAATTTAAGTAAGTATTAACAATGAAGAAAATAGCAATCGTTGAAGATGAAACAGCAATCCGCGAAAACTACACAGAAATGCTCAGCGCTCAGGGCTATCAGGTTGTAGGCTTTGCTGACAGAGCTAGTGCTGAACTGGCATTTAGTCAATCTTTACCCGATTTAGCCATTGTTGATATTGGCCTTGGCCATGAAGTGGATGGTGGTTTTTTACTTTGCCAAACATTACGCAGTCTTTCTAAAACCTTACCGATTATATTTTTAACGGCCCGCGATAGCGAAATTGATACCGTATGCGGCCTGCGCATGGGAGCCGACGATTACTTAACCAAAGACATCAGTATGGCGCACCTTGCTGCTCGCATTGGTGCCTTGTTTAGACGCCTTGATGCCTTTGATCAACCCGCCGATCAAACCGCTCTTTTGCATCGCGGCCCGTTAAAGTTAGATACTCAGCGCATGCAGGTTTTTTGGCAAGAGCAACTGGTTGATTTAACTGTGACAGAATTTTGGATGGTACATTCACTTGCACAGCGTCCAGGCCATGTAAAAAGCCGCAACGAATTAATGAGTGATGCGAAAATTTATGTTGATGACAGCACTATTACTTCACACGTAAAACGCATTCGTAAAAAATTTATTGCTTTAGATGGTGCATTTGACTGCATTGATACCGTTTACGGTATGGGTTATCGCTGGGAGCAAGCTTAATGCTGCGTTTGGGGCTTAGAACTAAGTTTATTTTCTTATCCTGCTTTTTATTTTTATTGCCTTGGCTTGGCTATGAATATGTTTGGGAAATGGAAAAGTTCTTAAGGCAAGGGCAAGAAAAAACCTTAGTGGGCACCACCCGCGCACTTGCAACCGCATTACATGAGCGCCCTGCTTTGTTTGACTCGCAAACCAACTTTTTAGATCAAGTTGTAAAAGGCCGAGATTTATATGCCTATAACCTAAATAACCCGATTCAACTTGATGGTAAATTGTCGGAATGGCAGCCTTATCAAAGCTTATTTTGGCATTATGACAAGCGCTACTTACAGGGGTTAAGTAATGATCATCAAGATAGTGATCTAAGTTTTGATCACATGGTAGGCAAATACGAAAACTACCTTTATGCGGCATTTAAAGTCACTGATAGCTCACTGGTGTATCGTGCTAAAAATGTGCTTAGCTTTACCCGTAATGATCACTTACAGATCATGTTAAAAACACCTGAAGGTGAATTTAAAAGTTATGTGGTGGCCGCCCGTCAAGATGGCTGGGTTAATGCCTTTGATGCCACAACACAAGAGCCTGTCACTAAAATCCAAGGCTATTTTAAAAGCACCGACACAGGTTACAACATAGAGCTGCGTTTTCCGCTTTCGATGTTAGGTAATAAGCTCGGTTTTGCTATTGAAGACTGGGATGAAGACAAGGTTGAGCCTCAGCTTATGTCGACTTCAAACCTGCAAAATCCCAATGATATCGGCTCTGTTTTGGTGCCTTCGCCAGAAATTAACCGTATTTTGAAAGGCATGGGCCACAGTGGTAGTCGAATTTGGGTCGTCGATAACCATCATCGTGTACTTGCGCAATCAGGCTCAATTCATCATGCTGATGGCGTGTGGGCAGACGGCCTAAAAGAGGAGCCAGCAACAACCTGGTGGCAACGCTTTGAGCAAGATTACTTACACCCACTTTACTATAAAATTTTAACTCGCCCTGAAAATGAGTTTATTGATACCTTACATGATGTCGCAGCGATGCAAGGTACTCACATAGCCAGTGCTTTAAATGGGAAACCCGCATCATCATGGCGCTTAACCCCAGATAACAAAGCCGTTATTTTATCGGCGGCCTACCCTATTTGGATCCAAGATAAAGTCATTGGTGCAGTAATCGCAGAAGAAACCACCAATGGCGTGCGCACCCTACGTAATAAATCGTTAGAGAAGCTCTTTAATGTCATTTTAGCGGTGATGCTTGTTGGCACTGTGACACTGTTCTTTTTTGCTTCAAGAATTTCTAGCCGTATTCGCCGCTTACGTGACAATGCCGAGCAAGCTATTGATGCTCAAGGGCGCATCACCGGCAAAATTACTTATGCCGATTCGAATGACGAAATTGGCGACCTTTCTCGCAGTTTTGCCAACATTGTTAGTCGCTTAAGTGGTTATACTGATTACTTAGAAAATATGTCATCGCGACTCTCCCATGAACTTCGTACACCAGTTGCTGTTGTGCGGTCATCGCTTGAAAACCTACAAATGCAGCCTCAATCTGAACTGAGTCAAAAATACCTCGACCGTGCCAGTGAAGGGGTTGAGCGGTTAGGTAAAATTATTACCACCATGAGTGAAGCAACGCGCCTTGAACAAAGTATTCAAAATGCCGAGGCAGAAGAGTTTGACCTGACCAAGGTGATCACCGGCTGCATGCAGGGCTATCAAATAACCTATGGTGAAAGTCTATTTACCTTGTCGCTTGATAAAGAGCCGTTAAATGTCAGCGGCGCACCAGAATTTATTGCGCAATTACTCGATAAGCTCATCAACAATGCACTTGAGTTTAAAACCCCGCAAAGCACAATTTCCGTGAGTTTAACCAAGCAAGATCAACACGCAGTACTAACAATTAGCAACCAAGGTCCTCTATTACCTGATGGATTAGTTGAACATATTTTCGACTCAATGGTCTCAGTGAGAAGTCAGCAACATCAGCAGCAGCCCCACTTGGGTTTAGGTCTTTATATTGTAAGGCTTATTTGCGATTACCATCACGGTAAAGTATTAGCAGAAAATTTAGATGATGGCACAGGTGTTGTGTTTACTGTGGAACTGCCTATTAAATAAGCACATTTGCGTTACATATGATTACAGTTTAGTGGCGCGATATTCACCGATAATTCAGATTACAGGACGTAATATTTGTAATACAAAAGGCAAATTATTTTTGGAGGGCATCATGCGATCTGGATTACAACGTGAAGAGATTGAGTTCATTATGGGGCTATTTAGCTATAATGAAACAACCGATAAACCAGCGGCTCCAAAAAAGCAGCCTGTAAAAGCTGACACCAAAAAAGTTGATACAGCGCAATATAAAGCAAACTACAAAGCAACTTATTTGACCTAGCTAAGGGTAGCTCATTACAATGGCGCACCTTTGGAATATAACGCCTTGTAATGAAAAAACACTCACCTAAAAAAGAACTGATTTTACTGCCCGTTTTGTTCGTGGCTATTTTACTTTGTGTTGCAGGTCACTTCCTACTTCAGCCTAACTATCAAGACAGCCATACCGTTGAGTATTTACTCGCTGCACTGCCATTTGCCTTGTTTGGATTGGTGATTATCGCCTTTAAAGTTGCCAGTAAAAACGATAACCAAGAATAGTTTATAGCACGTGATAGCCAAACCAATCGGGCTTCATTGCTTGTGCTTGCCCGCTTGGCGTTAATTTGATTGATAAGTTGCTATCTAACAAATCAATCGCAAAACAATCGTCTACATCATGTAAATCATCTTTATGTAGATGAGTCATTCCAGCCAATAAAGACTCTTTAGCGCGTTGTTTAGCTTCTTCACTGCTACGCGCAACATACAATGCAAAATCATGTTGCTCAGCAAGACTATCAGCTCGATAGGCACCTAAATTTACAAAGTATAGTTTTTCAGCTTGGTGATGCTGGGTATCAACCACTTCGACCTGATAGCCATCAATATGCTGAATTTGCATATAGCTATCCATGTGCACATTGCTTTTATCACCCACCCATTGTGCTTTAAGTTTTGAATAGGTTTTTTCAATGTTATCGCCTACGACAAATCGAACGTCGTGCATTTCAATGTGGCAACCTTGAATACGACCGCCCAGATAGACTAAAAAAAGCGCCATGTTTTTCCTTATATTAAGCTTTCAACATTAATGTTGTGCTTTTTAATTAATTTATAAAAATCTGAGCGATTACGTTTCGCAAGTTTTGCGGCTTCGGCAACATTACCTGCTGACATCTTCAGCGTATTAATTAAATAATCTCGCTCAAATTCTTTTTTTGCATCATTTAACGAAAGCGGTTCAGCAATACTAATATTACTGTTTAATGCACTCTCTACCAACTGAGCTGCAATCACTTTACCCGGTGTAAGAGCTACTACCTGCTCTATCACATTCTGTAATTGACGAATATTACCCGGCCAGTCATAGCGAACCAGTGCATGCATCGCATCGTTGGCAAACTGCTTTTGCTCTTGCCCCATACGTTTAGCAATAAGACCTGCAAAATGCTGTGCTAGCAAACTAATATCTTCTCGGCGTTCACAAAGCGGAGGCAGTTTTAAGTTCACCACGTTTAATCGGTAATATAAATCTTCTCGGAACTGCTGATTATTGATTGCCTCTGGGAGGTTCTTATGGGTCGCCGACACCACACGCACATCAATTGGGATCTCTTCTTGAAAGCCCACAGGACGAATCGTTTTCTCTTGTAAAACCCTCAGCAGTTTTACTTGTAAATTTAGCGGCATATCACCAATTTCGTCTAGAAAAAGGGTACCACCTTGTGCTTGTTGAAACAAACCTTGATGATCTTTGACTGCACCTGTAAACGCGCCTTTTTTATGCCCAAATAATTCAGACTCTAAAAGCTCCCCCGGCACAGCACCGCAGTTAATTGCCACAAATGGCCCGTCACTAACATGGCTGTGTTGATGTATTGCTTGTGCAAGCAACTCTTTACCTGTGCCGCTGGCACCAGAGATCAACACATTCACTTGCGTTGGACCAAGCAATTTAACTTGCTCAAGTAAATGCAACATCGCCCCGCTACGGGTGACAATATTAGTTTGTGTCGGTGTTTCATCGCCGTGTACACCATGAATTTCGATAGCTTTAGCAAGGCTGTCGAACAGCTCATCTTTATCTACAGGCTTGGTAATAAAAGCAAATATACCTTGTTTAGTTGCCTCAACTGCATCAGGTATCGAACCATGTGCTGTCATCATAATCACCGGCATTGAAGGATAACGACTTTGTAGCTGACGGTGCAAAGCCATGCCGTCCATTTCATCCATTCTTAAGTCGGTGATCACCGCATCATAAGTTTGATTTTTTAACGCTTGTAACGCCTCAATACCACTTTCGACTGTGCTTACCTGATAGCCTTTAGATTCAATCCGAATAGCCAGTAATTTTAATAAGCTGGCATCATCATCAACTAATAAAACCCGTGGTTTTGTTTCTTCACTCATGATTACTGCTCCTTGGTTTCTTCACGTAGCAGAAGTTGTTGTTCGATAGTCGCAAGCGACGACAAGGTTTTTTCCATTTCATCACTTAGCGCTTGCTTTGCTTGTTTTGCTGCTAAGCTTTGCTGTAAATGTTGCTTTTGCAACCAAAGATACTGCTTTATATCGTCAGGCCAGTAATAGGCGTGATCGCTTTTTTCAAGTTGAGCAAGTGCTTTTTCAGGTTCTGTAGCACTTAACAAACATATTGATTTAAAAAGGCTTTTCAATTCATTCTCACCGAAAAAATTTAGCTTTGACGTACTAGCTTTATAACCACCACACTGTGCTGCATGCCAAGCAATCACAGTACTTGCTGGCGGGTAGTTTGGCTCGCTTTTCGGGCGCGGTTTAGGATTAGGTTTTCCTTGCGATGCGACCTGATTATTTTCTGTCTTCACCTCTGTTACGGGCTTCTTTTGCGTTAATGTACAGCCCGTGATAAGCATCGAGCATGCAATGAGGATAAAACTGGCTTTATGTGCTAAGCCCATGTCAGTAAACTCCTTCGGTTAATTGAATTGGTAATTCGGCGGTAAAAACACACCCTTGAGGTTCATTATCTGTAATAGAGAGTTTGCCATTTAATTGCTCTACGGTTTCTTTAACAATTGTGAGACCTAAGCCACTGCCCATCTCGCTCTGCTGTTTTGCATTTTTGCCTTGATAAAACGCACCAAATACCGCGGCCTTTTCGGAATCATCAATTCCATGTCCTTGATCAATAACACTGATAATAAGTTTGCCATGTTTGAAATTCGCTTTAATCGTGACACAGCCTTGTTCAGGCGAAAACTTGATTGCATTAGAAGTGAGTTGGATCAAGATCATTTCTAGTAACTCAATTGAAATATAAAGTGCTTTTTTAGGCAGCTCATCAACCCATAACAGTGATTGTTCACGTGCAACTAGACGATGTTCAAAGTGACGCTCAATCTTATCTTTTATGGCGGCAAAACTAAGCTCAGTTACTGTCTCTTTACTAGTACGAATCGCATTATAACTAAGTAAACTTTCTATCATTGCTCTAAGTCGCACCATGCTTTGGGTGATTAGCTCAAGGACTGCTTTTTGTTCATCATTAATAGGGCCAACAATTTCATCTGTTAATAGATCAGTTCCTTCAACCATTGAAGCAAGTGGGGTCTTTAATTCATGAGTTACATGACGCAAAAACGTATCTTTTTGCTGCTCCAACATATACAGCTGAGCTTGAACCCATTCTAGTTTGTTGCCAAGTTCAACTAACTCAGACGAGCCTCGGACATTTATTTTTTGCTGCCAATGGCCTTGACCTAGCTTATCAATCACGCTCGTTAGCTCTCGTAAACGACCACTGATCCGCCATAAAAACCCTCCGCCTACGAGTAGAGTCAAAGGAATAAGTGCTACTAACCAGTTAATAAAAGATGTTTGCAATGCTTTTAATTGTTGCTGGTTTTTAGTTATACGTAATTCGTTTTGCTCTCTAAGCCAATTGGTTTGCTCACTAATTAACTTACTTGCGGGGGCAAATAACTCACCATCTTGCTTTTGTTCAAATAAAAGATGCTGCTGTGCAAATTGCAGAACCTCAGCTAATTGACGCCACTGCAAAATATAATCAGCCGTAGGACTTAAAAAGATCAGTTCATCAATACGCTGAATTGATGAACTCCACTTATTTTCAATTAATGTATCTAAAGATTCACTCTTGAGTACCCAATTTTGCCGCGTTGCTCTTTCAAGGCTATTTAAGTCTTGCTTTAAATTGTTAAATACCTTAGTGATTTCATCATTATCACCCACAATTTCTTGCGTAACAGCCAGCTGTTTATTCAGTGCGTTTAAAAACAAAATCACCACTAAACACAATGGTAATAAGGAAAGTAAAATACTACATACAAACTGACCAATTAGGCTTGGTCGCCAGCTTAAACACTGTTTGCACTTAATTACTATGCTACTTTGCATACTTACCCTCATAAGAAACGCTGGCATTCATTATTCGTGAATGAACTTAGACACTCGCTGAATCCGAACTGAAAAAAGACAACTTACTGCCTAAATCAGGCGCAACGTTGCTATTTTGCAACAACACAACCAATTGAAAATTAAGATAAAAAAATAAAAACCAATAATTACGTTGCAAAAAAGACACATTACTCTGTAACTATTTCGTACCCAATAACAGTAAAATAACATAAATTATTGATAAAAAAGAAGAATAAAAGTTGGCACTGTTATTGTATTAGCACTTACAAATAAGTTTATTAGGACAGCAAATGAAAACGAGGACCTACACACTAGCCGTGCTGTTGAGTGTAATTTCAATGAGCAGTAATGCATTTGATTTAAAAGATACATTCAATGAATTAGATAAAGATAGCAATGGTTTTTTGAGTGATGCTGAAGCATCTGAAGACGCTTTATTACATGGAAACTTCACTCAAATTGATAGCAATCAAGATGGTCAAATTTCATTTGCAGAGTTTAAATCATTTATTAATTAGGAGTGTGTGATGAAACAACTTTTTGCAGCATTCTCGTTGATGTTTTTAGTTATCAGTGCCACCGTTTTAGCATCGCAAATGGATGTGCGTTTTGCGAAATTTGATACCAATGCCGATGGCGAAATTTCATTAACTGAAGCAACCAAACACGATAACTTACTTAAGCAATTTGCCGATCTGGATGAAAACGGCGATCAAGTTCTGTCTGAACAAGAGTTTGAGAAATTCAAACCTTAACGGCTTAAAGTGCTTGCCATAATCCCAGAGGGAATGTGTAAACGGATTTAAATTTTGGGACTTAAATTATGGCAAGCACTTTTACCAAAGCGTGTTTACCTTTGTGGATTAAAATTTGTTCACTTTAGGGACGATTCAATCGCGGCGCGAGATTTGTAACCTAGTGGGCTAAGTAAAGATCGAGCAATAAAGAGTTAATCGCCCCTAGGAAGAACCCGAAGGGCAGCGCGCCCTAATAAAGGAGAGTAATTATGAGAATTTTCTGGCTTGCTTCATGCACCTTAATTACTATAAGCTTCAATAGCTTAGCATTGGATGTAAAACAACGCTTTGATCACCTAGATAAAGATAAAAACGGCTTTTTATCTTTGGAAGAACTTTCATCTCAACCGCATTTAAAAAAGCATATTGCGCAGTGGGATGAAAATAAGGATCAACAAATATCGCTTCTTGAATTTAAACACTACTTAACAAATAAGAGTTAAAGCAATGTCAAAATTAACCTTTGCCAGCCTCGCAATGTGTTGCGTATTTAGTACAATCAGTGTCGCTGCAGATAGTATTGGTGAAAAATTTAAACAACTAGACCGTAATGAAGATGGCTTCTTGAGCCGCTCAGAATCTGCTCGAGATCCAGCTTTATGGTCTCGGTTTAGTAATTACGATAATAATAAAGATAACAAGCTATCTCTCTCAGAATACAAGGCTTATGCCAGTAAATAGCCGTTATTTTTAGTCGAAATTTTCTTCTGTGAGTTGCAGTTTACTGCAACTCTGATACTGTTTTCATACATTAAAAAAATAATTAAAAGATTATGAAACTTATCATCAGCCTACTGGCAACAGCTTCACTGAGTTGTTTTGCCAACACCACAGTTATCTACAATGTAAATGGTTATACACCGACCTACCAAGGTGAAACCCAACACTTTTCAGCACTGGTTTTTAAAGACGGTAAAGTCGTAAAAACTGGCGATGACTCGATTAAAAAAAGCTTCCCTGACGCTACCACGATTGATGGCAAACAAGCCACTCTCTTACCTGGTTTAGTCGATGCTCATGGTCATGTGATTGGTTTAGGTAATAATCTGTCTCAACTTGATGTCAGAAATACCCGTTCAGCAGATGAGGTTGGCAAAATGCTGGCTGAATTTGCTAAAGATAAACAAGGCTGGATCATTGGTCGCGGCTGGAACCAAGAACAATGGCCCGGCGGACAGTTTCCAACCGCTGCTGATTTAGACAAATATGTAAAAGATAAACCCGTGGTACTTTCTCGGGTTGACGGCCACGCGGTCTGGGTTAACTCAAAAGCAATAGAATTAGCTGGGATATCTGCAGCCACCGATTCACCTGCTGGGGGAGAAATCATCAAACTGACTTCAGGTGAGCCATCAGGCGTATTTATTGATAAAGCCGAAACGCTTATTACAAAGCATGTACCAAAAGTAAGCCATGCCAGTATTAATACAGCATTAGACAATGCTGGTGAGCATTTACTAAGTTTGGGGATCACCTCAACCCATGATGCTGGTATCGATTATGATACATGGCAAGTATACAAGCAGCGTTCTGAGCAAAATACCCTGCCGGTTAGAATCGTCGCCATGCTTAGTGCCGCCGATCCTAAGCTAGAAGTCATGCTTAAAGCTGGTCGTTATAAAGATATGAACGACATGCTGTCTATTCGCAGTGTCAAAGTATACGCTGACGGTGCCTTGGGTAGTCGGGGCGCCGCTCTAATCGAAGAGTATGCAGATCGTAAAAATCATCATGGCTTAATGCTTGAAACCCAAGAGAAACTTGAACAATTATTTAACCTGAGTTTTGCTCATGGCTTTAGTGCGAACACTCACGCCATTGGTGATAAAGCCAACCATGTAGTGCTAGATGCTTACGAAAATGTGTTTAAAAAATCAGGAGGCATTTTACTGCGTAACCGCATTGAACATGCACAAATTGTTGCCCCTGATGACATACCTCGCTTTAAGACACTAAAAATTATTCCATCAATGCAACCCGTTCATGCAACCTCTGATATGCATATGGCTGAGCAGCGTTTAACTGAGAAACAACTTGAAGGGGCTTACGCTTGGAAAACCTTTTTAGCGCAAGGTTCAGTAATTGCAGCGGGTTCTGATTTTCCTGTAGAGCTTGCCGACCCATTTGATGGTTTATATTCAGCCATTACACGAATGGATCACAATCAACAGCCTGAAGGCGGCTGGCGTCCTCAAGAATTATTATCTCGCGATGAAGCGCTGCGTGCTTTTACTTTAGGTGGTGCTTATGCCGCACATCAAGAGTTTAAAGTTGGTAGCTTAGAGCAAGGCAAGTGGGCTGACTTTATTTTGATTGATAAAGACTATTACAAGGTGCCTGTATCAGAAATTCACGCTATTAGCGTTACTCAAACTTGGATTGCAGGCGAGCTTAAATATAAAAAAGAGGATTAAGGGTTTTTAGCGTCAGTTTTTTGCTGACGCTTTAACTTTATGATGTGGTAAATATTTACAAATGCCAGTAAGCCATTGGTGAAGGCCACCGGAACGGCACCAATTGCAAGACCATAAAAGGTAAAAGCAATACACCCTGCTAGGTTGAACCAGCGGAGCTTTACCACATCACTCATCGTCAAAGAAGCAACTAACAGTGCAGATGCTAAATAGCCTAAATATTCCCAACTCAATTGTTCTCTCCTAGGCTTTAGGTTAGCATTGGGGCTTGTCATTTTTTTTGACGCACTCAGTGCTACTTTGACAATAAATAAAAAAGCTAACCTACTAAAAACCTTGTAAAGCTTAAGAAATCATCTTAGCTTTAAAATCATTACACGGGAAATGAAGGTATCAGTAACGTGTATCACCTTACTAGTAAGTTAGCATAAATTCTTTGAATCTTAATGCTAGCGTCATTAAGATGTAATAAATAGGACAATTGTCCGAAGAGCGGCGTTAATGTTTCAATATCATTTTTCAAGCTACCTTGTTGACCAGCTACTGACATTTGCAGGCAGTAGTTTTCAGCAAGCTAAAAAAGAAGTGCTTATCCACCAAGATCAACCACTCAGTAAACTTGTTTTAGTGAGAAGTGGCACTGTATCGTTTAGCTATGATGTGGGTAATGGCCGTCGCCTGTTATTAGGTCAACTTGATTGCAACAACACCCTGATTGGTGAAATTGAAGCGCTCAATAACTTACCCTGTATTTACACAGTAACTTGCTTTAGTGATGTCAGTTATAACTTAATAGAACTAAAGCACTGGCGTTCACTACTGTTAGAAAAGCCTGAACTGAGCTTATATACAGCACAAACTATTGCTGCAAAATTCCAAGAAAATCAAAAAATAAATTTAGATAAGTTACTTTTACCACTTAGCTATAACATAGCTAAAGATTGTTTACTGAGAGCAGAAAATAACAACCCCACTCTGCTGCGTGCATATCCAACGGTTAATGCAGAAGCTGAGCGCTTTGCCACAACTGAGAGAGCTTATAGACGTGTAGTAACAGAACTTGTTGAAAAAGGCTTAGTACAACGCAGTAATCAAGGCCTGCAAGTTGTTGATATTGAAAAACTGAGTGATTATGTAGAGAGTTTTTCGCAGTTATGACAGCATAACTGCGAAGAAATACTTGGATTACTTTTCTAACAAAATATCGTGGATATTTTTTAAATCAGACTTACCTTCAATAATCTCATCCGGTGTTAATCCTGACAGCTCATGCGGAAATACTAGCCATTCATCAGACTCATGAATGTAATAATCAGGTACCATATCTACCTTTGAGTTCTTAGGCTTGTAGTAAGGACATGCAACGCGAATATCACGTGGTAAGTTCAAACGCATTAGCTCATAAAGCTTTTCTTTCAATGCAAAAATACTGCGGCCAGAATCAAACACGTCATCAACGATTAATAATGAGTTGTCTGCATTGGCATTTTCAATGATGTAATGCAAACCGTGAACTTTGATTTCTTTTGATTGTTGGTTAATACCGTAATACGAAGAAGTACGAACCGCGATGTGATCAGTCTCAATGCCTTTGTAATCGTAATATTCTTGAACTGCGATACCGATTGGTGCGCCACCACGCCAAATACCAATGATGAAATCAGGACGGAAACCATCTTTATAAACTTGTGCCGCAACACGAAATGAATCTTCAAGAAGCTGCTGCGCTGTGATATAGCACTTATCTGACATAAATAGAGACCCCAGTGTGAATGATCATTCAAGTGTAGCTAATTTAATAAAAACTAACCACAGGATGAGAAAATGTGGGGCGGGATTTTATACTAATTTACTCAAAAAAGCTTGTATCAGTTTGTAAAATTACTCTTTAGATCAAAAAAGCGCCTTAACTTAGGTAAAGTTAAGGCGCTTAATTAGCTACAAGGAAATTACTTACGCTTTTTCTAGTAACGTTCTTGCAACGGTACGCATACCTTGTGTTGTAGCGCCTGCAGCCCACTCGCTTGTGCTACCCATGTTAAATGCTGCAGCAAGGTCAATGTGCACCCAACCTTTGCCTTCATTTGGCACAAAGCGTGATAAGAAACCAGCCGCGTTAGAAGCACCACCGAAGCCACCCCCTTTTTGAGGACGGCTATTTGCTGTATCTGCATATGGTGATGGGCAGTTTTGTTGATGCCACTTTTCAAGAGGTAGAGGCCAAGCCGCTTCCATTTCTTGCTCTGCAAATTCCTGTACGTCACGTACTAGCTCTTTATCAAGACCAAACAGTGCGTTGTACTCTTGACCAACAGCAACAAGTGCAGCGCCTGTTAGCGTTGCTGCATCAATAATTAATGGCGCGCCAGACTCACCCGCAGCCATTAAGCCATCAGCTAGTACTAAACGGCCTTCAGCGTCAGTATTAACGATTTCAACTGTGGTGCCATTTTTGTAAGTTAAGATATCACCAAGTTTGTAGGCATGACCTGAAATAAGGTTTTCTGCACAACATAAGAACAATTTAATACGCTTGTTGATACCACGGCTGATAGCAAGCGCTAAGCCTGCTGTTACTGTTGCAGCACCACCCATATCGCACTTCATGCCTAGCATGCCTTCACTTGGTTTGATTGAATAACCACCTGAGTCAAACGTAATACCTTTGCCCACTAAAGCTGCTGCAACTGGCGCATTTTCATCACCCGTTGGATTATAATCTAGTGCTAATAAAACTGGCGGACGCTCACTACCACGACCAACTGCATGGATACCAATCCATTGCTGCTCCAACAACGCATCGCCTTTGATGATTTGATAGCTTACATGCTCAGGCGCTAACGACTGAATAAACTCAGCCGCTTTACCAGCTAGGCTTTCAGGGAAGATATCATCGGCTGTGCCGTTGATCATTTGGCGAGCCCATGTAGCCGCTTGCTTTAATGAAGCTAGCTCTTTGCTGTCTGTTTTTGCGTTTTCAACAAATTCAATCGCATCTAAATTCTTTGGTGATACGAAACCTTGGTAAAAGGCCCACTGTGTTTCTGTGCACCAAACGTCACCCACTAACGCGATGTTTTTTAAACCTTGATTAGCTAACGTGCGTGCTGCTTTTTGAACACTTTTAAGTGTATCATGCTCAGTTAAATGAACAGTTGCGCCTTGTTCAGTAAAAGAAAGAGTGGCTTTTTCGCCCCAATGTGCGGCAGCACTGTGCTCGCTAAGTTGAACTAAAAATTTTTCTGACATGTTAGAATACTCTTTGCGCTAGAAATTGTCGCTCGAGTTTACTACAGCACGCGTCAGTTCCCAACTGCTTGCGATAAATAGCCAATATCGACGTGGTTCAGTCCATGTATTGAATTACATACAAAAATTAAAAGCGATCCAATAACGCCATGAAATTTACGCCACCATTACAATCTGCCACTTTACTCAAGCGCTATAAGCGCTTCTTAGCTGATTTAAAAACGCCTTGTGGTCACGAGTTTACCGCTCACTGCGCTAACACTGGTAAAATGACTGGTTGTGCAGAACCCGGCTTTAAGGCTTATTACTCAACGAGTGACAACACTAAACGTAAGTATCCCCACTCTTTACAATTAACTGAAAACACGTTTAATCAGCTTATCTGTGTCAATACCGCTATTGCCAATCAAGTTGTCCACGAGGCAGTGCAAAATGGGGTGATTAAAGAGCTTGCTGGCTATCAAACCCTAAACTCAGAAGTAAAATACGGCCAAGAAAATAGTCGTATCGATTTTTTATTAACAGATGAACACAAACCCCACTGCTACGTAGAAGTAAAATCAGTGACATTGCTTTCGCAAGCAGAACCAGAATCTGGACAAGGTTATTTTCCGGATGCAAAAACGGAGCGAGGCCAAAAACATCTTCGAGAGCTAATAGAGATGGCGCAGCAAGGGTATCGTGCAGTGCTATTTTTTGCCGTTTTACATGAAGGTATCAATCAAGTAAGTGCGGCTGCACATATCGATCCTAAATATGCTCAGCTTTTAACAGATGCAATAGAAAATGGTGTTGAAGTCATTGCTTACAAAGCAAAAATTTCTGCTGAAGAAATTAAACTGCAAGAAAAATGTGATTTTCTGAGCTAACCAACTCTTTTACTAAAATGACAATAAAAAACACGATTTAAGTTGTATTATTTTTTTTTGCCTATATAACTTAGCAAATTTATTAAAATTATGAGTAGTGGCTCTACTCATGGCAATTTATGCAATCAGGGGTCGAGGCATATAAATTAAGCTAAAATAAATTTGCCTCAATCTAATGATTCTGCTATTTATAGCCGCCGGCTAACGCTGGGCAAAATATTAAGGATTTAGGAGAAAGTTATGCCAGACCAAAAAAGACTAGGGTTATTGGCTCAGGCCGGGTTGGAACCATACCAAGAACAGCCAGGTGAAGAGTATATGAATGAAGCACAACGTGCTCATTTCAAAAAAATTTTAGAAGCTTGGCGTAATGATTTACGTAACGAAGTTGACCGCACTAAATCGCATATGCAAGACGAGGCAGCTAACTTTCCAGATCCAGTAGACCGTGCAGCACAAGAAGAAGAGTTCTCATTAGAACTTCGTACTCGTGACCGCGAACGTAAACTGATCAAAAAGATTGAAAAAACGATTCAACTAATCAAAGAAGATGACTTTGGCTTTTGTGAATCATGTGGTATCGAAATTGGTATCCGCCGCTTAGAAGCGCGTCCTACAGCAGACTTATGTGTTGACTGTAAAACGCTTGCGGAAATTAAAGAAAAACAATCTGGACGCGGTTAATTACACCCATTTGCTTAATTAGCCCATGCCTACCACAGCCGTTAATACACAAAAGCGTGAATATCGTGGCCGCTTTGCGCCATCCCCTTCGGGGCCATTGCACTTTGGTTCACTTATAGCGGCTGTGGGGAGCTTCCTTGATGCAAAAGCCAATCAAGGGAAATGGTTAGTGCGCATTGAAGATATCGACACAACGCGTGTTGTAAATGGTGCTAGCGACGACATATTACACACCCTAGAGGCTTACGGCCTGCACTGGGATGAAAGCGTAATCTACCAAACCCAACGTCATGAACATTACCAAGCTATTGTTGATGAACTCATTTCTCAAAACCTTGTTTATGCATGCCATTGCACCCGTAAAGAAATTAAAGCTATCGGGGGCATTTACCAAGGTCATTGCCGACATAAAAATCATTCTTTATCTGACTCAGCGCTGCGTTTAACCCAGCAATTTGCTACCAGCAACTATGATGATTTAATTCAAGGTGAGATCCATGTAGACAACCAGCTTGCACAAGAAGATTATCTAATTAAACGCAGTGATGGATTATTCGCCTATCAACTGGTTGTGGTTGTTGATGATATTGCACAAGGTATTTCTCATGTTGTTCGCGGCGCGGATCTACTTGAGCCCACAGCTAGGCAGCTAAGCTTATTTAAGCAACTTAATCAACCGGCTCCACAATATGCACATTTACCCCTTGCGGTTGCAAAACCAGGTTTTAAATTGTCAAAACAAAATTATGCGCCGGCCATTTCTAAAAAAGATCCTAAACCTGCACTGTTTGATGCCTTGCGCTTTTTAGGATTACAGCCTGAGGCATCCATCCTCTCGTTAAGCATTGAGCAAATGCTTGAGTGGGCAATTAAAACCTATCGTATGGAACTGGTTCCTAAGAGCCTAGAAATCCAAGTTAGTGAGGATCCTAACTCAGCTTTTTGTGACTTTCTTACTATTACAAAATAAATTGCCAATTTTAAAGGTAGAGTAACTTAATTTTTCAGCCACGCTGGTATATGATAGCGACCCAAAGTGTACGATTCATCAACACCTTGCTTTAGCGTCATATTAAACACTCCGTTATCGAGTCAATCTCTCATCGGCGAAGTAACAAACAAGCGCTATACTTGATGAGTCGCAGAGTCCGCGTCGTAGGAGACAGATTATTATTTCCAAGCTTTTTCAATTTTGTCGGCAGATTATTGGCCCAAATGCCACGACATCCAGTAATGCTGTACAAACGAGCGAGTTACCTTTGGTGATCGAGCGCAGTGAACATGGTATTTCACGCAAACAATTTAGCCCAAATGCAATCAAAGTATTATACCGCCTTAAAGAAGGTGGGTTTGATGCCTATCTAGTAGGTGGTTGTATTCGAGATATATTGTTAGGCCAGCAACCAAAAGATTTTGATGTTGTAACTAATGCAACTCCAGAGCAAATTAAAAAACTCTTTCGTAATTGTCGACTAATCGGCCGTCGCTTTCGCCTAGCGCATATTGTGTTTGGTCGCGAAATCATCGAAGTTGCTACCATGCGTGGTCACCATGAAGCGGATGAAAGTAAAAATCAAATAAGCCAATCAAGCGAACACGGGCAACTCCTGCGCGATAATGTCTACGGCAGTATTGAAGAAGATGCTGAACGCCGTGACTTTTCAATTAATGCACTGTACTACTCGATTAATGACTTTTGCATTTATGATTACGCTAACGGTATCAGCGCAATAAAAGCGAAGCAAATTGAGCTGATTGGCGACCCCGAAACCCGTTACCGTGAAGACCCTGTGCGTATGTTGCGCGCGGTTAGGTTTGCTACAAAGTTGGGCATGAGCATAGCGCCTGCCACAGAAAAACCCATTAAAGGCCTTGCTAATTTACTAGATCATATTCCGCCAGCGCGTTTATTTGAAGAGTCACTTAAACTGTTCTTAAACGGCAAAGCCGAAGAAAACTATTTAATGCTACGCCAATATGGATTATTCAAAGCGCTGTTTCCTGCGCTTGATAAAATCTTAGATGCTAACCCAGATGGTATTGAGCATGCGTTTATTCTGCAAATGTTTAAAAACACAGATAAGCGTATTAATGCCGATAAAAAAGTCACTCCGGCCTTTATTTTTGCCGCTATATTGTGGTTTCCACTACTTAATATTGCGAAGAAACTACAACAGCGCGACCAACTGTCAGAATACGATGCATTTGCGCAAGCAATGAATAAAGTACTCAGTGAGAACGCGCAACATGTTGCAGTACCAAAACGCTTTACATTAGGTGCTCGTGATATTTGGCATATTCAGCAACGTCTTGATAAACGAGGTGGTCAGCGCGCCTACAGGCTAACGCAACAACCACGTTTTAAAGCAGCCTATGACTTCTTACTACTTCGAGTTCAAGCTGGCGAAGAGCAGCACGAAGAGCTGGCAACTTGGTGGACAACCTACCTAAGCCAAGACATCAACGGGCAAAAAGAAATGGTTAAAAACCTCGGCCATCAAGGTGGGCCGAAGCGTCGCCGCCGCCCTCGCAAGAAAAAAGCTGATTAAGTATGAACACGGTTTATTTAGGATTAGGCGCTAATTTAAATGCGCCACGTAAACAAATTCATGCGGCCGTTGAAGCGTTAAAAGCCTTAAAGGAAGTTGAGTTTGTCTGTGTCTCGCACGATTACGCAAGTAAACCTATGGGACCACAGGATCAACCTGACTATGTAAATGCCGTAGCCTGTGTTAAAACAGCATTACAACCTGAACAGCTACTTGATTTAACTCAAGCTATTGAACTTGAACATGGTCGAGTACGTAAAGAAGAACGCTGGGGTCCACGTACCCTTGATATAGATATTTTATTGTTCGCCAATGATGTGATCGACACCCCTCGCCTAACCGTGCCTCATTACGGCCTAACAGAGCGAGAATTTGTGGTGTATCCGCTACTTGAAATCGCGCCATCACTCATTTTACCGAACAATCAATCACTTGCTGATATAACAAAAACGTTGCCTTTAAACGGTTTACAACAACTCCCTCAGCAGTAATCAACCAAGGCAAAGCCTTAGAGGAAATTATGTCTAAAATCACCGTTTCAACTCTCAATAAAATGAAACAAGAACAACAAAAAATCACCGCATTAACAGCCTACGATGCCAGTTTTGCTAAATTGTTTCATGATAATGGCGTCGAGGTGATTTTAGTCGGTGACTCTTTAGGAATGGTATTGCAAGGTGGTGATGACACATTAGCAGTAACCAACAGTGAGATTGCTTATCATACACGCTGCGTACGTGCCGGTAGTCGTGAATTGTTTGTGATTGCTGACTTACCATTTATGACCTATGCCAACCCAACTGATGCGTGTAAAAATGCTGCAGAGCTAATGCGTGCAGGCGCTAATATGATCAAGCTTGAAGGCGGTGAGTGGCTGCACGACAGCATCAAGGCTATGACGCAACAAGGTATTCCAGTTTGCGGTCATTTAGGCTTAACACCTCAGTCAGTGCATGTATTTGGCGGTTTTAAAATTCAAGGTCGTGAGCAATCTCAAGCCGATAAAATGGTCAGTGATGCAAAAGCACTTGAGGCGGCAGGTGCACAGTTACTTGTTTTAGAATGTATTCCAAGTGAGCTTGCTAAACGTATTACTGATGAATTGAATATTCCTACCATTGGTATTGGTGCTGGCAATCAAACTGATGGACAAATTTTAGTAATGCACGACTTAGTTGGCATTTCAGCAGGCTATATTCCAAAGTTCTCAAAAAACTTTTTATTAGAGACAGGCAATATGCCAGCAGCAGTGCAAAAGTATTGTAAAGATGTAAAAAGTGGTGCTTTCCCAAGTGCCGAACACGAGTTTAAATAAATGCAATCAATCACTGAAATCAAATCGTTACGCAGCCAAGTAAAAGCATGGCGTCAAGCAGGCCTGAGCATTGCGCTTGTGCCAACCATGGGCAATTTACATCAAGGCCACTTTTCACTTGTTGAAAAAGCCAAAACACTGGCTGATAAAGTCGTTGTGAGTATTTTTGTAAACCCGATGCAGTTCGGTGCCAATGAAGACCTTGATAGCTACCCACGTACGTTGAACGAAGACAAGCAAGGTTTAGCAGATCTTGGTACTGACATTGTGTTTACCCCCTCTGTTGAGACTATTTATCCGAATGGTTTAGGCGAACAAAGTTTTGTCGATGTACCGGGTGTGTCTATGGGTTACTGTGGTGGCTCACGTCCTGGTCACTTCAAAGGTGTTGCGACGGTTGTTACTAAGTTATTCAATTTGGTTCAACCTGACTTTGCTTGTTTTGGTGAAAAAGATTTTCAGCAGCTACAAGTCATTAAAACCATGACACGCGATTTATCTATTCCAGTTGAAATTATTGGCGTACCTACTTGTCGCGAAATATCTGGGCTTGCCATGAGCTCTCGTAATGGCTATTTATCTGATGAGCAAAAAGACACCGCAAAAGTGCTGTTTGCCACGCTAAATAATACAGCAACAGCACTTAAACAAGGTAACGCAGACATCGCAACACTTGAGGCTGATGCAAAAACTCAGCTCGAAATGGCAGGACTAAAACCTGACTATTATTCGATTGCAGAGCGCTCAACACTAAAACCAGCCACCGCGGCTGATAAACAACTTGTTATTTTAGCTGCCGCCTATTTAGGTACAGTGCGTTTAATTGACAATTTACAAGTTGAGCTGGATTAAATAGCAACAATCTGGGTAAGATGGATTGCAAAGAATAGACATAAACTAGGGATAAGCATGAAAAAACTACCAGCAATTGCAGCAACATTGTTTGCTATGACATTACTGTCTGCCTGCTCAAACAAAATTGACAATCCAGAAATGCAGCAATGTGCTCAGCAAAACTATCAATGCGAAGCAAGCTGTGAACAACAAAGCACGGCTGATGGCTTAGTTCATAAAGTCTGTAGCAACAAATGCATTGAAGCTTACAACCAATGTAAAGCCAATGCAGAAAAATTAGGTGAAGTTAAATAAGCTGATTTTTCGAGGCACTGAAAACACCTTCAGTGCCTGCACTCCCCTCCTCGATTACAATTTCGCATTCACAATTAAGCCTATGGTAATTTTGTTCATATTTTTGTTCGTCCTTTAAGCTATTCATATTAGGGCAAGCTTTCGTTCATTAAACTTCTCCATATTGGTGACGAATAAACAACTGCAACCGTGTAATTGTTTCTCACTAATTTCAAATTTTTACCAACTCGCATTTACTGTACGAACTCAAAGCCATTGAGAATATTAGTTTTTATTATGGGTTCAGTAATTGCTAAGAGATATGAATGAATTAACGTGATTTACGGCTAAAGGAAAATTGAATGAGACCAGAAACCCGAACTAAGCTCTTCAGCGCTGTCAAAAAGAAGACCTTCTTGGGCGTATTATTAGCCATGAGTGCAGGTACTAGTTACGCTATTGAAGACCCAGACCAGCCAAAAGCGACTGAAACAGAACAAACAGCCGTCAAGGTTCAAGCTACCGAAAATGAAAAACAGCAAGTAAAGGATAATACTGCTGTTGAGCTTAAGCCTGCAATGATCACGATTCCTCAAGAAAAGCTATTTGAAGTCATCAAGGCTCGCGCAAAAAAATTAGCGTCTGAACCGTATGTTGCACCAAAAGATTTAGAGCTTGAAGCATTAACAAGCATCGGCTATCAAGATTATCGTGCAATCCGTTTTCGTACTGATAAAGCAATTTGGAAAGATCAAAGCCTGTATGAAGTGCAGTTATTCCACCCAGGCTTTTTATACCGTTCACCGGTTGCTATTAATACTGTTGAGCAAAATGCTGAAGTAAAAAGTTTACCATTTAAAACAGATTACTATCGTTACGATGCAACCGCTGCACCATTAGAGCAAGAGATCAGTAAAGCAATTGCAGATACACAACTTGGTCATGCAGGTTTCCGCTTGCATTTTCCACTCAATAATAATGAGTACAAAGACGAAGTTGCAGTATTCCAAGGCGCTTCTTATTTTCGTTTAGTTGGCCCGCATCAGGTATATGGTCTTTCAGCCCGCGGTCTTGCTATTGATACAGCCTTGAATTCAGGTGAAGAGTTCCCGGTGTTTAAAGAGTTTTGGTTAGTAAAACCAGCACCCGAAGATACCACTATCGTGCTTTATGCCCTATTAGACAGCCCATCAGTATCAGGTGCTTATCGCTTTGAATTAACACCTTCTACCAATACTGAAGTAAAAACCGAGATGCAGATCTTTGCTCGTAAAGACATTAAAAAACTTGGGATTGCCCCTTTAACAAGCATGTTCTATCACGGTGAAAACAGTACCAAGTTTTTTGATGATTACCGCCCAGAAGTGCATGACTCTGATGGTCTATTGATGCAATCAGAACAAGGTCAATGGGTTTGGCGTGCACTGAATAACCCAAAAAAATTAAGCGTTACTTCGTTTAGCTACGATAATCCAAAAGGCTTTGGTTTAGCACAACGAGACCGTGACTTTAATAACTACCTTGATACCGAGGCGCATTACCATAATCGTCCGAGCATGTGGATTGAGCCACTTGGTGCGTGGGGTAAAGGTCGCGTTGAGTTAGTTGAGATCCCAACAGATACAGAAACCAACGACAATATTGTTAGCTATTGGGTGCCAGAGCAGCCAATGAAAGCCGGTGACAGCTTAAGCTTTAGTTACAAGCTTTCAACTTTCAATGCCACGCTGGCAACTCAAGATAAAGCGAGCGTGTTAAGAACCCGAATTGGCAGTGCAGCGCTACCAGGTGAGAAAAACCCACCACCGAAAAGCCATCGTCAATTTACCGTTGATTTTAGTGGTGAAAACATTAATCAACTTTCAGCTAATTTTGCCATGATGGCCGATTTAACCCTGTCATCAGGTCAAGTGAGCGATAAAACTGTGCAGCAGTTACCAAATAATCAAGGATGGCGCGTAGCCTTTAAAGTGGCGCCAGAGGGAGATAAGCCTGTAGATATGCGCTTATCGTTAAAACTACGTGACAAAGAAATCAGCGAGGTATGGAGCTATGTCTGGTATCCAAACGACGTCCAATAGTAAAGCATTAGAAGCAACAGCAATGCCGTTCAAAAAAACACGCGCTTGGCTTTTTTCGAGCCTAGCGCTCACCATTACCGCCTATGGCGTGTGGATCATGTTCGATATTTTAAATTCTAACGGCATGACACCGCTTGAGTATGCATTACTGGCTTTATTTACTGTTACCTTTGCATGGATTGTTACAGCCTTTTGTAGTGGCTGTATGGGCTTCATCCTGCAATTATTTCGTATTGACCCGTTGACCTTAAAACGTCAAAAACCAATCGAGATTGATCAGCATGCCTTAAGCCAAACTAAAACAGCCATTGTTATGCCTATCTACAATGAAGATACTGAACGTGTGATAGCTGGTTTTGAAGTTAGTCTTCGCTCGCTGGCAAAAACAGGGCAGATGCCACATTACGACTTTTACTTGCTTAGTGATACGCAAGACCCTGAAATTGCTCGTAATGAACTTAAAGCATGGAATGCACTCACTAAACGCTTAGGTGATTTAGCAAAGCATACCTTTTATCGTCGCCGTGAAGACAATAAACACCGTAAAGTAGGTAACTTAACCGACTTTTGTGAACGTTGGGGTAGCCAATACGATCACATGATTGTACTTGATGCTGATAGCATTATGACGGGTCAGTGTATGCTTGAGCTTACTGCTAGCATGATCAGTAATCCAAAATCAGGCTTAATCCAAACTATTCCAATTCCAGTTCGCCAAGACACTTTTTTTGGTCGCTTTTTACAGTTTGCCTCAATTTTATATAGCCCGATGCTAGCAACCGGTTCTGCTTTTTGGCAAACAAACCAAGCAAACTACTGGGGTCACAACGCCATTATTCGCGTTGAGGCATTCACTAAATGCTGCGGTCTGCCAGTTTTAAAAGGCAATGCCCCATTTGGTGGTGAAATTTTAAGTCATGACTTTGTTGAAGCTTCACTTCTTCATCGTAGTGGCTGGGATGTGTTACTGCTGAGCGATGTTGAAGGTAGTTACGAAGAAGTACCAAGTAATATTCTTGATTATGCGATTCGTGATAGACGTTGGGTGCAAGGTAATATCCAGCATTTAGGTTTATTGCCTAAATCTGGCCTTAAGCTAATGAGTAAAATGCACTTTTTATTTGGTGCCACAGCCTATATCTCATCGTTAATTTGGTTATCTATGCTGGCATTAAGTACCTTAGATGCGGTGACTCGTGCGCTGAATAGTGACGTGTATTTTAACCATGCTTATCAGCTTTTCCCTACTTGGCAAATTGCCAAAACAGATTTAATTGATTCGTTATTATTTATTACTGCCGTGCTGTTGTTACTGCCTAAATTAATGGGTGTTATTGTAACTTTAGTACACCGTAACAAAGCCTTTGGCGGCACCATGAAGCTTATTGCAGGTTCAGTCATCGAAACCATTTTTGCGATTGTGATTGCACCGCTAATGATGGTATTTCATAGCTATTTTGTAGTATGCGTATTTTTGGGTAAAAAAGTCAGTTGGGATGCACAGCCTCGTGAAGGCCGCATGGTGCCTTGGAAAGAAGCGATTGGTTATACGTTATTTTCGACGATTACCGCAATTATTTGGGGAGGCGTCGCTTACTACTTCACACCAACCTTCTTTTGGTGGTTATCACCTATTTTAGTGGGTCTTATTTTGGCTGCACCGATTGTACGCTACTCAAGTAGCATCGGCTTAGGTGTTAAAATGCGTAAAATGGGTTTATTTTTATGCCCAAGTGAAGTTGAAAACGATGATACTTTAGCGGCACTTCGTGTACACCAACAAGAAATTGGTTTACCAAAAGATGAACATGCTGACTTTAGTGTTCCTGCATTACCCAATGAATACCCAACGGTAATGCCTATCCAAAGCTTTAAGGCACCCTCGGGTAAAAAGCGCAAGCAAGTACGTATTGCTCAGCAACGTATTAAAGCCAAGCTCTTTGCCAAAAGCTAAACGAAAAAAAACCGCTCAATGAGCGGTTTTCTTAGCTATGTCTGTATGGTTGTTACAGAAGGCCTAGCTTTTTAAGTTCAGCCATTGCCATTTTGCCTGAAAGTGGCACATAACCATCTTTCTCAACAATTTTTTGACCATCTACAGATAACACCATTTTTAAGAACTCTGCATCAATTGGTGCAAGAGGCTTGTTAGGGTGCTTGTTCACGTAAACATATAAGAAACGAGATAGTGGGTATTTACCTGTTGCTACGTTTTCTAATGTTGCATCAACAAAGTTATCGCCTTTCTTAGCAAGTGGTACTGTACGTACACCTGATGTTTTATAACCGATACCTGAGTAACCAATCGCGTTCACTGACGAAGAGATTGACTGTACTACAGATGCAGAACCAGGCTGTTCGTTTACGTTGTTACGGAAGTCACCTTTACAAAGTGCTTTTTTCTTAAAGTAACCGTAAGTACCCGATACTGAGTTACGACCGTAAAGCTGAATATCTTTTGCAGCCCAATCGCCTTCTAGACCAACATCGCTCCAACGGTTAACTTCTGCTTCAGCACCACATTTACGTGTAGAAGAGAAAATCGCGTCAACTTGGTCAATACGTAAACCTTTGATTGGATTGTCTTTGTGTACGAATACAGCAAGTGCATCGATTGCAACGCGTACTTCAGTTGGCTTATAGCCGTAACGTTTTTCGAATGCTTCAATTTCTTTTGACTTCATACGACGGCTCATAGGGCCGAAGTTTGCTGTGCCTTCAGTTAATGCAGGTGGAGCCGTTGAAGAACCCGCTGCTTGAATTTGGATGTTCACGTTTGGATAGAAGCGTTTGTACTCTTCTGCCCAGAATGTCATCATGTTTGCAAGCGTGTCAGAACCTACAGATGAGAAGTTACCAGAGATACCACTTGTTTTTGTGTACTCAGGCATATCTTTATCTACTGCAGCTGCTTGTGCTGATACAAATGTTGTTACAGCCACACCCATTGCGGCAACGAGATTTTTGAATTTCATAGGGGTTACTCCGATTTGTTCGTCCCATTTCCTAACTGCGGTCTACTCTAATGACACTAGATGACAGTTAGATTACTCTAAAATGACATTTTTATGACTTTGCAGTTTTTTCAATTTTTTCTACTATCGATACGATTTTTTCATTACCAAATGCGAACGAAAAAGTTGAACCTTTTCCTAATTGACTGCGAATATCTAAACGGCTGTCATGACGTGTAAGTACATGTTTTGTAATAGCTAAACCTAAGCCAGAACCACCAGTAGTGCGGCTACGAGCCTTGTCTACACGATAAAAACGTTCCGTTAAGCGGTTTATGTGCTCAGCCGCAATGCCATCGCCATTATCGGTCACACTAAATAAAGCTTGGTCATTTTTACGCTGCCAATCAACCACGATCTTGCCGCCAGGCTTAGTGTAATGAATGGCATTAAAAACAAGGTTAGAAAAGGCACTACGCAATTCATCTTCAGCACCTTTTATATCGAGGCTGGCATCAATGTTAAAAATCAGTTCATGACCTTTATCTTGATTTAGTGACTGTGCCTCAGTTTGAATATAGGTAAGCAGCTGCGGTACATTGACAGGCTTGTCGTTATCTTGACGACGCGCCCCTTCAATCCGCGACAGCGACAGCAATTGATTAACCAAGCTGTCCATTCGCTTACATTGCTCGAGCATAGTCGTTTGCGCTTTGTGCCACATTGCAGGAGGTGGCAGGCTTTCTGAATCAAGCATTTCTAAGTAACCGGTTACCACCGTAAGCGGTGTTCTTAGCTCATGAGACACATTAGCCACAAAATCTTTTCGCATTTGTTCTAGTTGCTTTAAGCGCGTGACATCACGCACCACCATCATCAACTGCGAACTTGCATAAGGCATAACACGAAACTCTAGAGTTTGATCGTAGCTGTGGCCACCATCAAGCTCGAGCGGTTCATCGAAACAGGCTTTGTGCATATACTTAGCAAATTTGGGATCGCGAATAAGATTATCTAAGCGTTGGCCATGATCGGTCGGCCATTGTAGCCCTAACACTTTAAGTGCTAGCTGGTTACACCATATAATACTGAGATCTTTTTGTAGTACCACAACGGCATCAGGTACCGCTTCAGCACCATCTCGAAAACGGCGTATTAAATCTGCCAGTTCATTGCGTTTTTTACGGTTACGATGTTGTAAATGATAAATCCCTTCAAAGACTTGCTCCCACGCTCCCTCCCCTTCAGGTGGGTTAAAACTACGTTGATTAAGAAGCCAATCGCTGAGGCGATATAATTGATGATAATGCCAAATTAGAAGTGCAAAAGAGCCTAAAAATAAAAGCAAAAAAGGCGCACCTACAAGTACGCCAACTAATAACAAGGGTAAGAAATACATAAACAGGCGTTTTGCTAACGCCTGTTTATTCACTACTCGATACATACACTCACTTTACCTTAAGTATGTAAATTAGCTTGTTAAGGTCATTCCTATGACACTTATAATTTACTTGAAAAACGATAGCCTGCACCACGAACAGTTTGCACTAAACGGTCATGCCCCAATGGTGCAATCGCTTTACGTAGACGACGAATATGCACATCAACAGTACGGTCTTCTACGTATACATTTGTTCCCCATACATGATCAAGTAATTGTTCACGACTGTAAACACGTTCAGGATGAGTCATGAAAAAATGCAGTAGTCTAAATTCTGTTGGTCCCATATCTAATTCACTACCTTCTGATGTTACACGGTGTGAAATTGGGTCAAGGCGTAAACCATGAACTTCAATAGCTTCTTCTAATGAAGTAGGTGAAACACGGCGAATAACCGCTTTAATACGCGCCATTAATTCTTTTGGTGAGAAAGGTTTTGTTACGTAGTCATCAGCACCAACTTCTAATCCGCGCACTTTATCTTCTTCTTCACCGCGCGCTGTCAGCATTATGATAGGGATTTGACGAGTATATTCATTTTGCTTGAACTTTTTAGCGATTTGGATACCGCTACCACCAGGTAACATCCAATCTAATAAAACCATATCTGGGTATGGCTCAACCATCGCTTCAATAGCAGAGTCATAATCTTCTGCTTCAATTGCTTGAAAACCATTTTGTTCTAAAACAAAAACCAGCATCTCTCTGATAGGCGCTTCGTCATCGACGACTAGTACTTTACGTGACATTCCAATTTATCTCTTACGTTAGCGAACTGGTTTCATTATTATGACTAAGTATGACATTTTTATGAAAGTCTAACGAGTAATTCAAAAACTTCAAAAAAATCAGCGTAAAAATAAGCAATTTTAAGGAAAAAACAGCCTTTTCAGGCTAAAAATCATACCTTAAAGTGACTGCTAAATGATCTTCATCAGAATTATTATCTAGTGAAAATTGCGTATACCACATATACATACGTGCTTGTTTTGACAGGCTTCGCTCCACACCGACTGAGGTACCACTGCCTGAATCTTTGAGCTTACCGAAGTCACCATCAGAGTCTTGATATTGTGCGAGTAATTTATATTTATCAATTTTATAAGAGGCACTGACTAAAAAGCCATCTTCTTTGTTTGAACCCGATACTTTTTCACTTTGTTGATACATACCGCCTAAGGTTAGCTCACCTAATTTACCTTGCGCAGTAAACCGTGTTGTATCGTAACCTGCTACTTTACTGTCGTGGGCAACACTTACAAAATAAGGCGCTTTTTTAAGCTTGCTATCACCATATGTTATCGCTGCAGAAATACCTGTTTCATCATTTTGTTTGGAGTTATCTTCAGCAATATAGGTCACTACAAACTGCATATTACCAACTATTGGTGAGTTATAATGCAGCACATCACCAAGACGGTTTTCACCATTAAACAAAGCTTTAATATCACCATTAAAGTCATTCATTAAATCAACTTTGCCTTGCGCAACCTTCAACGCAGTATCATGACGGCCTATCACAATTTGCCCATAACTGCCTTGTAAACCTACATATTGATTACGTGCAGTAATATTCTCTTCAGTTTTACCATCGCTGTCTTGATCAGCGGCATTAACCGCAAATTCAAATTTATATACGGCTTTTAAACCATCACTTATATCACCACTACCTTTAATACCCATTCGTGAGTTGTAGCTCTCTATGGAAGTTTCACTGCCATTTCCAGTGTCGCTGTTAGCAATCCCTAGATGAGCCCGTCCATATACATCCACTGCTTCGGCAGCACTATGAAAGGAAATAAAGCACATAGCAAAGCTCGACAACATCATGGCAGGTTTTTTCATGGTAGCGATCCTTAATTTAAGCAGTAACTTAAAAATCGAACATAAAGGGCTTTTGGTCAAGGCAAGGAGAGGATATTTCAAATAAAAATCACGGATCACTGATCTACCAACTAAATCAGATCAGGATCAGGTTTTTACTAAGTTGATCTATCACAGATCAGTTTTTTACTTAGAGAGTACGTTAACTTGTTGATTTAATGTTAGGGCGATCAGCCCATTGTTTAAAAGGTGAACAAAGAAAAGCCCCTGATCAGTCTACAACTAGTAAAATAATGATCCGTGAAAGCCAAGGTTAGTAAAACACTGATCCTGAGGTGCATGAGTAAGTAAACCGATGATCCGTCTTGATCAAGGCAATAAAAAACCGGCACAAAGCCGGCTTTTTCAACTTATTATCAATTACTTGATTTGTGGATCAAGTTCACCCGATAAGTATTTAAGGTGCATATCATCTAAAGAGATAGGCTTGATCTTAGCCGCTTGACCCGCAGTACCAAAGGCCTCGTAACGAGCAACACAGATCTCAGTCATTGCTTTCGTTGCTTCTGCTAAGTATTTACGTGGATCGAAGTTAGCAGGGTTTAAAGCTAAGTGACGACGAATTGCACCTGTTGATGCTAAACGAAGATCGGTATCGATATTTACTTTGCGAACACCGTGCTTAATACCTTCGATGATCTGCTCTACTGGCACACCATAAGTCTCAGGGATTTCACCACCGTATTGGTTGATCACTTCTAACCACTCTTGTGGCACTGAAGACGAACCATGCATTACTAAGTGAGTGTTAGGAATACGGGCATGGATCTCTTTGATGCGATCAATCGCTAAGATATCGTCTGTTGGTGGACGAGTGAATTTGTACGCACCATGTGATGTACCACAAGCGATAGCCAGTGCATCCACTTTCGTTTTACGAACGAAGTCAGCCGCTTCTTCTGGATCTGTTAGCATTTGATCCGTAGACAGTTTACCTTCTGCACCAACACCATCTTCTTCACCTGCTTCACCTGTTTCAAGTGAACCTAAAACACCTAACTCGCCTTCAACAGACACACCACAAGCATGCGCCATTTCAACTGTTTGACGTGTTACATCAACATTATATTCGTAGCTTGAAGGGGTTTTACCATCAGACATTAATGAGCCATCCATCATTACTGATGAAAAGCCTAATTGGATTGAACGCTGACATACACCCGGTGATGTACCGTGGTCTTGATGCATTACAACTGGGATATGTGGCCATTCTTCAACGGCAGCTAAAATCATATGACGAATAAAAGGGGCACCGGCATAGGCACGAGCGCCTGCAGAACCTTGTACAATTACTGGGCTGTTTGTTTTGTCAGCCGCTTCCATAATTGCACGCATTTGCTCTTGGTTATTAACGTTAAACGCAGGTACGCCATAACCATTTTCAGCTGCATGATCAAGAAGTTGTCGCATACTGATTAAAGCCATTTGGTATTCTCCAAATTGTATCGACAGTAGTTACCTACCATCTAGTTTGAACGGATATAAGTTATTTTTTGATGCATCACTGCATCGCGAGAAGCTGTCGCCTACCGTAATAGCTGTAAATAAAATGAGGGTGAGAGGTATTTTATAAACAGCTAAACCAGCGTAATTACTTAACAACTACGCTGGCTTTCGCACTAATTACTTAGCACGCTCTTCAAGCATAGCAACTGCTGGTAGTTTTTTCCCTTCTAAAAATTCAAGGAAAGCACCGCCACCGGTTGAAATGTAAGAAACTTTATCGGCAATGCCGTATTTATCAATCGCTGCAAGCGTATCACCGCCACCAGCAATCGAGAATGCATTTGAGTTAGCAATCGCATCTGCAATAGCACGTGTGCCGTTACCGAATTGATCAAATTCAAATACACCTACTGGACCATTCCATACAACGGTACCCGCATTAGCAATAATTTTTGCTAATTGGTTTGCTGTATCAGGGCCAATATCAAAAATCATGTCTTCATCTGTTACTTCAGTCACATCTTTTAGTGTCGCTACTGCAGATTCAGAGAATTCATTACCTACAACAACATCTGTTGGTACAGGAATTTCGCCATTATTCGCTTTTGCAGCTGCACTTAATTTGTTTGCTTCATCAATTAAATCAGCTTCATATAAAGACTTGCCTACTGGGTGCCCTGCTGCCGCGATGAAGGTATTAGCAATACCACCACCCGTTACAAGTTGATCAACCACTTTAGATAGCGAATCAAGTACAGTTAACTTAGTCGATACTTTAGAGCCACCAACGATAGCCACTAAAGGACGAGCTGGGTTATCAAGCGCTTTACCTAGTGCGTCTAGCTCGGCCGCAAGAAGTGGACCTGCACATGCAACATCAGCAAATAAGCCCACACCGTGAGTCGATGCTTGTGCACGGTGAGCCGTACCAAATGCATCCATTACGTAAACATCACATAATGCAGCTAATTTTTTAGACAGTGTTTCGTCGTTTTTCTTTTCGCCAACGTTAAAACGCACGTTTTCAAAAACAACCACTTCGTTGTCTGCTACGTCAACACCATCAAGGTAATCTTTTTCAAGACGAACAGTTTGCTCAAGAGCATTATTTAAATAATCAACAACAGGGGCGAGTGAAAACGCTTCATCATATTCCCCTTCCGTAGGGCGGCCAAGGTGTGACATCACCATTACTTTAGCGCCTTTTTCTAACGCTAATTTAATAGTTGGTAATGCTGCACGAATACGTGCATCAGAGGTCACTTTACCTTCTTTTACAGGCACATTTAAATCTTCACGAATTAACACGCGTTTGCCGTTTAAATCTAAATCTGCCATTTTAATGACCGACATGGACTTCTCCTTAGTTAACGATACTAATATTATATTTATACATTATTGGCTTACAGCCATCATCGCACGCGCAGTGTCGAGCATACGATTAGCAAAGCCCCACTCATTATCGCACCACACTAACAACTTTATCAGTCGTTTATGACTAACACGTGTCTGAGTGCCATCTATGATACAAGAATGTGGGTCATGATTAAAATCTACCGATACCAATGGCTCTTCTGTGTAGCTTAAAATACCTTCAAGGCGGTCTTTTGCTGCTAACTTCAGTGCTTGATTGACAGTCGCTAAATTCACATCGGTATTCACTGTTACACTTAAATCCATCGCCGTCACATTGATAGTTGGTACCCTAACAGCAATGGCCTCAAAGCGACTATGAAACTTAGGCAAAATGCGCTCAATACCACGCGCAAGCTTTGTATCTACTGGAATAATAGACTGGCTTGCAGCGCGAGTACGACGCAAATCATGATGATACGCATCAATCACTTGTTGATCATGCATCGAGGCATGAATCGTCGTAATGGCCCCAGACTCAATTGAAAATGCGTCATCTAACACTTTAATCACTGGCACAATACAGTTTGTGGTACATGAACCATTTGAAACAATCGTATGTTCTGCTTTTAGCTCATCATCGTTAATACCATACACAATTGTGGCATCAACATCAGCATCTGCAGGCTGTGAAAACAATACTTTTTTTGCGCCCGCAGCTAAGTGTAGCTCTGCATGTTCACGTGAGTGATACACCCCAGTACATTCAAGAACCACATCAACATCTAGTGTTTGCCAAGGCAGTTCTGCAGGGTTTTCTTCTGCAAATAAGGCTATAGAGTCGTTAGCAACCGTTAAAGTATCTTCGCCAAGATTAACAGGGAATGAAAAGCGGCCATGAGATGTATCGTATTTAAGGAGATGGGCAATGCCCTTTGGGTCGGCTAATTCGTTAATAGCGACAATTTTGATTTGATCTTCAAGCCCAGATTCATACAGGGCACGGACGATATTGCGCCCGATTCGACCAAAACCATTAATTGCAAGTTTGATTGCCATGAAGAAGAAAATCCACTCTATTTGCTTGCAGATAAAGGCAGCTGCCTTTTAGATGGCGGTATTGTAATCGACCTTACACATTATTATAAGAGGTCAGGTGAAATAAAAATTGCTTAGCATGTTTTAGATGGCGCAGTTTTGGTAATCGACCTGAAGAGTTTTTATAAGAGGTCATGTGAAATAAAAGTTGCTTAGTATGTTTTAGATGGCTCAATTTTGGTAATCGACCTGAAGAGTTTTTATAAGAGGTCTGCAAAAATAAAAATTGCTTAGTATGTTTTAGATGGCGCAGTTTTGGTAATCGACCTTAGACATTTTTATAAGAGGGCAAGGTAAATAAAACTACTTTAACAACCCTAGATAGCACAATTTTGGTAATCGACCTTACACATTATTATAAGAGGGCAAGGTAAATAAATCTGCGTTAGCAACCTCAGTCTCTTTCTTTAATCCTTTATAGCCAGCGACGAACAGATTTTTTGTATTGCTGGTATGCTAATCCAAACTTCTCTGCCATAAACGTTTCTTCTGGCATAATTTGAAATCGATTCATATAAAGAATAAATATCGGCAGCATAATAAAACTCGCAATATTACCAAGATAGATTCCCCAACCAACTAGCATTAATAACATACCTACATACATTGGGTTACGGCTAAATTGATAAACACCACTGGTAACAAGACTTGCTGACTGTTCTGGAATTCGAGGATCAACGGTCGTGCCTTGCTTGCGAAATTGATAAACACCTAATAAAGCAAACACCACACCTGAAAATGCAATGAGTAGTGCTACAAAAGATGATGCAAAAAACGAGAAGCTAAAACTCGTAAACAACTCTGCTGTGCCCCACATCATCAACGCAATGATCAAAACCAGCGCAACTGGGGGCACTTTTAATTCTAACTGATTCACACAAGCTCTCCTACTTTCAATGCCTTACCACGACTAATTTGATGACACTGTGCTAAGAATAACTCGGCCGTTGCCATCGCATCAGTAAGGGCATGGTGCGAGCTGTAATGCGGTAAGTTGTAGCGCTTGCGGCATTCGCTTAGTGTTAAATCATCGTGGCCAATTTCGTGGCCTTGCTGGTGCAGGCGTTTTTTTTCAATAACGAAGGTATCAAGAATTAAACGCGCCTTTGCATCTAAACCAAGCGTTCTGCACGCCTGTTTTAAGAACCCCCAATCTAGTGCCGCGTTATGAAACACTAGAATGCACTCACCAAAATGCTGATGCAGCTTGCCAAGAATGGTTTCGAGGCTCTCACCTGCAGCGATATCATGTTTAGCGATACCGTGATAAATCGGGCTTTGCTCTAAGCTTTGCACGTCTTTATTTATTAAGTGCTGCGCACCACTGAGTTTGATACACTGATCTTCTATCATTACCCACGCCACCGAAACAATTTCGTGCTGGCGAGGGTCAAGGCCCGTTAATTCCATGTCTATCACTACATAGCGCTCTTTATAGGCATCAGCTGCCAAAAGTTGCTTTCGCGCTAAATACCGACTTAACCAGCGTTTAACCATAACGCCTCCTATAAACTACCGCGAGCAAACTTAAATGCGGCGGCTTGCTGCGCCTGTTTAACCAAATAAAATGCTTCTTTTAATTGATGTCGCTCCAATGAATTCAACGCATTTGGGTTAATACAGTTGCTAGGCAGCCCCTCTTCGTTAATTTGCGTGCCTAAACGCAGTTGAGTTAAAAAGCGCCAACAGTCTTTTAAGTTATATAGGTCATCTTTATTGAGTAGCGAAAACTTCATTAACGCGTCTATGCGCTCTTGGGTATTAGCGCGCTGAATACCCGCTTTGAGGGAATATAAACGCACTATGTCGTTAATGATCACCACACCGCGTTTTTTTAAGTCGAGGTATTTATGCTGTTTATCGTCTTTTTCTAATTTGAACTGATTAAACAAACCAATGGGCACTGGGGTATTTTTAATGTCGCTCGCCATAGCCGCATAGAATAAGTCATTCTTAGAAATGCGTTTTAGCTGCTCACAAAAGCGTGCATATAAGGTAGTGGAACCTTCTATAAAACGTAAGTCAAAAAATATCTTACAATTGAGCATCGCCTCTGGTGTCGGTGAGGTGATCCACTTATGAAACTTTTCAGTCCAAGCGTTAATGCCCATTCGACATTCTGCATTGCTCGCCATGATATTGCCAGGACAACGTTTTATGCCGCACTCAATTAAATGCTCACAGACATATTCGCCCATACGCTTAAAGTAATCTTGTTGTTCGTCCGTTAAATCATCAGGTAGTAACAAGCCATTATCTTGGTCTGAATGCAATGTTTGCTCTTCCCTTGCTTGTGAACCAAAACAAATAAAACTAAAGCTGGTTGGTGCCGCGCCATTATCTTCTTGGAACAAACGGATTAACCGCGAAGTCAGTGCATCGGTTAAGCCACTTAATAATTTACCAATCAAGGAGATGTCATCAATATTGTTTGAAAAGCCTTTTAACAAGCCGGGTATCTCTTGCGAATAACGCTTTAAATCTACCACGCTATGCGCTTTATAAATTCGTCCAATCAATTGCACTGGATCGCTTTTTTGCTGACGCAGCAAATCTGTGCTGGTGAGCATACCAAGCGGTTTGTGATGTTCATCAAGCACAGGTAAATGGTGAATATTGTGCTTAAGCATTAAGTGCAATGCCGAAAACACGCGATTATTTTCAAAAATAAACTTGGGCTTACAGGTCATGATGCTACTTACTGACTCTTGAGGGTCAACCTCATCGGCCAATACGCGATTGCGTAAGTCTCTGTCGGTCACGACCCCAACGAGGCGATCATGCTCAGTTAGCATAATCGACGAAACACCATGCTGTTTCATTTTTTTAGCGGTTTGACGAATACTTGCCTCTGGCGCCAAAGTGACCGCTTTGCGATTCATCAATTCGCAAATTTTTTTCTCCGACCAACTGTCGTTTTGACTTTTATAATGAGACGACAATAAACGGTTTTTATGGGCGCGAACAAAGTATTGCTCAAACACCTTGTACTCTCGGCGTAAGTAATCAAATGCCGCTTGGTTTAGCATGTAAACAATGCCTTCCTTTTGCACTGAAATGCTATTTTGAATCGCTTCGCCAGTTAACAGTGACGGAAAACCAAAGTAATCGCCACTTGATAACTTAGTGATCACATCGCCTTTTGGGTCGACTAAGTCGTAGTCGCCAGAGCGAATTAAAAATAACCGTAAATTATCAGAGCTTAACCACTGATTTTGATTCTCTCGGGTCAGATAAATAATATCGAGATGATTAACAAAATACTCGCATGCAGCGCTATCTAGCTGATTAAACGGCGTTTGTTGCATCACAAATTGGGCTACTTCCTGTTGCTCGGTATTCATGGTCATTCTCGCTATAAAATAGAGACAATATCTACACTACCCCTGTTTTAAATAAATAAAAAGCCCGACTTAAGTCGGGCTTTTGATCTTCAAGAGTGTGTTCTCATAAAATGGTTTTATTAGTGCGCGTGTGCTGCGCTCGAACCTTTAGGGTTACGGATACCTTCAACCATTTCTTGGATTTCAACTGGTGTTTCAGCTGTTAGTTTAAGTACGATAGCTGCAACTACAAAGTTAACAATCATACCAACTAGACCGATACCCTCAGGTGAGATACCAAATAACCAGTGTGCCGGTGCATTCAATTCAGGGCTTACGAACTTGAAGTAGATAATATAAGCCGCTGTGAATGTAATACCTGTCACCATACCCGCAATCGCACCTTCTTTATTCATCTTCTTAGAGAAGATACCCATAATGATGGCTGGGAAGAAGCTCGCCGCTGCTAAGCCGAAGGCAAAGGCAACAACCGAGGCCACGAATCCAGGCGGGTTAATACCAAAGTAAGCTGAAATCACAATCGCTATCATCGCTGCTAAGCGCGCAGCAAGTAGCTCTTGTTTATCACTAATATCTGGTTTTAAGGTACGTTTTAATAAATCGTGCGAAACCGAGGTCGAGATTACCAATAGTAAGCCTGCTGTAGTTGATAGCGCTGCTGCGATACCCCCTGCTGCAACCAATGCTACAACCCATGCTGGTAAGTCTGCAATCTCAGGGTTAGCAAGTACCATGATGTCGCGGTCAACTTTAACTTCGTTAGCGCTGTTTGGATCATCAATCTTACCTGCTGAGTAGAACATTTTGCCGTCACCATTTTTATCGTTAAAGGTGATTAGGCCTGTTCTTTCCCAGTTTTTAACCCATGCTGGTGCTTCTGCGTACTCTGTACCGCTACCGTCTTTACCATTAATTGTATCAATCATGTTTACACGAGCGAATGACGCTACAGCAGGTGCTGTTGTATAAACGATTGCAATGAAAACAAGTGTCCATGCAGCTGAGATACGCGTGTCTTTAACACGAGGAACAGTGAAGAAACGAACGATTACGTGCGGTAAACCTGCAGTACCAACCATTAACGCACCTGTGATTGCGAATACATCAATCATGCTCTTCGAGCCTTCGGTGTATTGCGCAAAGCCAAGCTCGGTACTGAGCCCATCTAGTTTATCAAGTACAAACTGTCCTGAGCCATCGCTAAGCGTTGCACCAAAACCTGTTTGTGGGAAGAAGTGACCTGTCATCATCATTGAAATGAAGATTGCTGGAACAAGGTAAGCAAATACAAGTACACAGTACTGAGCTACTTGCGTGTAAGTAATCCCCTTCATACCGCCAAGTACAGCGTAGAAGAATACAATCACCATACCAATGTAAACACCGGTCTCAATATCCACTTCTAAGAAGCGAGAGAAAACCACACCTACACCACGCATTTGACCTGCGATGTATGTGAAACAGATAAAGATCGCACATAAAATCGCAACAACGCGTGCAGTTTGTGAGTAATAACGGTCGCCGATAAAATCTGGTACTGTGAACTTACCAAATTTACGCAAGTAAGGTGCTAAACATAACGCAAGTAGTACATAACCACCTGTCCAACCCATTAGATATACACCACCGTCATAACCCGCAAACGAGATAATACCCGCCATTGAGATAAACGATGCCGCACTCATCCAGTCAGCAGCGGTTGCCATACCATTTGCCAGCGGCGGTACACCACCACCTGCAACATAGAATTCATTTGTTGACCCCGCACGGGCCCAGATTGCGATGCCGATATAAAGCGCAAAGCTTAAACCGACGATAATAAACGTGAGTGTTTGAACATCCATTGCTTAGCTCCTATTCGTCTACGCCGTATTTTTTATCTAACGTATTCATTTTGAAAACGTAAACAAAAATCAAAGCTACAAAGGTGTAAATAGCGCCTTGCTGGGAGAACCAGAAGCCGAGTTTAAACCCAAAGAAACGTATCTCATTGAGTACGTCTACTAGTAAAATGCCAAAACCAAATGAAACGACAAACCAAATTGCTAATAATTTAAATAGCAGTGCGAGGTTTTCCGCCCAATAAGCTTTTGCTTGTTCTTCATCTTTAAAAGCCATTTTTATCCCCTTATGCATTACAAAAAAGTAATGAGTGGTATTAGTTGTCATTAACTAAGTTAGCAAGGGTTCTGATTTATGGAATTGAGACCATAGTCGTAACAGTCGGTTTACGTTTACGTAAACTGTAAAACACCATTTGTTAATAAATAGTAAAAAACAATAATTAACAACAACTTAACCTATGAAGATAAATTTGCGAAATAGCGAAAATAGTAAAAACGAATGATCTGCGACATTAGTCTAATAACCGTGCATAAAACAGAACTATCCATTTATTATCAACAACTTACTTTTTATTAATTTTTATTGCAAAAAATCTAGCCATCGAAATCGCGCATAATTCTGGTAAGGTAGTGTTATTACAATAATTACTGAATTTAAACATGACAGCTGCGCTTTTATTTGTTGCACTCGCCTACATTGGCGTGTTGTTTTGGTTGGCAAATTGGGGGGACAAAACCACTCCTCTTGCAAAAAGAATTAGTCACCATCCATTTGTTTATTCTTTTTCACTAGGCATTTACTGTACGTCTTGGACTTACTACGGTTCAGTCGGAACAGCCGCTACTAACAGTTGGAATTACTTACCGATTTTAATTGGTCCTGCGTTGCTATTTTTCTTTGGCCAAGGTTTTTTGCGCAAATTAGTTTTGGTAAGTAAAAAGCAAAATATCACCACGATTGCCGACTTTATTTCAGCGCGCTACGGTAAACGACAAACTACCGCCATTATGGTGACAATTATCGCTTTATTAGCGACGATTCCTTACATTGCTCTGCAATTAAAAGCTCTCAGTGGTAGTTTCTTATTACTACAAAACGATAGCCGTATTTCAGGCTCTATGTTGGCGTTATCTGCAACCTTAATCATGGCAATGTTTGCGATATTCTTTGGCACCCGCAAAGTGGATGTTACCGAATATCGCTCAGGGCTGATGCTCGCTGTTGCTTTTGAATCTATGGTGAAGTTACTAGCTTTAGTCGCTGTGGCAGGACTTGCACTATACACTTTGTTTAACCTCAGTGAGGTACAAGCAGAGCAATTAACAGGTTCAGTTTGGCAGCATTGGCATAATTTTGACTTTTTTAGCTTCAACTTTATCGGCCAATCAATGATGGCGGCAGCAGCGATTATCTGTTTACCAAGGCAGTTCCATGTCACCGTGGTTGATAACCAAGATAAACGCCATCTTTTTACTGCACGTTGGGCGTTCCCGTTGTATTTACTGCTAACTGCGGCAATGATTTTCCCTATTGCAACTGCCGCTATTCACCCTGGTATTGGCAGTGGATTTTCGCCCGACAGCTTTGTATTAGCCCTGCCACTGATCCATGAAAATGCCTTCTTAACGACTTTTGTATTTATTGGTGGTCTTTCAGCAGCCACGGCAATGATTGTAGTGGCTACACTCACCCTCAGCACCATGATCTCAAACGATGTGGTACTACCGTTAATGCTACGCCGTAAATTTAAACGTAACCTCATTACCAGCAGCTATAAATCACAAATTTTATTAGTGAGGCGCTTCACCATTGCCGGTATTTTGATTTTGTCGTATTTCTACCAGCAATGGTTTGGTCATGGTAAAGCACTGGCAAGTATGGGGTTAGTGGCCTTTTCTTTGGTGTCGCAATTACTCCCAGCCATTGTTGGCGGCTTATACTGGCGAAAAGGCCACGCTTATGGCGTTTATGCCGGATTATTAGCAGGCTTCATTTGTTGGGTATTATTCTTAATGTTACCTATTTTAGATGCGGGTAATAGCTTAAATACGGAGCTGCAACAAACACTTATTACGCGTGGCACCCTAATCGCCTTGTTTGCCAATATTGGCTGTTATATTAGTTTTTCGCTCGGTGCAGATGAGCGTTTAATTGATAAGATTCAGGCTGCAGCCTTTGTTAACCCTAAAGAGCAAGCTGTATTTGCCAGACGCTTAAATAAAAACGTTAAAGCCACCGTTTACGACTTTAAAGTGCTGCTACAAACCTTTTTAGGCGTTCAACGCTCGCAACAAGTACTGGCTCACTTTGCTTTGTCACATAACTTAGATGACAACAACGCACATCCAGACCCTGAGTTTATCGCTTATTGTGAGCGAGCCTTAACCGGTGTGCTTGGCGCATCTTCAGCACAAGCGCTGATCCACACGGTTGCCTCTGGTAAACGCATGGCATTTGAAGAAGTGGTTAACTTTTTTGATGAAACCACACAAGCACTGCAATTTAATCAAAATTTACTTTTCACATCCCTTGAGAACCTCAGTCATGGTATTTCGGTTGTTGATAAAGAGCTAAATTTGGTTGCTTGGAATAAACGCTATGCCGAAATGTTTAACTACCCTGATGAATTTCTAGAGGTTGGCCAACCAATTGAAGAAGTGATCCGCTATAACGCAGAGCGAGGTGAATGTGGTCCGGGTGAGGTTGAACGTCATGTAGAAAAGCGTGTACAGCATCTTAAAAACGGCACACCTCATCACTTTATTCGCCACCGCCGAAATGGCCAAGTATTTGAAATGATAGGTAACCCATTACCTGATGGCGGCTTTGTGACAAGCTTCTCTGATATTACTGTGCATATCGAAACGCAAAACGCCCTCGAAGAAGTAAACATGGATCTTGAAAACCGCATCGAAGCGCGTACCCAAGAAATACGCACCATAAATAGAGATTTACAAGCGCAAATCGATAGCCGAGTACAAACTGAGCAAGCACTTACTTTAGCCAAAAAAGAGGCAGAACAAGCTAATGACAGTAAAACGCGATTTTTAGCCTTGGCTAGCCACGATATTTTACAACCGCTGAATGCGGCGCGCCTATACCTTGCAGCTATTGATGATAAAACCCTTTCGAGCAACAACTTAAATAACTTTGAAAAGCTGGGTGCAAGCTTAGATTCAACGGTGCATTTGATGTCGGCGCTGTTAGAAATTGCCAAGCTCGAGCAAGGGGCAATGACCCCAACGCCACGTCATTTTAGTATTGATGACATACTTGCACCGCTAAAAAATGAATACGCCATTATGTCGAGTGAAAAAGGCTTAAAGCTTACAGTGCGTTCAAAAGGGACAATCGTACACAGCGATATCACCTATTTGCGACGAATTATTCAAAACTTGGTGTCAAATGCGGTTAAGTATACCGAAAGCGGCCGAGTTTTAATTGCGTGTCGCAAACGCAAACACCATTTACGTATTGAAGTTTGGGACACAGGCCCGGGAATAAGTGAAGTGGAGCAAGCAAAAATATTTAATGACTTCTACCGTATTGAAGCGGGCGATAACAAAGGAGTTGGACTTGGTTTAGGGGTAGTAAAACGGATGGTCGACTTGCTTTCGCTACGCATGGATGTCACTTCAACGCCCGGCAAAGGTAGCCGCTTTAGTATTGAAGTGCCATATGGTGAAAGCCAGTTTATTCAGCAAAAAGACACACCTAAAAAAGGCGTTGAAAATCGCAGTGCAATGAACATTATTGCGGTTGATGATGATCCGGAGAATTTAAATGCTATGGCAAGTCTGTTGCAAAAATGGCAAGCCAATTATCAGCTCTTTGATCAAGTTGAAACTGTCATGGCCTATGCTAAAGACCACGGCGCACCTGATGTGATCTTAATGGATTATCAGCTTGGCCATGATTGCGATGGTATTACGCTAATTAAAACGTTAAGGGAAATTTGGCAAAGCCCAGTACCGGCAATTTTAATCACAGCAGTACGTGATGAAGCGCTAAAACAACAAACCAAAGCTGAGCAAATTCATTACCTTAGCAAACCCGTTAAGCCAGCTAAACTCAAAGCCCTGCTTAACCATAGCACTTAACACCATGTATTCCCTTTATTTAAGGCAAAGCAGTAGGCTTTGCCTTAAATTTTTGGAACAACCAACTAAGTGCAACTAACGACAAGCCTAAGCCGATAAACGAAATAGCACGCAATAATCCGGTTAAGTTTGCCATATCTATCAGAAACACTTTTAATACCACCAGCGCTAATAAACCAAGACCTAGCTTTTGTAAAACCGTAATAGTTTTTAACTGCCCCGCCACGACCACCAAAGCACCAATAATAAGCCAAACTAAAGAGTAGCTATACAGCTCTGCATCTGAGGTCGGTAAAGCAAGATTTATATACTCTCCTTGCCAGTTGTGGCGAATTTCCGCATTGATATATAAAACACTCATCACACCTGCAAGTGCACTAAAAAACTTATGCAAAAAGCGCTGAGATTTTGTCAGCTGGCTTGCCCAAATTGCAATGATGGCTGGAACTAACCAAAGTAATAGTAGCCAATTAATAATCGGCCAACTGCCAATATTTATCGGCTCAAAAAACGGATTTACAGCGGTAAAGCTTTTCAGAACTAACAATCCGCTTAATGCTAATAACGCAAAACCTGCCACTTGATAGAGCTTAGCTAATTGCGCAGTAAAACGTGAACGCAGTAAATAAACACAACCCAATATACCCCAGTTACAGGTTAATAAAATATGCTCATACACAGACAAGTTCTCAAAGTCAGGATAGTGCCCCACTAACTGATAGCTCGTCTCTGTGGTAATGAATAAAGCGATACAATGAAGCGTAGCACCTTCTAGCCACACCCGAACAGATTGCTGCTGCCAGTGTCTTGCTGCCAAGTAAAATAAGCAAGCAGACACAGGGTAAACAACTAAACTCCAGTGCACACCAAGTAATAGCGCATCACTGTAATCAGCTGACCAAGGTGCAAAGCTTAACCTAACTAGTAAAGCGCCAACTAAACCTTTTAGCGGCCAAGTAGGTATGCTGAGTGACTGTTTATTGACATAAAAACTGATCAACAACACCTGCGCAGCAAGCGCTAAGGTTAAGCTACTCCCTTCAAGAAGCATGGTTAACGCCAAACTAATATTGGCATTACCGCCAAGCCAGTAACTAAATACCTGCATTGGATTCGTGCTATTAATTGATAACTTAAATAACCAAGCAGACAGTGCCAGTAATACAAAGCACCAAACCGGGTATGCCGTCATTAAGGCATGATCAGGAGTGATGACATATAAGCAACTAATAATCACAAAGCTTGAAAGTGAAGCGAGTAAGGTAAAGCCAAAGCGTTTAGGGTATTTACGACCAAACAAAAAACCATAACCAGCAAACAAAGCAATAAAAAACAGCCCTGCTCCGTAATTTTGTCTAAAAACAAAAAGCTGCTCAGAGTAATCAACAGCATTGTATTGCCCTGTTAGCAAACACACCACACTCACTACAGCAATTATCAGCCAGTGATCCCATGCACTGTTTTTTAATACCAAAAACAACAGTAAAGCCACTAACGACAACATACTAAGCTGCCAAGTAAGCAGATCATTATGACTAATGAGTAAAAGATAAAGTGGCATGACAACTGCTAATAACAGAGGGTTGTCGGGCAGTTGTTTCAGAAGTGTTTTAAAGCGGTGTGGGCGGTATTCAACTTGTTTAATACTTAGCCCTAAACGTGGAATTGCAATTAACAATACAATGCTAAACAGCGCATAAAGGTTAATAAACCAGTGTAGGTTTTTAGTTGCACTCATTGCAACTAAGCAATACCAGCCTAAATGCCCCGCCCATAACAAATACCACAGCCAATGCCGTTTTACGTAATGTGCGACTAGCGAAGCTGATACACTGACAAAAGCAACATAAGTAAGGAGTGCAATAAAGTCATTACTCCCAGTATCTACCCATAAAGGCACACTGTAAGCGCCAATAATACCAATTACAGCCAGCACGGGGCCAAAACGTAATGCCATCCAACTTGCAGCCAAAGAAACCAAGGTTAAAATGCTAAATGCTGGTAAGGCTTGTAGTAAGCCGTAATGACTGTAGGCCAGCAAGGTCAATGCAAACAAACTAATAAAGCCGCCACTTGCCAGCGCCGCGGGAATATAGTTGCTAAATCCTTCAAAGGTAATACCTTTACGATGTAAAACCTCAGCTGTAACAATTAAACTCAGGCCAAAAATAGCGCCAAGTATGAGTCGCATGGTTTCGGATAATAAACCGGCTTCAAGTGAATAGCGGGCCAAAAAGATACCACCAAAGGCAAGTGCAACCGCTCCTACCCAAGTTAGCCAATTGGCTTTGATTTGTGTAACTAGTTGGCTAACTAGCGGATTAAAAGTTGCAGGCTTGGGTTTCGTTTGCTGTGGCTTTTTAGCCATTGCCTCAGTTGGCTTATTGATGGCTTCAGGCTTTGGTTCTCGTTTTGCAGCGTCGGTCAGATCTTCGTTTAAATTATCAAACGAATTTACAATAGTTGCTTGTGAATTATGGATATAGGTCGCGTTAAGTTCTACTCGAAGAGCAGCTACTTCACGCTTCAAACTAGAGAGTTGAAAAAAGGCAATAATGCCAGCAATTGAGCCACCTACAACAACTAGTGCTAGTAATACTAGTAACGCAATACCGTCGTCCATACTCACTCCATGTGTACGCTTTAAACAAAAAAGCAAAAACCTTAATTGTTTATATAATAAACACTTAGCAAGAGTAAAGAAACAACGATATTGCGTTCAAGCCAATTAAGACTGCTCAGTCACCGTTCGCTCTAAGGTCATTTTGTAACCTGAATCAGTGGTTTCATCATGTTCAATCACCAAGATATAGTTACCTTCTTCGGTAAAATCCATGTCGCTTTGTTGCAATAGCACAATCTGCTGGCCGTTGTCTTCAAACACCACATAGGTTGTATAAACTTCGTTATCAACCACCTGCTTTTTTTGGTCGTATTGATCTAAACCTTCAACGACATTACTAGTATCATCAACGGTTTCACCATTGAGAGTGAAATACACATCGACTTCGTCAATCTGTTGCCCTGCATAGTTATCAATTAAATTAACCACAGTAACTGTGTGGCTATAGCTGCTAGGTGTTAGGTTTTCTTCAATGGTCATCATACGAGGGCCGTAGTCTTTGTCATTGTAGAATAGGCCAACCGCACTTTGCTCACGCTCTAATGTCATTAAGAAGTTATCAACAATCTTGTCGCCAGCCTCATCTAACATGGCTACGCTGTAACTATTTGGTGACATACTCATGTATTCAGAGTAACTATCGTTGCTTACAACTTCGGTATTGGTAGACGTTGTTCCTCTGGTTACTTTAAATTGGGTTTGTGTGTAATCATCAATAGTATTAATAAATCGCAACTGGCCTTGTGCGTCTTGGTGGTTTAGTTGAGTCACCGAGCTACTTGCCGTCACTACATCAAGGGTAATGCCGTCTTCTTCTGTTGCATAACTTGGGCGGATCATCGCCATGTAAGTTGCTTCATCATTAAAATACAATTTTGGTGATTCAAAAATCACATCAGTGCTACCACTAGCAGTGACATAAATAGTGTAATAACCTTCCTCAAGCGTAGATAGTTCTGGCTCTACAAGGTACTGCGAAGTCATCAGTAACTCAGCGGTATCAAATAACCCGTCATCAGTGGCAATGTAAACGTCGTAAATATTGTCTTCGCCGACGATATTAAAAAAGCCAACATTAAACTCATCTTCATCGCTTGAAGATGGCACACTTAGCTCAGTGAATGTTGGCTCAGCAAAATCACCATTCATTACTAGCAACTGGGTTTGATCGTCTTTAATTTTAATGGTTTCTTCATCAATAGTGATATAGCTATCGTTGACATCAACATACTGAAAACTCAGCTCATACTCACCCGAGCTGTAATTATGGCGGGTTGATACATCACCAAAATCTGCGCCCGAACGTTCAGTGTCATCAACAAATAAACGTGTATAGGGGCTATTATAAGAGCCATTGTACAGTTGCACATAGCCGCTGTTGCTATTGCTGCTGTCGTCACTAGAACAGGCAGCCAGCACCGAAAGCAAACTTGTGGCAACAATTGTTTTAAGCAGAGTACTTTTCATGAAGTTTATTCCTTATTGTTTGTAATAATCTACTTTGACTCAACCAAAGCAATAAAATTCTATGTTTTACAAACGATTACCTTCACTTACAGTTACTTACGTTAAGGTTAAAAAGTGTAGAAAAAGGTATAGAAAGGCACTCAATTAATCATAATTATGGACAGAAAATCACATTTATAGTGAAAGCAGCTTACTTTTACACGAAAAGTAAATAATGATTACATTTTGTAAGGTTAGACAATGAAGTCAGATAAATTATTAGATAGTTCAATTTGCGCTATGCAGCGCTAAAAAATTAGCAAATAATGAGGCTCACACAAACGGGATTAGAATGAGGACTATGAACACGATTTTAACCACACAATGCGATGATGATGTTGGTCTAATTGCCAAGATCACCGGTCTTTGTCATCAGCATAATTTAAACATTACACGTAATAACGAATTTGTAGATAAAGACGCTAAACGCTTTTTTATGCGTACAGAGTTAAGCGGCGTTATTTCAGATGATTTTTTACCAAGCCTTGCTGAGCTACTTCCTGATGGCGCAGAGCTTGCCCTGCACAGCAGTGAAAAAACCAAAGTGGTATTACTGGCCACCAAAGAAGCACATTGTTTAGGTGGTGTATTACTAAAGCAATTCGAAAAAGCATTAAACATCGAAGTACTGGCTGTGATAGCCAACTATGCAGACTTAGCTCCTCTGGCTGCAGGCTTTGGCGTGCCGTTTCATGTAGTATCGCACGAAGGTTTAAGCCGTGCTGAGCATGATCAACAAGTGGGTGATTTAATTGCCAGCTATCAGCCTGACATTATCGGCCTTGCTAAATATATGCGTATTTTAAGCCCTGAATTTGTGGCGCGCTTTGAAGGTAAGATTATTAATATTCACCATTCGTTTTTGCCTGCCTTTATTGGTGCGAAGCCTTACCATCAGGCATTTGAGCGCGGTGTAAAAATAATTGGTGCGACCGCTCACTTTGTTAATAACGAGCTTGATGAAGGGCCGATTATTTTACAAGATGTGACACATGTTAGCCATGCGGATACCGCTGAGATGATGGCAAAAATGGGGAAAGATGTTGAGAAAACGGTGTTTTGCAAAGCGCTGCAACTCGCGTCTGAACATAAACTGTTTATCAATGGAAATCGAACCGTGGTGTTCGCTTAAGCAATAAAATGAAGAGGCTGTATGGCCTCTTTATTGTTGTTATTATCTTTTGTTATGCCGACTCAATAGGCTCTAGTTGTAATTTAGAGGCAATTAATACCGCTTGAGTACGGTTATACACACCTAGCTTTCTAAAAATTGCTGTAATGTGTGCTTTCACTGTCGCTTCAGAAATGTGTAACTCGTAAGCAATCTGTTTGTTTAACAAGCCTTCGTGTAAGTATTGTAAAACTTTATATTGCTGTGGCGTAAGCGATGCAACTTGAGCGGCAATTTCTTTATCTTCGCCATCAACATCAGAGACTTTATCTTTTAATTCTGATGGTAGCCACACATCCCCCTCAAGAATGTGGTTGATTGCCATGGCAATATCATCTGACGATGATGATTTTGGAATGAATCCCATTGCACCATAGGCCATTACTTTAGAGACAACGTTAATATCTTCGCTGCCAGAAACAACAGCAATTGGTAAGCTAGGATAATCTTCGCGAATGCGAATAAGGCCGTATAAATCGCCATTGCCTGGCATGTGAAGGTCTAGTAGTAAGATATCAAGATCTTCTTGTTCGTTTAACACCTGTAAAGTGGTCTCAAAGTTTTCCGATTCAAACACTTCTAAATCAGCGAACTTAGCACTTAATGCCCCTTTCAGCGCTTCACGAAATAACGGATGATCGTCCGCTATTAAAAACTGACTCATGGTTCACTCCTAATAAATTCGGCTGACACCTATTTCTAAGTGACAGCCGATATACTACGTTTAGAATCAACTTCTAATCAAGTTTTTAACGTGATTTTAACGATTTAATCGGTTTTCGATTAGTTCATCTACCACACTTGGATCGGCAAGAGTTGATGTATCACCTAGCTGTTGATGCTCATTTGCCGCAATTTTACGTAAAATTCGACGCATGATCTTACCAGAACGTGTTTTCGGTAGACCCGGAGACCATTGGATCATATCTGGTGAAGCAATTGGGCTTAGTTCTTTACGAACCCAGTTACGCACTTCTTTTGTTAGTTCATCGCTCACTACAACACCCTCATTTGGTGTGATGTAAACATAAATGCCCTGACCCTTAATGTCATGCGGATAACCAACTACAGCAGCTTCTGCTACAGCTTCGTGAGCAACCAATGCACTTTCAATTTCTGCCGTACCTAGGCGGTGGCCTGATACATTAAGTACATCGTCCACACGGCCAGTGATCCAGTAGTAACCATCTTCATCACGGCGACAACCATCACCGGTGAAATACACACCAGGGTAAGCTGAGAAATAGGTTTGTTCAAAGCGTTCATGGTCACCATAAACTGTACGAGCTTGTGACGGCCAGCTATCTAAAATAACAAGGTTGCCATCAACCGCACCTTCTAATGTATTACCTTCAGCATCAAAAAGTGCCGGTGCAATACCAAAGAAAGGACGAGTTGCTGAACCTGGTTTCATATCTGTCGCACCTGGTAACGGTGTGATCATGATGCCACCAGTTTCTGTTTGCCACCACGTATCTACAATTGGGCAGTTTTCGTTACCAATGTGCTCGTAATACCAAGCCCACGCTTCAGGGTTAATCGGCTCACCCACTGAACCCATGATACGTAAACTATTACGTGTTGAGGTAGCTGTTGGCTCATCACCTTTCGCCATTAAAGCACGGATAGCTGTTGGTGCAGTGTAAAGGATAGTCACGTTGTGCTTATCAATCACTTCACCCATACGACCCGCCGTTGGATACGTTGGTACACCTTCAAAAACCACTTGCGTACAACCGTTTACTAATGGCCCATAGGCAATGTAGCTGTGCCCTGTGATCCAGCCCACATCAGCGCTACACCAGAAGATATCGTCTTCTTTTAGGTCAAACACGTATTCATGTGTCATTGATGCATAAACGAGGTAACCACCGGTAGTATGAACCACCCCTTTTGGTTGGCCTGTTGAGCCAGAGGTATAAAGAATGAAAAGCGGATCTTCTGCATTCATTGGCTCTGGTTCACACTCAGCAGGTAGGTCAGCGACAAGTTCATGCCACCAAACATCGTGGCTATTCCACTCAACTTCGCCACCGGTTAACTGATGCACAATAACGTGTTCAACCGTAGTTACTGAGTCTTGTGATACCGCTTCATCAACATTTGCTTTAAGTGGTACACAGTTGCCAGCACGGCGACCTTCGTCTGAAGTAATTACCACTTTAGCGCCTGAGTCATTAATTCGGTCAGCAATCGCTGATGGAGAGAAACCACCAAATACCACAGAATGAATCGCACCAATACGCGCACATGCTTGCATAGCGTAAATAGCTTGCGGTGTCATAGGCATGTAAATAGCAACGCGATCACCTTTTGATACGCCTAACTTTTTAAGGCCATTTGCCAATTTTGCTACTTCGTCGTGAAGTTGTTGGTAGCTGATATTTTCGCTGTGTTCAGGGTTGTCACCTTCCCAAATAAGGGCTGTTTTATCTGCTTTAGTAGCAAGGTGGCGGTCAATACAGTTATATGAAGCGTTAAGTTGGCCGTCTTCATACCAGCGGATGCTGATGTGGCCTTTGTCGAATGAGGTGTTCTTTACTTTATTATAAGGAGTTGACCAATCAAGGCGTTTACCGTGCTCTCGCCAAAATCCTTCAGGGTCATCGATAGATTGCTTATACATTGTATTATATTTATCGTTATCAACTAATGCTGCATTCTTGATATGCGCTGGTACTGGATAGATACTTTCTGACATTGTTGTCGTCTCCATTTTAATTACTTGCCTTCGGCCTGCCTCAAGGATCACTCAGCAAAGCCCCTGAAAGTATTAGACCTTAGTTGTATATCTTGTCATTTCACAAAAAACTTCGAAATCGCCTTCTATAATCTAGTCCAATGTTCGCAGGTAAGCGATTTTGAGTCGCTTACCACCTTAGTCTAATAGACCAATAGATAATTGAGAGAAGTCATTTCTTAAACAACAGTGATACAACAACATTAATGCAATCAACAAGTAGCTTCGACAGGAATACACATTATGACAACAACAAAAGTAACCGCATTAAAAACACTGACAGCTTCGGCTGTTTTATGTGCACTTGCAGGTACCGCTAACGCTGCAACCATTGGTAACACCGACGTTTCTTATGGTGGCTATGTAAAACTAGATGCGATGTGGAGTGATTACTCTGCAGGTGTACCAGCCGGTGGCAGCATTGGCCGTGACTTCTATGTCCCAAGTACGACCCCCGTGGGCGCAGACAGCGACAGTGATGCTGTCTTTGATATGCATGCTCGCCAGTCTCGATTTAGCCTAGGCACAGCAACTAAATTAGATGATGGGAAAACAATTAAAACCAAAATAGAAATCGATTTCCTTGCTTCTGCACCAGGTGGAAATGAGCGTGTTACAAACTCTTATGCACCGCGTATACGCCAAGCATTTGTAACTTATGATGGATGGTTATTTGGTCAAGCTTGGTCAAACTTCCAAAACGTTGGTGCCCTTCCTGAAACCTTAGACTTTGTTGGCCCAGCAGAAGGTACTGTGTTTGCTCGCCAAGCACAAATTCGCTATACAACAGGTAACTGGTCATTCTCTGTTGAAAACCCAGAAAGCACAGTCACTGTAGGTGGTGCTCGTGTGGCGACTGATGATGCTTCAATGCCTGACTTTACAGCACGTTATGCCCATAAGGCTGATTGGGGTGAGCTTGTTGTAACAGGTCTGGCACGCCAGCTTACTTATAAACAAAATGGCATTGATGCGGATACATCATCGTTTGGTATCAGCGCATCAGGTAAAGTAAATTTTGGTGAAAATAATCTTAAATTTATGCTTACACAAGGTTCTGGTTTAGGCCGCTATGTTGGTTTAAATGTTGCTCATGGTGCGGTACTTGATGGCGATGATCTAGATGCGATTGATTCAACATCTGGCTTTATTGCTTATCAACAAAACTGGAGCAGCCAATGGCGCTCAACCTTCCTGTATTCATTCTTCTCTGCTGATAACAATACCGACTTATTAGCTATGTCTATTGACCCAACAAAGACAAGCCAAAGCTTTAGCGCTAACCTATTGTATTCACCAGTTAAAAAATTGACTTTTGGGGTTGAATTCAAACATGCAGAGCGTGAGCTTGAAAGTGGCACTGATGGCGATATGGATCGTCTGCAATTTTCTGCAAAATACGTGTTTTAAAATTAAAAGTTTTACTTCCTGAAGCGGCTTCGGCCGCTTTTTTTTATCAAGCGTTTGGATTCTCCTGCGTTGCATTTTTAAAAACATTTCAAGTCCTACAAAAACTTAATTGCAAATCGTTCTCATTTAGTTTAGATTACGCGTTAATTTCATTATTAATTGAACTAATTGGAACTTTGCATGTCATCAACAAAATTTTTGCGCTTATCGCAGTTAAGCCTAGTGACCTCAGCACTACTTAGTGGACACGCTTTAGCTGAACAACAAAAAGAAGAACAAGCTATTGAAAAAATAGCTGTTTATGGCCAGCATCATAAAAATTACATCACCGAAGAAGCACAGTCAGCAACTAAGTTAGGACTAACAATTAAAGAAACACCACAGTCAATCTCTGTTGTTTCACGTGCATTAATGGATGATTTCTCCCTCGATAACCTAAATGCCGTATTAGAAAGCACCCCTGGTGTGACTGTTGAACAAATCGAAACTGACCGTACTTATTTTAAAGCCCGTGGTTTTGAGATCACTAACTTCCAAGTTAATGGCATGGGTATGCCACAAGATAACGGTTCAATCCAAGGTACTCTAGATACTTCTATTTTTGATAGTGTTGAAATTGTACGTGGTGCCAATGGTTTAATGACAGGTGCTGGTAACCCATCTGCAACCGTCAACATGGTTCTAAAGCGCCCTACTTACCAAACACAAGTAAATGCATCTGTATCGTATGGTTCATGGGATAACAAACGTCTAGAGCTTGATGCATCAACTGCTATCAACGAAAACCATGCAGTGCGTGCTGTATTCACCAAGCACAAAACAGAGTCATACCTTGACCGTTACGAGCAAGATAAAACAATTTATTACCTAGCCTACGAAGGTCAGCTTACTGATAGCACAGTTGTAACTGCTAACTATGTAAATCAAAAGAAAGATGCCGACAGCCCACTCTGGGGCGCGCTACCGCTTTATTATAGCGATGGTACTGCAACAAACTTTGATACATCAACCAGCACAGCGTCTGATTGGTCATACTGGAATAACACAACAGAGCAGTTGTTTTTATCAATTGAGCAAGCAATTACCAATACTTGGTTCTTAAAAGCAAGCTACGCACACTTAGAAAATGAGCAAGACTCAGAACTTTTCTATGTTTACGGTACCCCAGACAGAGAAACAGGTCTTGGCTTAACAGGTTACGCAAGTGAATATGACCACAAAGATAAGCACGACATTTTAGATATTTACGCAACGGGTAAATTTGATTTATTTGGTATGGAACATGACCTATCTTTTGGCGTAAACCAAGCAGATATTGATTACAAAGATAAATCACTCTATGACTACACGACTGGTAATGGTTTCCCTGCAATGCCGGAGTTAGGTGGGTGGAATGGTGTTGCGCCAGTGCCAACACTTACTGATGGTTTAACAGGTGCTGATATCACCAGCCGTCAACGTTCTGCGTATATTTCAACACGTATCCGTGCCACAGATGCTTTCAGTATTTTAGCTGGTGTAAGCCAAGTAAACTGGGAAACAGAGGGCGAGTCATATGGTAAAGCAAAAGATAAAGACAGTGAGCAAACTGTGCCTTACTTCGGTGCTGTGTATGATATCAACGAAAGCTTATCAACTTACGCAAGCTACACTGAAACCTTTGTGCCACAAACTGAACGTGACATCAATGGCGATTACTTAGACCCAATCACAGGTAAAAGCAGCGAGATTGGTGTAAAAGCACAGCTACTTGATGATAACTTATTTGTTACTCTTGCCTATTTTGATGCTAAACAGGAAGGTCTTGCTGTTGCCGTGCCAGGCTCACTTCCTGATGATACACGTTATTATGGTGCTGATGGCATAAACAGTGATGGTTTTGAGGTAGAATTAAGCGGTCAAATTAACGATACCTTGAGTGCGAGTTTCAGTTACAGTAATTTAAATATTGATGGTGATGAGCTAGTTAAAGACTACACACCAGAAAATCAATTCAAACTTGCTGTAACACACAAAGTACCTGAAGTTGATGGCTTAACTTTTGGCTTAAATTATCAATGGCAAGACGACACCAAGCGTGTACAAGTTCGTGATGCTGATACTAATGCCCCTCTCATTACCACAACTCAAGATGCTTATGGCTTATTAAATCTAATGGCGACTTATGACATCAATGATAATGTAAGTATTAACCTTAATATCAACAACGTCACTAATGAAAAATATCTTCATAGCCTGTTCTGGGCACAAGGCTATTACGGCGCACCACGTAACTACTCAGTGTCTTTCAACTGGCAGTTATAAGCTTTGAGCTAGAAGTTTAAAGCTTAAGTACTGAAAAGCCGCATCATCTGCGGCTTTTTCATGAAAGAGTTGCAAGAGTAAAGTTAGAAAGGGGAAAGTTACAGTCACTATCGCGTGTTCTGACAGCTGAAAGCTACACGCAACCACAGAATACCGCCAACAATCTAGTGATTAAACGCGATATAAAATCGCAGCTATAAGCACCCATAAAAAAACCGCTAACAATTGTAGCGGTCTTTTTTGTGTTAAGTGCGGGTCAAATCACGCTTAACTGTACTCTTTAGTAGTGTTTATAGCTCGTCTTCAGCTATTAGGCCTGCATCTTCACCATCTTCTGGTTGTACAGTTGCCTGTAGTAATAGCATCTCACGTAACTTACCTTCGATCTCATCTGCGATCTCAGGGTTATCTTTTAAGAACTTAATTGAGTTTGCCTTACCTTGACCAACTTTATTGCCATTGTAGCTGTACCAAGCACCTGATTTTTCAACAATCTTATGCTTAACACCTAAGTCGATTAGCTCACCTTGCTTAGAAATACCTTCACCATACATGATGATAAATTCAGCTTGTTTAAACGGCGGCGCTACCTTGTTCTTAACAACTTTCACGCGGGTTTCGTTACCAACAACCTCGTCGCCTTCTTTTACTGAACCAATACGACGAATATCAATACGTACTGAAGCGTAGAATTTAAGCGCGTTACCACCGGTTGTTGTTTCTGGGTTACCAAACATAACACCAATTTTCATACGGATTTGGTTGATGAAAATACACAGCGTATTTGAACGCTTGATGTTACCTGTAAGCTTACGTAGTGCTTGTGACATTAAGCGAGCTTGTAGGCCCATGTGTGAATCACCCATGTCGCCTTCGATTTCAGCTTTAGGTGTTAAAGCAGCTACCGAGTCGACAATCACAACATCAACAGCACTTGAACGAACTAACATGTCACAAATTTCTAATGCTTGCTCACCAGTATCTGGTTGAGAAACAAGTAATTCGTCAATGTTTACACCCAGTTTTTGAGCGTATACAGGATCCAGAGCGTGCTCAGCATCTACGAATGCACAGGTTTTACCTTGCTTTTGAGCTTCAGCGATAACTTGTAAAGTAAGCGTTGTTTTACCTGATGATTCAGGACCATACACTTCAACAATACGGCCCGTAGGTAAACCACCAATACCTAATGCGATATCGATACCTAGTGAACCTGTTGAGATAGCTTCAATGTCTAGGGCTTTGTTGTCGCCCAGTTTCATAATTGAGCCTTTACCAAATTGACGCTCAATTTGTGATAAAGCAGCATCTAAGGCTTTTTGTTTGTTATCGTTCATTCTGTTCTCCAAATCCGGCTAATGCAGACAGTATACTGTATGAAATCACAGTATCAAGCTAATTTTCTGATTTTATCAATTCAATTACAGTTTTTAATGAATAAACAATAGCTTGCAGTCTAACTTCAGCTCTATCTCCTGAGAAAACCTGTTCGCTTGGGTAGTTTTTTCCGGCAAAATGAATACAAAACCATACCAGCCCTACAGGTTTATCCAGTGTTCCACCACCGGGGCCTGCAATCCCTGAGATAGCAATTGCAATATCTGCGTTTGCAGCTTTTGCAGCACCCGATGCCATTTCAAGCACGGTTTGCTCACTGACAGCACCAAAATTGTTTAATGTTTGCTCACTAACACCTATTAATTGCTGTTTTGCTAGATTGCTATAAGTAACAAACGCACGGTCAATATAATTCGAACTGCCGGGGGTATCAGTTAACGCATAACTAACGCCACCACCAGTGCATGATTCTGCGGTAGTGATCCATAAGCGTTTATCCGTTAAAATAGCTCCTAATTTCGCAGCAAGTGTTTTAATCTCTTGATGTAATTCCATATTCAGCCTTTGGGTAAATACATGTCGTTTGATCTTTATGCACCGCACACTATAAAACAACAAACCCCTATGATGCAGCAGTATCTAAAAATAAAAGCCGAGCATCGGGATATTTTATTGTTTTATCGTATGGGCGATTTTTACGAACTTTTCTTTGATGACGCTAAACGTGCAGCGCAACTTCTTGATATTTCTCAAACTCATCGCGGTAAAGCAGGTGGTGATCCAATACCAATGGCAGGTGTGCCTTATCATGCCGTTGAAAACTACCTAGCTCGCCTTGTACAAATGGGTGAATCAGTAGCTATTTGCGAGCAAATTGGCGACCCCGCCACCAGCAAAGGCCCGGTGGAACGTAAAGTTGTGCGTATTGTTACCCCTGGCACAATTTCTGACGAAGCGTTACTACAAGAGCGCCAAGACAACCTTCTGACCAGTGTTTGGCAAAACAAGCAAGGCTTATATGGAGTTGCCTATCTTGATATAAACTCTGGTCGATTCAATGTATTAGAAGTTAATACTGATGAAGCATTTAGCTCAACATTACAGCGTTTAGCACCGGCAGAGTTACTTTATAGTGAAACCTTTGCGAATGTGCACTTAATTGAGCACATTAAAGGTGCACGTCGTCGCCCTGAATGGGAATTTGATCTAGATACTGCTCAGCATTTACTGTGCGACCAATTTGGCACTAAAGATCTGGTTGGTTTTGGTGTAGACAAAGCACATGCCGCTTTAGTGGCTGCGGGCTGTTTAATGCAATACGTAAAAGATACGCAGCGCATTGCCCTGCCGCATATTCGTGCCATTACCCTTGAGCAAAACGAACATGCAGTGATCTTAGATGCAGCCACCCGTAAAAACCTTGAACTTACAGTTAACTTATCAGGCGGTTACGAAAATACCCTTGCGCAAGTACTTGATAAAACAGCGACAGCGATGGGTTCACGCTTATTAAAACGCCGTATTCATACACCGGTGCGCAGTAAAACAGAGCTCAACTCTCGACTCAACGCTATTAGCGCCATTATTGATGCGCAATTATGTGGTGAACTGCAAGAGTCGTTAAAACAAATTGGTGACATTGAACGTGTCATTGCCCGTTTAGCACTTTGTACCGCAAGACCGCGTGATTTAACGCGCCTGCGTAGTGCACTGCAAGCACTAGCACCACTACACGAATTACTGATGGATGCTAATGACCCACGTATTAGCCAAATCATTGCTCAGTCGCAACAGTTACCTGAACTACAAGATTTACTCGAACGTGCTGTAATCGAAACCCCACCAGTACTTATTCGTGATGGTGGCGTTATTGCACCAGGTTACAACAGTGAGCTTGATGAATGGCGTGCACTAAGCCAAGGTGCAACCGATATTCTTGAAAAGCTTGAAGAGCGTGAGCGAGAGCGCACTGGCATTAGCACTTTAAAAATTGGCTACAACAAAGTGCATGGCTTTTTTATTGAAGTAAGCCGCGCCAATTCTCATTTAGTGCCTGCAGATTATATTCGTCGCCAAACGCTAAAAAACAATGAGCGTTATATTATCCCTGAGCTAAAAGAGCATGAAGATAAGGTACTCGGTAGCCAATCAAAAGCACTTGCGCTTGAAAAACAGCTTTACGAGCAACTGTTCGAATTTATTGCTCCGCACATTGAACAGTTACAAACTATGGCTGCCGTACTGGCTGATTTAGATGTTTTAAACAATTTGGCAGAACGAGCACAAGCGCTTAATTATGCTAAGCCAACACTGTGCGATAACGATAACATCAGTATTAAACAAGGTCGCCACCCGGTGGTTGAACAGGTAATGAAAGACCCGTTTATTGCCAACCCAGTGGAGCTTAATAACGACCGTAAAATGTTGATTATCACAGGCCCAAATATGGGTGGTAAATCAACCTATATGCGTCAAACTGCACTTATCGTGCTAATGGCACACATTGGCTCTTATGTACCTGCAGATAGTGCTGAAATCGGAAATATTGACCGTATCTTTACACGTATTGGGGCAAGCGATGATTTAGCATCAGGGCGTTCAACTTTCATGGTTGAGATGACAGAAACGGCAACTATTTTAAATAACGCCACAGCACAATCACTGGTGCTAATGGATGAAATTGGTCGCGGTACTTCGACCTATGATGGTTTATCACTAGCCTATGCAACAGCTGACTATTTAGCTTCAAAAATTGCCGCTAAAACCTTATTTGCAACTCACTATTTTGAGTTAACAGAGCTGGCCGAACAAAAAACAGGGTTGGTAAATGTGCATTTAGATGCCATTGAGCATAACGACACCATTGCCTTTATGCATACTGTGCTTGAAGGCGCAGCAAGCAAAAGCTTTGGCCTACAAGTTGCTGCCTTGGCCGGTGTTCCAAAAGCGGTGATCCAACAAGCCAAACAAAAGCTAAAAATGCTCGAAAACCACCAACCTGTCACGGCCCCCATTGAGCAGCAACAACAAACATTAAGTTTTGATGATGAACCGTCTGAGCTTGAATTAACCTTAAAACAGCTTGATCCAGACAGCCTAACGCCAAGACAAGCACACCAACTACTGTATCAATTAAAAGATTTACTGTAGGTATAACATAGATATAAAAAAAGCTGACGCAATGTCAGCTTTATTGTGTGTTCTAGACCCTAAAGCCTATGTATTGTTGTCTAATTTGCTATATATCAGGTGAATTGGTCAAATAAGCTATCAGTGCTTAAACCTTCATGTTGCAATATGTCTTTTAAGCGACGTAATGCTTCCACCTGAATTTGTCTTACACGCTCACGTGTTAAGCCAATTTCACGACCAACATCTTCTAAAGTTGATGGCTCATAACCGAGTAAACCAAAACGTCGAGCGAGTACTTCGCGTTGTTTAGGGTTTAACTCACCTAACCAATCAACAATGTGTTTGTTAATGTCGTTATTTTGTACTTCTCCCTCAGGACCAGAGCCTTTTTCATCGGCTATGATATCAAGCAGAGCTTTATCGTTTTCACCACCAATAGGAGTGTCAACTGAAGTTATCTTTTCATTTAAACGCAGCATTTTAGTCACGTCTTCAACCGGCTTATCTAAGCACTCTGCAATTTCTTCTGCGGTTGGTTCGTGGTCTAACTTCTGGGTTAGTTCACGTGCAGTTCTTAAATACACATTTAGTTCTTTAACTACGTGAATTGGTAAACGAATTGTACGTGTTTGGTTCATGATGGCGCGTTCAATGGTTTGACGGATCCACCATGTTGCATAGGTTGAAAAGCGAAAACCACGTTCTGGGTCAAATTTTTCAACAGCTCGGATAAGGCCTAGATTACCTTCTTCAATAAGGTCAAGTAGTGCAAGGCCACGATTGTTATAACGGCGGGCAATTTTCACTACTAGACGTAAATTACTTTCAATCATTCGCTTGCGAGAGGCTTCACAGCCTTTCAATGCTTTGCGAGCAAAAAATACTTCTTCTTCTGCACTTAACAGTGGAGAAAAACCAATTTCACCTAAATACAGCTGGGTTGCATCTAAGTTTTTAGCAACTTCGTCTTTTGCAAATATATCTTCTTCGTTATCAACTTCTTCTAATAATTCAGAAGCATCATCTTCGACTACCGTGTCATCAAATTTATCGTCAATCGCGTCAGTTGTTTTCTCTAGTTTTGCTGTGTGACCCATAAGCGTCCTCCCGAGCAAATATGTGATTGAGCTAAATCACTTTTATCAATACCCTAATGGCTAAGGTAGATACTTAGCAGGATTGACTGCTTGACCCCGATAACGAATTTCAAATCTCAAAGCCGTAACCGAAGAGTCTGAACTGCCCATTTCTGCTATTTTCTGCCCTGCCTTTACTTCCTGTTTTTCCTTTACAAGCAACGTTGAATTATGCGCGTAAGCACTTAGGTAATCATCATTATGTTTCAAAATAATTAAATTACCGTAACCTCGCAACGCGTTACCCGCGTATACCACAGTTCCGTGTGCAGCAGCTAAAACAGAAGCCCCCTCTTTGTTAGTGATCTGTAACCCTTTAAAGCCGTTTTCTTTATTAGAAAAGCGTCGCGTGACCTTGCCCTTAGCCGGCCAGCTCCATACAACTTTAGAATTAGAATTACCGTTTTTGTCACTAATTATTTTGTTGGCTTGTTTCTGAACATACTCTCGTTGTTTTGGCTGATCAAGCTCTTTCTTTAATTTTTTGTTATTTTTTTGTGTGGAAAAAGTAGACTTTTTACTCGAATTCGTATATTTTTTCGCCTTTTTGTGTTTTTGTTCCTGCTTTGTAATCAAGATACGTTGGCCGGGAAAGATAGTGTAAGGTGCTGGAATATTGTTTATTTTTGCGAGGGTTCGAAAATCTCGTTGAGAACTAAAGGCAATTGAATATAAAGTATCACCCTTTTTCACTGTGTATTTTGAGCCTGTGATATTTACTTTGCGCGTCGTCGGCTTTACATGATTATCTAAACTATTGACCGGAGCGGGTGCTTCGCGAGACGTACAGCCAAAGAGCAAAATACTAGTAAACAAAGTAACATAGACTGTTATCTGCCTGCTCATCGTAAAATGCTCCTTATCGTACTAACTAATGGTTTTATGGCTTATCGTAGTAAAAAGTACGCAACCACCACTAAAACAACCAATCCCCAGCCAAGGGCTTCAACATATTGACGTAATTTTTGCTCCATTTTAACTCCACCCCATTTCATTAGTGCCGAAACAAGAAAGAAGCGTGCCCCACGACCAACAGCAGAAGCAAGTAAAAATGGCAAAAATGCCATCTGCATTAGACCTGCGCCTATGGTAAATACCTTATAGGGGATAGGCGAAAATCCAGCTAAGAAAACCACCCAAACACCGTAATTTTCAAACCAGCTTAGGGCTGTATCAAATTTAGCTTGCCAACCCATTTGCGCAATAAGAGGTTCAACAACTGGTTCGAATAACCAAAAGCCAAGTAAATAACCTAAAATACCACCAATCACAGAAGCAATGGTGGTAAAGCTGGCAAAGCGCCATGCTTTATCTGGCTGTGCAAGCGACATCGGTGCTAGCATGACATCAGGCGGCACCGGAAAAAAAACAGATTCAGCAAAACTCATCCCTGCTAAATAACGCTCAGCATGTCGGTGTTTAGCCCATACAAGCGCCATATCATATAACTTAGTAAACAACTTCAAAGTATTAGGTCCTATTCAATATCACCAGGCACCAAAGGTACAAATCTCACTGGTGCAACTTTATGTTCTGTAAATGTGTCGCCATTTCTAACAACCATCATTAATTGCTGATCTTGCTCACCAATGGGTGCAATCATCACGCCACCATCAGCAAGTTGTTCAAGTAATCCGTGCGGCATTGTTGCTGCCGCAGCAGTGACAATGATCCCCTCAAAGGGCGCTTGTGACTGCCATCCTTGCCAGCCATCGCCATGCTTCATAGTGACATTGTATAAATCAAGCTTATGTAAGCGGCGCTTCGCTTGCCACTGTAGTGCTTTAATGCGCTCAACTGAGCACACTTTGGTGAAGGTTTTAGCTAAAATCGCTGTTTGGTAGCCAGACCCAGTGCCTATCTCAAGCACTTTATCGCGAACCCCAGCTAAACGAAGTAACTCTGTCATACGTGCAACAATGTAAGGCTGCGAAATAGTTTGCCCTTGACCAATTGGTAATGCGGTATTTTGATAGGCTTTATGCTGTAAAACATCATCAACAAAGATATGGCGAGGCGTTGTTGCAATTGCCTCTAGCACGACACTGTCTTCGACACCCTCGCGCTTTAATAATTCAGCTAATGCAAGTGCACTGCGATTATAATTAGTCAGCACCGTTAATCTCCATATTTGCTAACCAGCTATCAACGGCTTGTAGGCTTTCTTTAGCCGTCATATCAACACTAAGAGGTGTGACTGATGCGTAGCCATTATTAATGGCATAAAAATCAGTGCCTTCCCCTGCATCACTTTCAGCACCCAAGGTACCATACCAGTATATATCGCGACCCCATGGATCTTGCTGTTTAGTCATGGTTTCGGCTTTATGGCGTGCTCCTAAGCGTGTTACTTTCACGCCTTTTAATTCAACAAGTGGCACGTCAGGTACGTTTAGATTGATAATTTGATCTTTTGGTAACGGGTGCGAAGCTAATTCTTTAATGATACTCACAGCAACAGCAGCGGCGGTTTCAAAATGATTCCCTTCTTTAGAACACAAAGATACGGCGATAGCCGGAAGCCCTAAATGGCGTCCCTCGGTTGCAGCAGCAACAGTGCCCGAATACAAAGTATCATCACCGAGGTTGGCACCATGATTAATGCCTGCAACCACAAGATCCGGCTGCTCATCCATTAACTCATTGACACCAAGGTGCACACAATCAGTTGGCGTGCCATTAATTGAAATAAAACCATTTTCTAAGGTTGTTGCACGCAGTGGATTCATTAAGGTCAATGAATTACTTGCACCACTGCAATTACGATCAGGTGCAACAAGTGTCACATCAGCAATTTGGGTCAGGGCTTGATATAAAACTGCGATCCCTTTTGCATTTACACCATCATCATTACTTAATAAAATTTTCATCTACGCATCCTTTTGTTTTTGTTCTTTTGGGCTGGCATCTTGATAGTCCACCAGCTCACGCAACAAGGCTGTGGCAAAACACCCTTTTGGTAACCCAAAGCTCAGCTTTAATGTTGTCTCGTCTAGGGTTTCAACCGCTAATGAATCTGGGATCAAGCGTAACATTCTACGCTCGTTTTTAAGACCAAGTTCGCTAAGGCCAGCTATCCAAGACTGATAAGGTTCGAGCCACGTTTTTTCGGCCTCGGTAAGGCCTTTTTCACCTTTACCAACCATAGGGGCCGACATCACGATATCGCCAGACGCTAAGCGGGCAATATTATCGTCGCTAATGTTATCTTCAAAAAAGGCATTGCTGCCACTTAACATAAATACTTCGCGGTGCATGGTTTTCGCAAGGCCATGTTCAGCAACGCGCAAGCTCACAATTTCATTAAACACATAAGAGCGCGCTGCAGAGATCACTAAACCTCGTAATTTTTTGTCGCGAATACGCTCTCCGGCAAACATGCGTTTTGCCATTTCAAGGTTGTGCCCACCATGACCAAAGCGTTGTTCACCAAAGTAATTAGGCACACCGGCACGCACCGCGTTAATACGGCATAAAATATCAAGTGGTTCAGTCACATTACGTAAAGTGATGGTGAAGCGGTTGCCTTTATGGCAGCCGGTTCTGAGTTTGCGATTGTGGCGCTGTTGCGAAATAACAAAAAACTGCTCGTTATTCAGTTCACTAAATTCAATATGCTTTTTAATTGGCACTGGCACACTAAACCATTGTGTACATACACCATGACGGTCTTTTAAGCCCGCGTAACTCACATCACGCGGGGAAACACCGGCTTTTTCAGCAATACGTTTAGCAACAAACTGAGTGTTTTCACCTTTTTTTACCACTTGTAAACAGACATGCTCACCAGAGCCTGTAAACTCAATGCCCAAGTCTTCATCAACCATAAAATCTTCGGCAGTGGTTTTAAAATCAGCTTTCGAAAGAGGTTTGCCGTAAAGGTAATTTAGTTCACTCATCAATCTTGCTTTCTCATAATTACCACAGCATGGCTTGAGATACCTTCTTTACGACCTTCAAAGCCCAACTTCTCTGTAGTCGTTGCTTTTACATTCACTTGTGAAATATCTGCTTCAAGGTCTTGGCATAAGTTTTCACGCATTGCTTGAATATGTGGCAACATTTTGGGGGCTTGAGCAACAATCGTGACATCGGCATTGCCAAGAACATAACCTTGCTCTTTAGCAAGCCCAACCACGTGGCGTAGCAAAATTCGGCTATCAATATTTTCGTATTCGCTAGCAGTATCAGGGAAGTGCTTGCCAATATCGCCCATTGCAAGTGCACCTAATATTGCATCGCATAAAGCATGAATTGCCACATCACCATCTGAATGTGCTAAAAAGCCTTGTGGATAATCAATTTTTTCACCACAAATCACCAGTGGCCCTTCGCCACCAAATTTGTGTACATCAAAGCCATGGCCAATTCGAATCATGAGGTACTCTCGTTTTGTTGTTTTTGCAATAAAAATGCTGCTAAATCTAAATCTTCAGGGGTGGTGATTTTAATATTATCACTGCGACCAGCAACCAGCTTAACAGGCTGTTTGGCCCATTCAATTGCCGATGCCTCATCAGTAATAGTCACACCACTTTGAAGGGCATTTGATAGCGCATCGGTCAGCAATTTGTAAGGGAAAAACTGAGGGGTTAGCGCCTGCCATAAATCGTCACGTGGCACTGTTTGCTCACTGTGGGTATGGCCGCGCTTTATGGTGTCTTTTACTTTTGATGCCAAAATACCGCCTTCATTGGCAGCAGTACATTCAGCGATTAAACGCTGAATATCTGCCAAGCACACTAACGGTCTTGCCGCATCGTGAACAAGTACCCAGTCAGGTGGGTTGTCAGCAAGTGATAGCAAAGCATTTAGCACTGAATCGGCGCGTTCTTTACCACCACTCACACGTTCAATTCGCGCATCTATATAGGGTAAATCGGCAAAATAGCCATCATCATCACTAATAGCGACTTTTATGGTATTAAGGCATTCAAGCTCAGCAAGCTTGCTTAAGGTATGCTCTAAAATAGTTTTACCCGCAAGCTCGATATATTGTTTAGGCGCCGAATGTTGCATTCGACTCCCTACTCCCGCAGCGGGAACAATTGCGGTAATAATTTGTTTATTGTTCATTATACTGCTGACCTGGTAATACTCGAATAAAGGTTTCACCAGGTTTAATCATTCCTAATTCGTTACGCGCTCGTTCTTCAATACCCTCTTGACCAAGCTTTAAATCTTTAATGTCGGCTTTTAGTACCGTATTACGTTTTAATAATTTAGCATTCGTATCTTGATGTGATGCTACGGCTTGTTTTAAACGAGTGTAATCTTGCACTCCATTATGGCCAAACCACAAACGGTACTGAATAAATAATGCCAAACATAACAAGGCGAATTGAAAAACCCGCATTGAACACTCCTTCGCGGTTAAATTAAGTCAAAGGGCGTTTTAGATTACGCCAATTTATATTACTTGCTAGTAGCATTTCTCTTAATGACAAACGCTTAGGTGTTATGCGCTTATTGTATTGCCACTGATGACCACAGCATGCAGCTGTCATAACCAATTTTGATGGCTTTAATATTTGCGCTGGTATGTGTTCTAGTGACTCTCCCGACACATCAAACCAACCTAGCTCATTACAATGTACCTTATTGTCGCTTACTTGATCTAAGCTGTCTATGCGCACCCTTGTACATTGCTCATCATTAATTAACACAGGAACAATTAACCCGCGCTTAGCATATTTAGTGTAAAAATTTTTTGAGTCTTCTTTACTGTAGACCGGAGGCGATGCCTTTTGTTTCTCGAGCCAACTACCATTTTGCGAATCAAGTTGTAATGGTGCATCACCGCTTACGATACGCATCGCTAAACGCTCTATGTAGTAAGGCAAACTTGCTAATAAGCGTTTTAGCCTTGCTGCATCAGGTTCATCAACTAACCGTGGGATCTCACGAGCATAAAACGCGTTACATAACTGTGCATACAATGCTCGTTCGGCATCTGTTTGCCAAATTTCAGCTTGTTGTGACGTTTCACTTTGTGAATGAGAAATAGACAATGCGCGCTCTTATAAAACAATTGCTTGACTGTTTTATAGCATAGAGCGTTTATTGAGCGCTACTTTACTGCACCTTTTTTACCCAGTTTTGCATTACCAGATTCTAAAAACTGCACCACAGCATCACGCTTTTTACCTAGCAATAAACTACCATCGGCTAAAAACATAAAGTTTTGCCAACAACGCTTAAATACGGCAAAGCTGGTTTCGATAATATTGTCGCGCGCCATACAAAAATACACGGTCGTATTGGCTTCCCACTCTAAATGGTTAAGGATTTCTTCAGGTAGTTGCTCATCACCCGCTTCCCATGCATTTTCCCAGTTAACAGTTTCAGAAAAACTGTCATCTTTACCGCACCAATCTGTTTTATCAAAAAAGTCAGGGTGATCATGCTCACGGCTTACCATAGTGGTCCATAAAACCGCTGCGCGCTCAGCTGTCATTGGTTTTATTTGTGCGGCATCTTCTGCGCTTATCGGCATATCTTTATGACGAAAAACCCAGGCTTTTTTGTATTCATCTAACGAAATATAATTCATAGTTTAGGCAGTTTGTTTCAGGGTAAAATGTGCAAACTGCAATTATACCCAAATGACTCCAAGATGCGAGATAAACACATGACAATCAAACCCGGCATTTACCAACATTATAAAGGCCCAAAATACAAAGTAGAGTATGTTGCCACACACAGCGAAAGCAATGAGCCACTTGTTATATACCAAGCGCTATACGGTGAATTTGGTATGTGGGCACGCCCGCTTAGTATGTTTACAGAAACGGTCATAGTAGAGGGTAAAACCGTACCACGCTTTGCATACCTTTCAGACGCCGACTAACTGTGGCATCATGACGTTATTAATCACTGCTCAGACCAGATAAGGTGACATCGTGCTTTTTAATTCAACCGATAACTACATTGCCAGTAATTCATTAAAACAAGCGGTTAACGCAGCTATCTTGCTCGAAAAGCCCCTGCTTATAAAAGGTGAACCCGGCACAGGTAAAACCATGCTGGCCGAAGAGCTTGCCAAAAGCTTAGACACCACGCTAATTCAATGGCACATCAAATCAACCACTAAAGCGCAGCAAGGCCTGTATGAGTATGATGCTGTATCTCGTCTTCGCGACAGCCAATTAGGTGATGAGCGTGTGCACGATATCAGCAACTACATTGTAAAAGGGAAATTATGGCAAGCCTTTACTTATGGTGAGCAACATAACAAACGCCCTGTATTATTGATTGATGAAATTGACAAAGCCGATATTGAATTTCCCAACGACTTGCTATTAGAGCTCGATAAAATGGAGTTTCATGTTTATGAAACCGGTGAGCGCGTTGTTGCTAAGCAACGTCCGATTGTGATCATCACGTCAAATAACGAAAAAGAGCTGCCAGATGCCTTTTTACGTCGTTGTTTTTTCCATTACATTGATTTTCCTAGTAGTGAAGAAATGGCGCAAATTATCGATGTGCATCACCCGCATGTTAAACAAGATCTAGTACGCCAAGCACTTGAGGTGTTCTTTAATCTACGTGAAGTTAATGGCATTAAGAAAAAACCATCTACCAGTGAATTACTCGATTGGTTAAAGCTACTGATGGCTGAAGATATAGACGCTAAAACACTGCATGATAAAAGCCAAAAAGGCGGTTTAATGCCAATGTTTGGCGCGTTATTAAAGAACGAGCAAGACATTAGCTTAATCGAAAAACTTGCGTTTATGAGCCGCCGTTAAGATGTTAATTGCGTTTTTCTTTAAGCTTCGCGAATACCGCTTACCTGTTAGTTTGCGAGAACTACTTGATTTGATCAATGCGCTCAAGCAAGGGGTTATTTTTGCCGATGTTGACGCGTTTTATTATTTAGCGCGTACCATCATGGTTAAAGATGAAACCCACTTTGATCGCTTTGATAAAGCCTTTGCTGATTACTTTAGTGGCGTGGCCGACCTTGATCTGCTCGAAAGCTTAAAACAGCAACATGCCTTGCCTGATGATTGGCTGCGTAAAGAGTTTGAAAAGCACTTAAGCGAAGAAGAAAAGGCGCAATTACAAGCCATGGGCGGCCTTGATAAACTCATGGAAACCCTCAAGCAACGCCTTGAAGAGCAGCAGAAACGCCATGCTGGAGGTAATAAGTGGGTAGGTACCGGTGGCACTTCGCCATTTGGCGCCTATGGTTATAACCCTGAAGGTGTGCGTATTGGTCAAGACGGAAACCGACATCGCCGTGCGGTAAAAGTATGGGATAAACACAGCTACCGAAACCTTGATAGCGACCGTGAAATTGGCTCACGCACCATTAAGCTTGCCCTAAAAAAACTGCGTAAATTTGCCCGTACTGGTGCCAGCGATACCCTCGATTTAACCGAAACCATCCGCGCAACTGCAAAGCAAGGCGGCATGCTCGATGTAAAAATGGCACCTGAGCGCCACAATGCAGTAAAAGTATTGATGCTATTTGATATCGGCGGTTCAATGGATGATTACATTCATACCTGCGAAGAGCTATTTAGCGCCGCTCATAGCGAATTTAAGCACCTAGAGTTTTACTATTTTCATAACTGTTTATATGAGCATGTTTGGCAAGATAATCAGCGTCGTCACTCAAACGTACTTGATACCATGACCTTGATTAACAAGTTCACCAGCGACTACAAGGTGATCTTTGTTGGCGATGCCACCATGGGCCCCTACGAAATCGCCTACCCCGGTGGCAGCGTTGAGCATTGGAATGAAGAACCCGGCAGCGCTTGGCTAAACCGCATAACTAATCACTTTGATAAAGTCGCTTGGCTCAACCCGCAACCCGTTGAACACTGGCGCTATTATCAATCAATTGATTTTATAAAGCAGTTAATGGATAACCGTATGTATCCACTCACGCTAGATGGGATTAGTAATGCAATTAGGGAGTTGAGTTAAAATTGTAGGCGCGATTTTACATCGCGCAAACTTTACTAACCTACATTATCTTCCAAACCAAAAACACCAGCGCAAAGCCCACCAAATAAGCTAAGCCTAACCAGCTCAATATGCGAAGTAAGGTTGAGTGATGAATACTGGCTTCTGAGCGCACTAAGCTAAAGTTCAGCCACGCAAAGACAGGGGTCGTGACAAAAGCGAGGGTCATTGCAAAAGTAAGCATTGGGCCTAGGGCCGATTTAAAGAATAAAATCACAGCCATGCCAGCAAATGCTTGCAGTAATAACCACATATTTAAACTGTGTTTAGACTGTTTAATCGGTAGCAGTTTATGCGACTCATTTAATGTTCTGGCGTAGCCATCAAGCACTGTTAGCGTGGTGCCAAACATACATAAAAAAGCGATACCTGAAACCAGTGGCCTTGCCCACTCGCCCATAGTGAGGGCGTACATATCAATTAGCTGCTTTGCAAAGGCAACGCCACCTAATTGCACAGCCTGGGCTTGACCGTATTGCACTAATACACCTAGTGAGAAAAATACTAATGCAAGTGCTGCGGTAAGCCAGTAGCCCAAATTAAAGTCAAACAAGCCTTGTTGTTTTGTCAGCGCTTGTTGATGCTGCTTTTCTTTTAGCCACAGTGAGCTAATTGCTGATATCTCGATAGGCGCAGGCATCCAGCCCATGAGCGCGACCATAAAGCCAAGCATGGCAAGCTCATAAGGCGACGGGCCCACGTAGTCAACAGGAGCCATTGGGCCATTATTAATAGCGACGACTAGTGCTGCTAATGTCGTAACCGTTAGCAACCCCATAATTAGCTTTGAAACATTATCGAGCGCCTTAAAGTGCCCCAATAACAAAATAAGCAAACACACAGCCAAAATCAGCCAGCATAATAGCGTTACAGAAACCGTAACAGGCAATGCGTAGTGCAGCAGGCTGGCCGTTAATAATAAAACTCCAGCGGTGTTCACCACAGCGGCAACAATATTAAGCGCAATAAAACTATAGAAATACCCCGGCCCTTTTTGCTTGTAGCCCTCAACTAAACTTTGTTTGGTCGCAAGGGTGTACTCCATGCCAAATCGAAAGAATGGGTACTTCAATACATTTACTACTATGATTAGCCAAAATAATTGCCAACCGAATAACGACCCTGCTTGTGTTGATGCCACTAAGTGTGAGCCACCAATGGCAGCTGTGGCCATTAAAATACCCGGCCCTAATGCATTTAATTTAGATTGCCAATTTGATACTGCTGATTGCATAAGTTGTGTGTGTTTTATTCTTAGTAACAAGCAACTTACAGCGTTTTAGGTGAGATTGGAAGCAGAGCACGTTAGCAAGTTAGCTAACGAATCAAGTAACTCGCTAACTTTTGAAACTTCAATCTGACGGCTGAATATTAAAACCAAAAAAGCCAAACGTTTCACAACGGTTGGCTTTCTTAGTTTGATTGTAAACGCTAGATTCTAGCTAAACCTAGCGCGGCACTTTATTAAGTAAAATTAAGTTAAATCCATTTCCTGAATAATTTCGTGGGCAATTTCCGGAGTTGTACTGACCGGCTTTTCGTGTAGTTTGGCTTTCATTTGCCCTTTACGATGTTTCAATGATGCATCTAGTTTTTTTGCAGCATTTGCAATTGCTGGGTACATCACCTCGTCTTCACCTTTTACTGATAAGCGTGCGCCTTCATAGGTCGTGCTTATCTCAGCTTGGTATTTGTGATGCTCTTTTGAAAGAATAATATCGAGAGATATTAATGATGGAAAATGGCTAGCAATTTTCGAGAACTTCTCGTTGATATGAGCTCTAACAGCCTCAGTAACGTCAACATGATGACCAGAAATATTAATCTTCATAGGGTATCCTTTTTTCTTGTTACCTCACAGTTAGTATTGGGGGCGAATTGAATTAACACAAGCGAAAATTGCAGATAATTAGTAATTGATTGTAACCACAGATGATTTAGATCATGCGTTGCGGATAAAATATGCAAAAGCCCGCATCACACGGGCTTTTTATAAAGGTTAACAACAGTTCATTAAGTGTACGAACAACAGTAGTCAGCAAAATCTGATACCTTCACGCGGAATGTCACGTGTGCGTCTACGTTAAATGAATCTCCAGCTTTCATGGCTTGCCACTCAGTTTCGCCAGGCAGTAATACTTGCCACTCTCCTGCTAGTAACTCCATATGCTCTTTCTGATTTGTACCAAACTCAAATTCTCCCGGCTGCATAAAGCCCAATGTTTTAGTGCTGCCATCGGCGAATAGCACAACACGGCTCGAAACTTTACCATCAAAATAGACATTCGCTTTTTTTACAACACTTACACTGTCAAACTGAGTCATACTTACTCCTGTTATGTTTTATTATTAACGTATAAACATTGCCAGTTGTCGGTTTAGCATTCAAGAGTGGCTGGGTGAGAAATAATCAAGTCGGGTTAGCTGTCAGTTTTAAGCCGATCGTGCAATGGTGGTAGGTCGTGCTTTAGCACGAGTATCTGCATGATAAGCGACGACATTACTTTACCTCATCCAATGCATTATTCTTGATTTAGTTTGAGTTCAAAAATATGGCTTGAAAGCTTTGTTACACATCTCACATCCATGCTCAACTGATACCATAACTAGGTATCTATTGGTATTAAGGACTATATCATGGCTGACAGCTTAGAATGTGTTGGACTTCAATCCGTTATACCCAATCTACCAGCTCCGAGTGTGTTGGATTCATTCCGATCCCAAAACCGGCATAAAAAAACCCGCACTGTGACATACAGGGCGGGCTTTTAAATTTTAGTGGCTTAAGCTTAGAACAAAGCGTTTGCTTTATTTACGATGTTTTCAACAGTGAAACCAAAGTGCTTGAATAGCTCGCCTGCAGGTGCTGACTCACCGAAGGTCGTCATACCTACTACTGCGCCATTTAGGCCTACATACTTGTACCAGTAGTCTGCGATACCCGCTTCGATTGCTACGCGGCGAGTAACGCTTGCTGGTAGTACACTTTCTTTATATGCAGCGTCTTGCTCATCAAATAAGTCTGTTGAAGGCATAGATACCACACGTACTTTTTTACCTTGTGAACGAAGCTCTGCAGCTGCATCTTGTGCAAGCTGTACTTCAGAACCTGTTGCGATAAGGATAAGCTCTGGCTCACCGTCACAGCTAAGTACGTAACCACCTTTTTTCACATCAGCTAACTGCTGTGCAGTACGCGCTTGTTGCTCAAGGCCTTGACGAGTGAAAATAAGTGACGTTGGGCCATCTTTACGCTCGATAGCTTGTTGCCATGCAATCGCAGACTCTACTTGGTCACATGGACGCCAGTTCACTAGGTTAGGCGTTAAACGCATGCTTGCAATTTGCTCTACAGGTTGGTGCGTCGGACCATCTTCACCTAGACCAATTGAGTCGTGCGTGTATACGAAGATACTTGGTTGCTTCATTAGTGCAGCCATACGTACTGCGTTACGTGCGTATTCCATGAACATTAAGAATGTAGCACCGTAAGGAATAAAGCCTTTATGCAGTGCAATACCATTCATAATCGCTGACATACCAAATTCACGTACGCCGTAGAAAATGTAGTTACCGCTTGCATCATTTGCTTCTAAGCCTTTTGAGCCATCCCAAAGTGTTAAGTTAGAACCAGCAAGGTCAGCAGAACCGCCCATGAATTCTGGTAGTAACGGACCAAACGCGTTTAGTGCATTTTGTGATGCTTTACGTGTTGCTGGGTTTGCAGGGTTTGCTTGTAGCTCTTCAATGTAAGCTTGTGACTTTTCAGCCCAATCAGCTGGTAACTCACCGTTGGTACGGCGTTTAAACTCAGCTGCAAGCTCTGGGTATGCACTTGCATAAGCGGCAAATTTTTCATCCCAGCTAGCTTCTAGTTGCTTACCTTTTTCTTTGCCATCCCACTCGCTGTAGATTTCAGCTGGAATTTCAAATGCATCACCTGTCCAACCTAGGAACTCACGAGATGCTTTGATTTCGTCTTCACCTAGTGGTGCACCGTGACAGTCGTGGCTACCTGATTTGTTAGGTGAACCGTAACCAATGATTGTTTTACAGCAAATTAGTGATGGTTTATCAGTAATGCTACGTGCTTCTTCGATAGCGGCGCGAATTGCATCAGGGTTATGACCATCTACATCGCTTACTACGTGCCAACCGTATGCTTTGAAGCGCGCTGGTGTATCGTCACTGAACCACCCTTCTACTTCACCATCAATTGAGATGCCATTGTCATCCCAAAACGCAACTAGTTTACCTAGGCCTAATGTACCGGCTAATGAACAGGCTTCGTGAGAAATACCTTCCATTAAACAGCCATCACCCATAAATGCATAGGTGTAGTGATCAACAATATCGTGGCCTTCACGGTTAAACTGTGCAGCAAGTGCTTTCTCGGCAATTGCCATGCCCACAGCATTTGTGATCCCTTGACCTAATGGACCCGTAGTGGTCTCAATACCAGGCGCATAACCATATTCTGGGTGGCCCGGTGTTTTTGAGTGCATTTGGCGGAAGTTTTTAATTTCTTCGAGTGGTAAGTCATAGCCACTTAAGTGCAGTAGAGAATAGATCAGCATTGAACCGTGACCATTCGAAAGAATAAATCGATCGCGGTCTGCCCACTCTGGATTCGTAGGGTTGTGCTTTAGATAATCGCGCCATAGTACTTCTGCGATATCTGCCATGCCCATAGGGGCGCCAGGGTGGCCAGATTTGGCCTGTTGTACTGCGTCCATTGATAAGACGCGAATAGCATTTGCAAGTTCTTTGCGTGATGGCATGAATTCTCCTACCTTTATGTATTTGCGCTGGTTGTTTATGAAGCTCCATTCTTACTTATTGTAAGGGTACAGTGCAATTAAAAATCCGCATTAAATGCACCGTTTATGGGCGTTTGTTAAGAACAATACGTTATTAGTAATTTTAAATGGACGTCTAGGCGTAAAATTACTATGCAAACATATTTGTTTTAGATAAAATACGCCCCTTATTTTTTTAGCGCTATTACCGACGTTTGTGGAGCGCAATATTTGTGAGCAGAAATACAATGGCAAAACATTTATTTACTTCTGAATCTGTTTCTGAAGGTCATCCGGATAAAATCGCGGACCAAATCTCTGACGCGGTTCTAGATGCTATCTTAGAGCAAGATTCTCATGCCCGTGTTGCATGTGAGACATACGTAAAGACTGGTATGGTTATGGTTGGTGGTGAAATCACTACTAGCGCTTGGGTAGATATCGAAGAAATTACACGTAAAACTGTACGTGAAATCGGTTACACGCACTCAGACATGGGTTTCGATGCTGACTCGTGTGCAATCCTAAACACTATCGGTAAACAATCTCCAGATATTAACCAAGGTGTTGACCGTGCTCGTCCAGAAGACCAAGGCGCTGGTGACCAAGGTTTAATGTTCGGTTATGCATGTAATGAAACTGACGTTTTAATGCCTGCACCAATCACTTATTCACACCGTCTAGTTCAGCGTCAAGCTGAAGTTCGTAAGAGCGGTGAGCTTAACTGGTTACGTCCAGATGCAAAATCTCAAGTAACGTTTGCATACGAAAATGGCAAGCCTGTTGGTATTGATGCAGTTGTTCTTTCAACTCAACACTGTGATTCAATCTCACAAAACGACTTAGTTGAAGCGGTAATGGAAACTATCATTAAGCCGGTTCTTCCTGCTGAGCTTATCTCAAGCGCGACTAAGTTCTTCATCAACCCAACTGGCCGTTTCGTAATCGGTGGCCCTATGGGTGACTGTGGTCTTACAGGCCGTAAAATCATCGTAGATACATACGGTGGTATGGCTCGTCACGGTGGTGGTGCTTTCTCTGGTAAAGATCCATCAAAAGTTGACCGCTCAGCTGCATATGCTGCACGTTACGTTGCTAAAAACGTGGTTGCTGCTGGTCTTGCTGACAAGTGTGAGCTACAAGTTTCTTACGCTATCGGTGTTGCAGAGCCAACATCTATCAGCATCGAAACATTTGGTACAGGTAAATTAGATGAAGCACGTCTAATCGAATTAGTGCGTGAGCACTTCGACCTACGCCCTTACGGCTTAATCCAAATGCTTGATCTTGAGCGTCCTATCTATCAACCGACTGCGGCTTATGGTCACTTCGGTCGTAATGAGTTCCCTTGGGAAAGCACAGACAAAGCTGACGCACTTCGCGCAGCTGCTGGCCTGTAATAGGTTAAATAAAATGAAAAAAGCGCCGTTTGGCGCTTTTTTTGTGTTTGATTTAAAAGTAGGAAACTATTTTTTCGTAAACAGCCACACCCCATACCAAGGCTAAAACCACCAGCGACAATGTCACCGCTGCAGAGGCCATATCTTTGGCTCGCCCTGATAATACATGATACTCAATGCCAACTCGGTCAGTCAGCGCTTCTATTGATGAGTTAAGTAACTCGACGATTAATAATAATAAATAGGGAATAAACAACACTAACCAGTGATTAAGTGACTGCGCCAATACGACCGACAAGGGTAACAAACACAGTCCTAAATAAATTTCAGAACGAAATGCAGACTCTTCTTTAAACGCCGCTTTAAAGCCTTTAATCGAGCATTTAGTTGCTTTTAAAATGCGTCCAATACCAAGGCCATTTGGCTTATTGACCAGGGGGATTTTTGGTTCTTTCATTTTTTACCTACTGCCTCAGAATTAACCTGATCATAATAATAAACTCTTACACTGTCACCATAAGACTCTTGTTTTAATTGCTAGCAATTACCGGGGATGCTGCTGGTTTTGGTGCGCGAAAACTGATTATTAGTTAACTGCTCTCTGAGCGATTGTAGTGTTTTATAAACACTTTTTAATGACACTTTGTTACTTAACCAATAAGGGATAGAGCCACTCGGATCTGCATAAGCTTGATGGCTCACTAATAAATTATCTTGTTGCTGTTCTAAGCGCCAATATGCAGTGAGGTTTTTAATTCGTACAACTCCTGCCACTTCTGCTTTTGCATAGGGCTGGCTTTTAATTTGTAGCTCAGTTTTATGCTCACCTAAAGCGCGATAACAAGAGTAACTCACCAAGTCTCGATCTGATACCGGCCAAGGCGAATTAAAGTGGGTATAAACAAGAGTTTCTGAGGGACTTAAGCGCTCCAATAAGGTTACGCTTTTCACGTTTTCGAGCCAATTAGGCGCGTTTTCTGTATCACTTAATAACGCCATAAAGTCACTCGCTTTGGCGTTTTTAACCAGCACAGAAGCATTAATTTCTATAATGCCGGTGTCATGCTTTTTATAACTAACCTTGATGTCGTCTTGTTGCTTGTAGATTTGCCATTCAATCGGATTAGCACAGGCAGATAAACTCAGCCAAGCTAACCCAACTATTAAGCAAAGACGCACTTTATTTATAGCCAGTAAGGGTCTGTGTCGAATGTAGCGTGACGGCTTTGCTCCATTGCACTTACTAAAAATTCAGATTTTTGCTCCAACCAAGACTGTATTTTTGCAAGTTCTAAATCTTCATGACCAGCACACAGCTGTTTTAGATACTCAAGTGTACTTAGTTCATAAATACCATGAGAGATATCTAACCATGGAATACGAAACTCACTACGGTCGTCTTTGTTAAATAGCGCCCCTAAACAATTTCCACTAAGCAGAGAATTTTCTAGGCGCGTGCGCAGTGCTAAGTAATCTTTGTCTGTAAACACTTTTTGCTCTGGAATGAGCTCATGCATGTCGTGCCAATCTTTAGCAAATAATCGCTTTGCAATATCAGCAACGGGCTCTTCAGCCGCTTTAAACTCAGCTTGTCCCCATGATTTACGCCACTGTTTTTCTATCAACCATGTAGTTAGTTGTAACAATAAACGATTATAACGAGTACTATGAAACAGCTCTTGTACATCTTCGATGCTTGGTTGTAACTGTTTTAAGTCGTTGATAACTTGCGTGAGTTCTGGCGCACTATTAATTTTTTTATAATAAGCGTGGCGTTTAGATGTGTAGGTTTTTAACTGAATTGCATTTTCTACCCACGCTAGTTCGCTTAGCAGCCATTTTAGCTCTGTACGTAATAAATCAGTGTCATCTTTACTTACTATGTCATCAAACAACCAGAAAGTGTGGCGAATCAAACGAATTCCATCGGTCACACGTTTAAGGGTTTTTAGGCTTGGCTTGATGAAGTAACAAGCTTCATGTTTTTGCACAAAGCGAATTGCATAGTTGATGCTTTCTATAAGCGCTTGCTCTTGCGTTGCATCACGCTTTAACGGCACAAAACCAATTGATTTGCTTGCTTTTAACGGATTGTCATCAGCAAGGCGATAACCACGAGCTGCTTTAGAGTATAAGCCTAAACGTACATTACTTTCGCGCACTAGCTTATCGGCTAAAGCAAATAACTCTTGGCGACTACCTTCTACTAGCTCAACTTCTAGTTCAGAAATGGGTTCAACTTTGCCCGACGCAGAAATCTCACCTTTATCAAGCACGACTTCAATCTTTGCACCGCTGTCAGTTTCTATTAACCATGTACGGCGAATAAAATTAGTACTAAAAATTGGGTATAGGTTATCGGCTATTGACCCAACTTGCATACCATGCGGCCAAATTGCAGCATCAAAAGCAAGTAAATCAGGGCGCGTACCCTCAAGCGGTAAGTTGTATTCAGGGCGTTGATGTAAACCACCAACCACTTCGCCTGCAAGCTTAATGGTTTGCTCGCATTGGTTATCGCAGCAACGCGTACGTAAACCAATATCTAATGCGCGCAATTCTCGGCTTGGTGTATCGTAATAAGCATTTTGTAAGCTACGTGAGGGCTTGTTTGTAACGGTTTTTGCAAATTGAGTAATTAATGCGGGGATCAGTGGAACAACGGCATCTGACACCAAAAACTTCAGTTCTATCTCAGTATCCATTCGCTTTGCGGAGTACATTTAAAATAATTAAGTGCTCAAAATAAACAAAGCAGCTACTTAATGCAAACTTTTTCCTGAATTTTAATCTTGAGCTTGGCTATGGATTACAATATCTTCCTTGCTATTAATAGTTGAAATCCCTACTATCTCTATACATAAAGAAATTATAAATTTGGCCATTTCTAGGCAATGGTTACGTTAACAAGGTAGATTGATGTTAAAACAGTGTATTTTTGGGTTGCTCCTAGCGGCCACCTCTTTTATTAGTTACGCAGAAGAAGCGCCAAGCAGTAACGAAAACACCGCATACATAGTCGATAACCTCTACACCTTTATGCACTCTGGTCCGAGTAAAAACTACCGTATTTTAGGTTCGGTTGATGCAGGTACTCAAGTTACTTTACTGTCAGCTGAAGATAATGGTTATTTTAAAATCCGTGACGACAAAGATCGTGAAGGCTGGGTAGAAGCAAAGTTTGTGACTGAAAATGCAGGTATTCAACAGCAGTTTCAAGCATTAAGTAATGATATGACTTTAATGCAAGAGCAACTACGCCAAGCAGAAATTGAACTGCCTCAGTTACAAGAGCAAAATAAAACCCTCACAGAGCAAAACCAAGCACTAAGTGAGCAAATCCAAGCGCTTAAAAACACAATTGAATCTGAGCGCAACGCTAAACAAACAGCCAGTGCAAAAGAAAAACGTCAGCTACTTACCTATGGCGGCGCAATTGCATTTATTGGTTTATTGTTAGGTATTATCCTTACCATTATGTTGTCGCGCCGTAAGCGATATGATGGTTGGGCATAATCTATCAACAATAAAAAAGCACCGTTAGGTGCTTTTTTATTGTCTGTTTAATTTAGATATCAAAGAGCAAACCACTGTCTTGCTTGATTTTCTCAATCACCATATAAGTGTGATGGGTGCCTACCCCCGGTATATCAACTAAATCACCCAATACCTGACGATATTCATCCATATCTGAAACTCGTACTTTTAATAAGTAATCGTAGCCACCTGCGACCATATCGCACTCAACAACTTGTGGGATATTTAAAATATATTCGCGAAATACTTTAAACACCGATGTATTCGATGTGACAAGTGATACCTGTACATGTGCTAATAAACTTTGATTTAGTTTTGCTTCACTTAGCTTGGCATAATAGCCTTCAATATAGCCCTCTTGTTCAAGACGCTTTACACGGTCAAGACATGGACTTGGGCTTAAATTTACCTGTTTTGCCAGGTTCACATTAGATATTCTGCCATTTTTTTGCAGAGCGTCTAAAATTGCTAAATCGATGCGATCTAACATGCGTAATCTATTCGGACTAGTCATAACAGAATTTTATGCGGCTAAGTTAACGGTATGCCCTGTAAATTATCGTAAATCGAAAAATATAACCAGCATATTCTGCTGGATTTTAATTAGAATGCACGAAATATATCAATGGCAAGAAATGCGTTAATTGTATTTCTCGACTCCACACACCAGAGGGTTACATATGCTATTTAATGGCGATTTGACAACTGAATGTCCAATAAGACAAAAAATCCGTGATTTTTACCGTATTGATGAAAACGCGGTAATTGATCATATTTTGCCTTTGGCTGAAGTAGGCGTGAAAGCGCGTAGCCGAGCGTGGGAACGTGCTCGTCAAATGGTTTTAAATATCCGTCGCGATCAGGATGGTCAAAGCGGTGTAGATGCACTACTTAACGAATTTTCATTATCAAGTGAAGAAGGCGTTGTTTTAATGTGTCTTGCTGAAGCACTACTACGCGTACCAGATAAAGCAACGCAAGAGTCGCTAATTCGTGACAAGCTTGCTAAAGGTGACTGGAGTTCGCACTTAGGTAGCAGTGACTCATTATTTGTAAATGCATCATCTTGGGGTCTGTTAGTAACTGGTAAAATGGTTAACTACAGCGACAAGTCTAAAGAACAACAATTTGGTGTGCTGAAAAAGACCATTGGTCGCTTAGGTGAGCCTGTTATTCGTAAATCTGTGAACTTCGCTATGAAGATCATGGGTAAGCAATTCGTTATGGGTCGTACCATTGACGAAGCGATTGAACGTGCGGCAGATAAAGAACAAAAAGGCTACGTTTACTCATACGATATGCTAGGTGAAGGCGCTCGCACAATGAAAGATGCAGAGCGTTACTTCAACAGCTACATGACGGCTATCCATGCAATTGGTAAAGCGGCAAATGGCCGTGGTCCTATCAAAAGCCCAGGTATCTCAGTTAAGATTTCTGCAATTCACCCACGCTATGAATTCACTCATCGCGAGCGCGTAATTGCTGAAATCGTACCTAAGTTAAAAGAACTTGCCCTTGCAGCGAAAAGCTACGACATCGGCTTCACTGTTGATGCTGAAGAAGCTGATCGTTTAGATATCTCACTAGATGTTATTGAAGCTGTATTTAGTGATGACGATTTAGGTAACTGGAATGGTTTTGGTTTAGCTGTTCAAGCATACCAAAAACGCGCTATTTTTGTGGTTGAGTGGGTTGCTGATCTTGCTCGTCGCGTTGGCCGTAAATTAATGGTTCGCCTTGTTAAAGGTGCATACTGGGATACAGAAATCAAAACTACTCAGCAAGATGGTTTAGATCACTACCCTGTATTTACTCGTAAAGCGACAACTGACGTTTCTTACAAAGCCTGTGCTATCAAGCTACTTGAAGCACGTGATGTGCTTTACCCGCAATTTGCAACACACAATGCTTACACTGCAGCAACTATTTTAGAAGTTGCTAAAGGCGACCACGAAGGCTTTGAATTCCAACGCCTACACGGTATGGGTGAGTCGTTATTCGACCAAATCGTAACCCAAGAAAAAATTCAATGTCGCGTTTATGCGCCTGTTGGTCAACACGAAGACTTACTTGCATACTTAGTTCGTCGTTTATTAGAAAACGGTGCTAACTCATCATTCGTAAATGCGATTGTTGATACCACTAAGCCTGTTGAGTCACTTTTACCTGACCCAGTAGAAACACTGCAAGGTTTACGTAACAAGTACAACACGCAAATTAAAATGCCAATTGATTTATATGGTGAAGAACGTGCTAACTCAAAAGGCATGGACTTAACTGATATCAATGTCATCACTCCATTTAAAGAAAATCTAGATGCGTGGTTTGCAGAGCATCGTATTGATTTAAATGATGTGCCTGAAGGCTCTCTAGCAGTGAAGAATCCAGCAAATCACAAAGAAGTGATTGGTCATGTAAAACTTCACTCTTCTGAAGAGATGACAGCATTATTAGAAAATGCAGAAAAAGCATTTGAATCATGGTCACAAACACCGGTTAAAGAGCGTGCTAACTTACTACGCCGTATTGCTGATATTCTAGAACGTCATCACGATGAGCTAGTTGCTATCTGTATTAAAGAAGCGGGTAAAATTACCAAAGATGGTATTGATGAAGTTCGTGAAGCCGTTGATTTCTGCCGCTATTACGCAGCTCGAGCTGAAGAATTAGCACAAGATGAGCGTTTTGAAGCACGTGGTGTAATCTTATGTATCAGCCCATGGAACTTCCCATTAGCTATCTTCTTAGGCCAAGTTGCTGCTGCAATCGTGACTGGTAACACAGTTATTGCAAAACCTGCTGAACAAACAAGCTTAATTGCCTTACGTACTATCGAGCTTATGTTATCTGTTGGTTTACCTGAGCACGTTGTACAACCTGTTATCGCACGTGGTAGCGATGTAGGTAAAACAATTGTTCCTGATGAGCGAATTCAAGCTGTTATGTTCACAGGTTCAACAGAAACAGGTACGCTTATTTCGCAAACACTTGCTGCGCGTAACGATATTCAAGTACCACTAATTGCAGAAACCGGTGGTCAAAACTGTATGATCGTTGACTCAACAGCTCTACCAGAGCAAGTTGTTGACGATGTGATCAGCTCAGGTTTCCAAAGTGCCGGTCAACGTTGTTCTGCACTCCGTGTGTTGTTCTTACAAGAAGATGTTGCTGATGGCATCATCGAAATGCTTAAAGGCGCATTAAAAGAGCTACATGTTGGCGATCCTTCGTTACTTTCGACTGACATTGGTCCTGTAATCGACGAAAAAGCACTGAAAAACTTAAATGAACATGTTGAATACCTAAAAGGTAACGCAACACTTCATTATGAGTGTGAAATTCCTGATAACAACGAAAATGGCGCTTATTTCTTTGCTCCTCGTCTATATGAGATCAAAGACTTATCTGTGCTTAAACGTGAAGTATTTGGCCCGTGTGTACATATCATCCGTTTCAAAGGTACAGAGCTTGATAACGTGATTGATCAAATCAATGGCACTGGCTTTGGCTTAACGATGGGTGTGCATTCACGTATCGAAGAGCGTTGTGAATACTTAGCGAAAATGTCGCGTGCAGGTAACGTTTACATCAACCGTAACATGATTGGTGCGATTGTTGGCGTTCAACCTTTTGGTGGTCGTGGTCTATCAGGTACTGGTCCGAAAGCAGGTGGCCCTAACTACTTACAACGTCTAGTGAAAGAGAAAGCATCACCAGATAACGTGCAAATGACAAACCTAACACCTGATGAGCTAGATACTCACCACTATTCAGGTGCGGCTGAGCAAGTTGCTAAGTTAATGGAAAACTCATTACGTGATGAGAAGATCTGGCGTTCAACACCGTTAAATGACCGAGTTTCGGCTGTGCGTCAATTACTTGCTAAAGTTGCAACCGTTGAAATCATTGATGAGCTTGCTGATGACTTAGCATTAACCCTTGCTGATGCACGTGCGCAGCTTAACCGTCTTGAAAAGCACATGCGTAAACACACTGTGTTGCCTGGACCTACGGGTGAGTCAAACACGCTACACTTAGAACCACGTGGTTGCGTAGTATGTTATGCAGATAAGAGTACGTCATTTAACTTCTGGGCAATTTCTATTATCACTGCACTTGCGGCTGGTAATACTGTTATCACTGTTGCTTCAGAGTTGTTCTATGACGAAGCTGTGGCGTTTAAAGATAAGTTTATCTCAACAGGTATTGCAGAGGGTGTATTCCAAGTAGCTAAACCTAATCAGTTACAAGCTATTTTAGCGCATCCTCACCTTGCTGGTGCCGTTGTTGCTGCGCGTTCATCTCGCTTAGGCTATTTCAGCCAGCAGTTAGCACAACGTAAAGGTGCAATCCTGCCGGTAATTAGCTCTGAGTACTACGATACGCTAATCAAACGTCTACTAACTGAGAAAACAATCAGTATCGACACGACAGCGTCAGGTGGTAACACATCACTTATGACATTGGTTGAAGACGACGAGTAAATAAGTTTATCTAACTTATTGTCACTTCTAAGGGCCTCCAGCTTATCAGCTGGGGGCTTTTTTTATAGTCGTTTTTAAGGTTGCCCTGCAGTTTAAAACACCATTAAGTACTATTAATATTTACTGGAATACACATTTTCTGCTAGTTTAATAGTATTGTATCTGAGCAGAAGTAAAGGCCTTGAAAACACTCCCTATCAATCAACTTAAACCTGGCATGTTTGTTCACGGCGTGACAAAACAGACAGGCAAGATCCGTATAAAAAACCAAGGTTGGGTAAAAACACAAGGCAGTATTGATAAGCTTAAGCAAGCTGGTATTTTAGAAATTGAAATCGATCCTGATAAAACGCTAAATCTTGATAGTGACAATAAAATCACTGAAAAACCAAAACCTGCAGCACCAGCCGTCTCTTCTAAGCCATTCGATCCATGGCACACTACGCACAGTATGTCGGCAGAGATGACAAAAGCAAATAGTCTTTATACAGAAGCCAAATCACTCCAAAGCAAAGCATTTGCAGACATTCGAGAAGGAAACAAAATTGATGTTGCCCCTTTTCAAGAGCTAGCAAGCGGTTTTATCGATTCTGTGTTTAGAAATCAAGATGCATTAACCTGTATCACTCGCATGCGAGAAAAAGATGCTTACTTACTTGAGCATTCAATTAACGTGTCTATTTTGATCAGCATTTTTGCAAAGCATTTAGGTATCGAAAAATCGATTATTCAAGAACTTGCCACCGGTGCATTACTTCATGATATCGGCAAAATTAATATCCCCGATAAAATACTCAATAAACCAGGTAAATTGACTGATGAAGAGTACCAACTCGTTCAAAATCATGCGCGCTTTAGCAAAGAAATATTAGAGCAGTCTGGCCTCAGTGGTATTGCCGTTGATATTGCAGGCTTTCACCATGAGCGCTTAGATGGTAGTGGGTATCCTTTTGGTAAAAGTGGCGATGAAATAAGCCTGTATGTACGTATGGCCTCGATTGTTGATGTGTATGATGCATTGACCGCAGAAAGAGTCTACAAGGCAGGAATGGAACCAATCAAAGCATTCAAAATTTTAAAAGATGGCTGCCCAGATAGTTTCGATGGTGATTTGGTCACTAAATTTATTCAATGCATTGGTATTCACCCAGTTGGCACATTGGTAAGGCTAGAAAGCCAAAAACTTGGTGTGGTTACTCGCAGCAACCCAACAAGCCCACTTAAACCTCAAGTGAAAGTCTTTTATCACGCTAAACATACCCGATATACAGAAGTACAAGATATCGATTTAGCAAACAGTCGCTGCCACGACAGCCTTGAAGCAGCGGTCAGACCGAGTGAATTTAACATCGATCTAATCCGTTTTTTCAAAAGCTCTATTCTACCTTAAGCTTGACTCATCATGACTGGCTACTCAGGCCAGTCTTGCAGTGCTTTTAAAGTGAATTCATAGCCATCATAGCTAAGTAAACTCTGCTCTGGCGTGATTTCGATTAACGATAACACACCGATATTATCACCTTCATAAAGCTCACGACCATTGAGTTTTATCCAACGCTTTGATGGCTCAGATGCGTAGATATGCGCTTGGTATTTAAGTGTTGGAATTGCATTTTGAATAGACTCAGGGAGCAGCTCTATCGGATCAGCATAAGACGAACTTTTAGTACTATGCGTTACCTGCGAAGAACGTTGCTGGTCAACATCCTGAACCGCTTGCGCAAAAGCTTTTTTTAACGAATCCGACACTTCGTTTAACTCATCATCTGGCTTAGTTTGATTATTGGCGTTCTCATCAAGGGGCTTACCAAGTACCTTGTATTTACTGTAATCAATACCATTACTATTTGTCGGCTGTGGTGCAGCTTGCTGCATTTGCATCGGTTGCGAAAACTGTGGCTGCGGCTGATAAGCGGCTTGATTTTGATACACTGGCTGAGCATATTGCGGCTGTGCTTGATTTGCATAAACTGGCACTGTGTTTACAGGCACTTGTACCCATTGGTACTGCTGAGCACCTTGTACAGGAACTTGCTGCATCATGGTTTGTTGCTGAGGGGGTTGTTGCATCATTTGCTGTTGTGCCACCACAGGTTGCGAACCAGACGGTACTTTAGCTACAGAGTTATCTGTTTGAAGTTGCTCTTGATCTTTAGAACCCGCAACATTTTCAGCTGTCGCACTGGGTACTTTTTCATTCTCATTTGCTAGTACTGGCTGCTCAGCAAATGGCTTACTTTGCTGTAACCACTTACCAATCGAAAAACCAGCCATTAGCGTTAAAATTGCAGCCAGTAATAACCCAAATGAAAAGGCTAAACGCTTATAGCGTGTTAACTCTTGCTGCTGTTTAAGTTGTAAAGCAGCCTGATCGTGATCAACGGCTGTTTGCTCATGTTGAGCCGATTGTTTTATTGCATCTAAAAGTAATGACATAATTGATCACTCGTTAAATTAGGTAGGATAAACCAATACCCATTCCTAATACGGCTAAAAATGAAACAGGATAAAGCCATACATAGCTCGGCTCTCGAGCACCTTTAGGTATAACCTCAGTGCTGGTTGGCGGCAATGCCTCTTCGGCCGAACGCATCACAAGCTCACTGTCTATGGTAAGTTTTTGCTGCGAAAAAGCCCCCACCAAACAACGCTCACACAATAAATTGATTAATCTAGGTACGCCTTGAGTAACTTGATAAATCGCTTTTAACGCATCACCTGAGAACAAGGCTTGCTCAGTGCCCGCTTTAAACAAGCGGTGCTTTACATAGGCAAATACTTGCCCTTCAGTCAGTGGCAGTAGGTGGTAACGTGCCGTAATACGCTGGGCAAGTTGTCGAAGTTCAGTACGTTTTAAAAGCTCCTGTAGCTCTGGCTGCCCTACTAACACAATTTGCAGCAGCTTTTTGTGATCGGTTTCGATGTTGGTCAGTAAGCGCAACTGCTCAAGCACATCTGGTGCGAGTAATTGCGCTTCATCAATAATTAAGATGGTATGGCCACCAGCTTGGTTATTTGCCTCAAGGTGCTTTTTAATCACATCAGTGAGGGTTTTTAATGTCGCGTTGTCACTGTCGTAATCTATTTTCAGTTCGTCGCAAATACTGGCAAGCAACTCTAGCTGCGACAAAGCTGGATTATGGATTTGCGCTACTTGGGTGTTTTCAGGCAACTGCTCGTGCAGGCTTCTTATTAATGTTGTTTTACCTGTACCGACTTCACCTGTTAATAGCACAAAGCCACCCGCTTCACCGAGTCCATAAGTAAGGTGTGCCAACGCCTCTTTATGGCGTTCACTCAGAAATAAATACTCAGGATTGGGGGCAATCGAAAAAGGTTTTTCTGACAAGCCGAAATAGCTTAAATACACCGTGATATTCCTTGCGTTTAAAATCACCGCCTATAATGGCAAAAAACTACGCTACTTAAAACCTTGTTCGCATTTTATTGAACAAATAACGTAAAATACTGAAAACACAAAATTGAAGGTGATCTATGCAGGTTTATTTAGTCGGTGGAGCAGTCAGAGACGCTCTACTTGGTCGTGAAATTAAAGAACGCGATTATGTGGTTGTCGGCGCCACACCTGAACAGCTAATAAACCAAGGTTTCCAACAAGTTGGCAAAGATTTTCCGGTGTTTTTGCACCCAAAAACCAAAGAAGAATATGCGCTTGCTCGCACCGAGCGCAAACAAGGGCAAGGCTATACAGGGTTCATCTGTGATTTCACTCCAGAGGTAACTCTAGAGCAAGATTTAATTCGCCGTGATTTAACCGTCAATGCCATTGCTCAAGCCGAAGATGGCAGCTTAGTTGACCCATTCGGTGGTCAAGATGACATCAAAAAGCGTGTATTACGTCATGTATCCGATGCATTTAGCGAAGACCCATTACGGATATTGCGTGTAGCGCGTTTTGCTGCTCGGTATCATTACTTGGGCTTTACCATTGCCCCCGAAACTAAACAGTTACTCATTGCTATGGTTAAAGCGGGTGAGCTCACAACTCTCACTGCAGAGCGAGTGTGGTTAGAGTGTGAAAAGTCATTAAGCGATGGTGCATTTAGCGATTTTTTAAATGTTCTTGCAAGTATTGGTGGCCTGAGTGTGATCAGTGCAGAGCTTGAAAAACAGTGGAATGAGGATACTTATAAAACACTCAAAGCTCGGTTCGATTATGCTAATAACCATCAGTTGCATGATACTGCACTCTTATTCAGCCAAGTAACGCTAAGTTTATCTAGTCAGGAAATTAACAGTATCGCAAATACAATTCGCTTACCGAATGAAGTACGCGTTCTGGCTATTAACGCGCAAACCCATCAAGCAGTTTTAGCTAGCGAACAGCCTAGTTGCGACGAGGTTTTTAACTGCTTTAACCAGCTTGATTTATGGCGACGCCCAGAGCGTTTTCAACAGGTACTTAAAGTGTTAGAAATCAGTTTACAGCACCCCGTACCATGCCATGAGTCGTTAACACTTGCTGCAAACCAAGCAAAGGCTGTTAACCCTCAGCAATTTATCGCACAAGGTATTAAAGGGGCCGATATAAAAACCGCGCTCGAACAAGCGCGGCTCAGCGCCATTAGTCGTTACTTCTCGTAACGTACAAGGCGTAAATAAATATCCGATGTTTTAGCATGTAAACTGTTGATACCTTTATCAAACTGATACACCCACGCTAAATCACTGCGAGTTATACCGGATGTGCTACTCCAGTAGTTTTGCAGCTTAGTTGATAAAAATACTGTTTCGTTAATGCTAGGCTGCACACAACTATGCTCTAAGATGCTTGCAAGTTCTTTAATATTGGGAACATGCCAATCAGAATAACCAGCGAATGTAGCATTTTTAGCACCTCGTAGCGCTTCACCCCATGTTAATTGCTGGCTGGTGCCTTCACATGCATCAATATCGCTATTATAGCTTTGCCCAAAAGTACAACGTTGCCACATCAAACCCGTTTTAATATCGCTAACAGTACCATCGATATGCGTGACAAAGCGGCTTGTTGGGGTTGTTTCGGTTGCTGCATCATAACAGACCTGAGCACTGACAATGCTCGGTACACTAACCAGTAAAGTAACGGCTGCAGATAGATATTTCATCATTTTACTCTCCCGGAGTTCTTACTAAACGCACAAAAGCCGTGTTGCCTTTTGGATAAGCTAAGTCATTCGCGTTACTCATATTTATGATATACGCTTGCGACAAACTGGTACCATCCGCTGCAGTTTGTGAAGTCCAGTACGGCATGAATGCACTGCCATCAGTACTTAATTGCATTGCATTTGGCTGATTGGGGAAAAACTCAGTTGATAGTAAACTTGTACCACCTTGTTTAGCATAATCGAGTAACCCGAGTAACTCAGTATAAGTAGGAACACGCCAATTCGTTCCGCCGCAGAAGTCAGTGGCATTCACTTCATTTACATAAGTTTGTAAACCACACGATGTTGCACTTGGGCAAGTTGAATTTGCAGCGCCTTGAACGCTGCCTGCTTGAATGCCGTTTGAAGTCGTTAAATACCAAGTATAGTGGTTAGTCGCAGCGCGAGTTGTTGTGGCTGGAGGCAGTGCTGTGCTTGGGGATTTTACTTCCCAAATTAATCCTGTAACGTTATCTCGAACACAACTAAATGTGGTCGCATCATCAGGTAGTTCATCAGCAAATTCATTCATTTTTGTGAAATCGAATGCTAAATCGCCCTGACCAATTTTATCCAGTTGGTTTGCAACGCTATCGCGACCAAGATCCGCATCTTGATCTGGAAAATCAGCGCTCTTACAGTTTATTTTTTGTGAATTGTTATAGCAATCACTCATGCCAGTATCGTTAATTAAACCAAGCGGTTTTGGGCTAATATCGATAGTCACCGTGTCGGTGTCACTACGCGATTTACTGTCTGTTACTGTTACTTCAAAGCTAAGCTCGGTATCGGTATCAACATCAGGGGCAACAAAAGTGGTAATACACTGATTTTGATTAGCAAGAGTGACTGTTTCGCCACTCATTTGCTGCCAAAAACACTCTTTTGTTGCGGTAACAATTTCGCTACCACTGGCATCAAGAGTGACCGTATCAAACTCAATTACTTGTTGATCTTCACCGGCATTGGCAATAATCACTTCAAGAGTTTTGTTTAAGGTAAATGTTTGCTCGGTACTGGCTGAACCGCCTTCGTCATCAGTCACCGTGAGTCGCCAAGTAATTGGCGTATTTGATTCAAGTAATGGGTGGGTAAAACTGATTGTTTGATTTTCAAAGCTATCAACGATGAGCTCTGGGCCATCGAGTTTATTCCAAAGATAGCTGTCAACGGAGCCATTTTCGTCAATATCGATTGACTCTGCACCACTGAGTACGATTGTGTCGTTATATTGTGATGGCAGCTCTTCAGGGGCAATTTGAGTGATTACAGCGACCGGCAATTGATTATTAGAGGTGATAAAAATACTCACCTCGTCAGAAACCAGTTGCCCATCCGTCGTTTGATAATTAACTCTCAGAATAAGCTCTGAGTCTAATTTAATATCAGGAGCAGTCAGTGTTTGCTCAGCACCTTGTGCTGGAAAGCCTTCAATAACAGGACCACTGACGCGTTGCCATGTAAACGTACCATCAGCGGGAGAGCCCTTCGCAGAAACGGTAAACTCACTTTTTTCGATAATTTGCTGATCAAGACCTGCATTAACAGTCGCTGCAAGTGGGGTTTCACTTGAACCACCTCCTCCGCCACAGGCCGATAGTGCCGTTAATGCAACAAAGGTAAGAAGCACTAATCTCATATTTACCACCTTAAATTAACCACGCCAATTTATTAGGAACTGACAAATAAGGAAGTAATAAGCAAATTAAGTGCCAAGCTAAGGGTTATAGGTAACTTTCTTGGTGGATACGGACAAACAATTTGGTACCGACTTTACTGTAGTCTACTTTGTACTCTCTGCCATCAAGGGCTTGAATAAACAGTAATCGCTTTTCTTCTGCAAACACATCAGTGCTTGAAATATAAACCATTTCTAAATAACGTTCTTTGGCTTCACGGCGGTTTTTTGGCAGTTCATCTTTGAACGGCTCTAGGCCATTTTGGGTCACTTTAATTCGTGGGTGAGTTTCGCCATTGACGATCACCAAGTCGAGCTTCTTATCTTTATGAATAATCGTGTTGCGACCGCTTTTAATAAAAGCACGTTCTTGACTCATAGCCTGTTCCTACTTACTACCACCTACTGCTCATTATTTAAGCGAGTATTAATAAACTTGTTTGGGTTTAACTTCCAACGATTTAAATCTGCACTAAATTGCCAAATGTCAGTATCAAGAACATTGGCAGGCAATAATAAATCATATCCAGTCAATTGCCTTAAATGCTGCGTGCGATTAGCAAACATAGCAATCAATCCTTTGTAAAGCTGACCACTTGGGGCAGTGTATTCCGTGTCTTCTATAAGCCATTCTGATGGGCAATCGCCATTTTTGCAATGATTTTTAATAACTTGCATAAATAAATGACGTTGCTCTATCAATAATCGCCCGGCAATTCTGGGAGGGAGCTGCGTTAAAAATTCATCTATATTATTGAGTTTAATACCAACTGCGTTTAACTCAAGGTATTCGAGGTCTAGATGCACTTTTGGTATACCACTTTGGTAAAAATTATCGCGATTCAACTGCCAATTGCCAGCTTTATGATGAAAAATAAGTAATTTCCCAGAAAAAGTAAAACTATAATATGGTTCTTGAGTCTTTAAAAAGCCAATGAAAATAGCGGCAATACAACTTGTTGCTAAAAATATTTCGATAATGCTGATCTCACCAGGCCTAAGCAGGTTAATCAACATAATAAACACCAACCCAATGCCCCCAACAAGTAAACATTCAATACCATGTCGAGATGCTTGGGCTCGCACTCGCAAAATAGGGGCTTGCTTATCCATAAAACGAAAAATAAAAAATAAACATAACAATAGTGACCAAAACTATCTTTCGGATCGTTAAACAATAGTTACACTTTGGTTCTTTACCCACACCAAAACCTCTCTTTTCATCTCATAAAAGGAACAAATTTGCCGAACTTTTAACTTTTACGCCAAATTCACAAATAAACGAGATATCTGACATACGTGGCACGTACTAATTTTGTACACTACTCTCAACTAATTTTCTGGTAACACGATGATGTATTCTACACAATCCGGTAAAGCTCTTTTTCCTTTTATTATCACACTATTGCTAGGGTTATGTATTTATTTGTACTTACCTTCAAGTCAAGGCGAGCAATCAAATTTTGGCGATCGCACAACGCAAGTAAAAGCACACACAGTCACCGCTGAAGAAAACGCAGTGCTTATTGAAGCAATAGGCAGCGCACGTGCCAATCAGGCTATTTACATACGAAGCGCTCAAAACGATTATGTTACTGACATCTTTTTCAATGATGGCGACTTAGTAAGTAAAGGTCAAAAACTCGTACAATTACAAGCACAAGAAGAAGAACTCGCCGTTAAAGAGTTAAGTATCAACCTACGCGAAGAAAAACGCCAATTAGACCGTCTAACCGAGCTTTCACGCTCGCAAGCAACCGCTAAATCGTTATTAGAAGAGCAACTTTCACGCGTAGACGCAACCGAAGCACAACTTGAAAGTGCAAAAACAAAGCTTGCTGAAATGACCATCAAAGCGCCCTTCACAGGATTACTTGGCAAGCGCGAAATTTCTATCGGTACATACGTTAACAACACTACCAACATCACCACCCTTGATGATATCAGCATCATTAAAGTTGATTTTAAAGTACCTGAAAAGTACTTAGCGCAATTACAACTGGGTATGAAAGTGATGACGCAAAATGATGCTTATCCTGATAAAACCTTCACAGGTAAAGTGACCCACATCAGCTCGCGCATAGATTCTGTTACTCGCAGCGTTGAAGTCACCGCAAGCTTTATTAACGAAAGCGGTTTATTACGACCTGGTATGCTGTTAAACACCGCATTGGAGCTAAGCTCAAGTCAGGCATTAATGGTGCCAGAAAAAGCCGTAATCCCTCAACAAGACAAACACTACGTATTCCAAATTGAAGACGGTGTAGCAAACAAAGTAGAAGTACATGTTGCTGGTCGTCATGATGGTTGGGTTGCTATTGATAAAGGTCTTGAAAATGGTCAGCAAGTTGTGACCGAGGGCATTATTAAAATTCGTACCGGCAGTAAAGTTAGTATCAAGGGATAAACCATGAAAATTACAGATACTAGCGTTAAACGCCCGGTTTTTGCGATCGTAATAAACCTGTTATTACTCACCTTTGGTTTGGTGGCATTTTCAATGCTACCACTGCGTGAATACCCTGATATTGAAACGCCAATAGTCAGTGTAAGCACTGACTATACCGGTGCCAGTGCAGAAATTATCGAAACTAAAATCACCCAAGTACTCGAAAATCGCATTTCGGGTATTGAGGGCATCAAAAGCATTAACTCATCAAGCCGTAATGGTCGCTCTAACATCACCATTGAGTTTAATATCAGCCGCGACATTGATGCCGCATCTAACGATGTACGCGAACGTGTAGCCCGCGCGCTTGATAGCTTACCAGAGCAGGTTCGCCCGCCTGAGGTCTCTAAATCAAACAGTGATGAAAGCCCAATCGCGTGGTTCGTACTAAACAGTACCACCATGGATTCATTGCAGTTATCTGATTACGCACAACGCTTTATTGTTGATCGATTAGCCGTTGTTGATGGTGTCTCTAACGTGCGCGTTGGTGGTGAGCGTAAATACGCTATGAAAATCTGGCTAAACCGTAAAGCGATGGCTGCACGCGGCATTACCAGTAGCGATATTGAAAATACATTACGTACAGAAAACGTTGAATTACCCGCCGGTGAAATTGAATCTATTGACCGTGATTTTACAGTACGTACCGCGCGTAGTTATAAAGATCAGCGAGACTTTCGAAACCTAGTAATTAAACGGGGTGAAGATGGCTATTTGGTGCGTTTAGGTGAAGTGGCTGATGTTCATTTAGAAGCTGCTGACGACGAAAGCCTGTTCCGTGGTAATGGCCGTAACATGATTGGTTTGGGTATTGTAAAACAAGCCAAAGCGAACACGCTTACCGTGGTTGATAACGCCCGCGCTGAGCTCGAAAAAATTAAGCGTAACTTGCCAGAAGGCACCACTATTCAAGACAGCTACGACTCATCAATTTTCATCAAAGAATCAATTGACGAAGTATATAGAACGCTTGCGATTTCAATGGCGCTGGTAGTGTTAGTTATCTACTTATTTTTAGGTAATATTCGCGCAACGCTTATCCCTGCTGTGACAGTACCTGTTGCGTTAGTGGGTAGCTTTATATTCTTGCTTGCTATGGGCTACTCAATCAACTTATTAACTCTGCTAGCACTGGTATTGGCTATTGGTTTAGTGGTAGATGACGCGATTGTTATGCTAGAAAATATTCACCGCCGCATTGAGTTAGGCGAGCCACCTTTATTGGCTGCGTTCCGTGGTGCTCGTGAAGTTGGTTTTGCGATTATTGCCACTACCCTCGTCCTCATCTCTGTGTTCGTACCGCTGGTGTTTATGGATGGCCGTATTGGTGCTTTATTTACCGAGTTTGCGATGGCTGTTAGTGCTGCTGTGTTCTTTTCTAGTATTACAGCATTAACACTTTCTCCGGCACTGTGTTCAAAAGTACTCAAGGCTTCTGAAAAAGAGAGTAAATTTAGCCAGTGGATGGATAAAACCTTCGCCAAAATCGAAAATGCTTATCGTAACTCACTTACTTCTAATATGGGCCGTAAGTGGAGCTTACTACTAACCATGATTTTGGCCGGTGTTGCCAGCTTTATGCTATTTCAAAAAGTACAATCAGAGCTTACGCCAAAAGAAGACCGGGGTACTTTCTTTATCATGATGAGTGGGCCTGAGGGTGCAAGTTATGAAAATAACGCAGCCAACATGGCGAAAATTGAAGAACGTTTAATGCCTTACTCAGAGTCTGGCGAATTAAGCCGAGTGCTTGTTCGTGTGCCTGGCTGGGGTGGTCAAGGTGGTGTTGCTATCATTGGCATGGCTGACTGGGATAAGCGTAAGCGCTCAACCTGGGAAGTAATGGACGAGATAAGCAGTAAAATGACCGAAGTAACTGATGTGCGTGCGTTTGCAATTATGCGCCGTGGTATTGGCGGCGGTGGCTCATCACGTCCTATTGAGTTTGTACTGCAAGGTAACGATTACGACCAACTAGCCGATTGGCGAGACCGCATTATTAAACGTGCAGAGAAAAACCCTGGTTTGGTAAGAATCGACCATGATTATAAAGAAACATTCCCGCAGTTTTTAATCAACATTGATAAAAACAAAGCAGCGGATTTAGGGGTTTCGGTGTCTGATGTAGGCCGCACTCTCGAGACCATGTTGGGGCAGCGCCGCGTAACAACCTTTATTGACCGTGGTGAAGAATACGATGTGATACTAAAAGGTACTAAAGAAGACTTTGCGAACCCGACCGATATCTCAAATATCTACTTAAAATCACGCAGTGGCGAATTAGTGCCGCTAGATAGCTTAATTAGCTTAAAAGAAGAAGCCACAGCATCACGTTTAAATCGTTATAACCGTATGCGCGCAATTACGTTAAGTGCAAACTTAGCCGATGGTTATACCCTAGAAGAAGCGCTTAACTTCTTAAATCAAGTTGCCGCTGAAGAAAACGACATCGATGGTGCAATTGACTATAAAGGTGAGTCGCAACTGTTCTATGAAGGCGCATCAGCAATGACCTATGTGTTTATTCTTGCGCTCACAGTAACTTTCTTAGTTCTTGCTGCACAGTTTGAAAGCTTTATTCACCCATTTGTGATTATGTTGACTGTTCCGCTTGGCTTAGTCGGCGCATTATTTGGCCTTTGGTACACAGATCTCACTCTGAACATTTACAGCCAAATTGGTATCGTAATGCTGATTGGTTTAAGCGCGAAAAACGGTATCTTAATCGTTGAGTTTGCCAACCAACTGCGTGATAAAGGCGTTGAATTTAACGAAGCGATTACCCAAGCGGCAACGCAGCGTTTACGCCCGATTATTATGACCTCACTGACCACAGTGATGAGCTCGGTACCACTGGTACTTGCAAGTGGCCCGGGTGCAGAGAGCCGTATGGTAATTGGTGTGGTGGTATTTACAGGTGTAATAGTGGCAACCTTACTAACTCTATTTGTTGTGCCAGCAGCATATACTGCCCTAGCCCGTAATACTCAGTCGCCTGAGTATTTACAAAGCAAGTTAGAACAACAAGCTAAAGACAAACCGTTGGAAGAAATTTAGAACTGTCTTTAAGCAACAATAAAACGCCGTCTTTACGGCGTTTTGTTTTTTCGGCTATAGTCAGCAAAACAGTGAGGGAATAAACGATGGATAACAACATACAAATAGCTACTTTTGGCGGTGGCTGCTTTTGGTGTATTGATGCTGCATTTAGACGAGTGAAAGGCGTGCTTAATGTCAGTTCTGGCTATGCAGGCGGTGAAATTGAAAACCCAAGTTATCAGCAAATATGTACTGGCTTAACGGGTCATGCTGAGGTTGTTCAGCTCGATTTTGACAGCAGTATTGTGAGCTATAATACCCTTCTTGAAATGTTCTTTACTTTACACGATGCCACACAATTAAATCGACAAGGCAACGATGTAGGCACACAGTATCGTAGTGTTATTTATTATCATACTGAGCAGCAAAAAGCTGAAGCGCAAACAATGATAGCAGCTTTACAGAAGCAAATTCGTGAGCCAATTGTCACTGAGCTTAGCCCAATATCGAACTTTTACCCAGCAGAGCAATATCACCAAGACTATTACAATGAAAACCCGAATCAAGGTTATTGCAGTATCCTTATCGCGCCTAAACTTGAGAAATTCGGTCAATACTTCGCTGATAAACTAAAATGAAAAAAGCTCGCTAAGTAGGTAGCGAGCTTTTAGACGCAGAACTAATAATTTTCCTTATTATTAGAACTGATAACGGGCACCTACAAACAAGCGGCGCTCGGCCGTGTTGTAGTAATAAAATTCGTCGTTGATGTAATCACCATCTAGGTCTGTACCATAGGCATCAACGGCGTTGTACTCTTTATCGAATAGGTTTTCTACACGTAGTGACACAGTTAAGTTGTCAGTTGCTTGGTAGTGACCAACTAAATTCCATAACGTATACGAAGGTAAGTGCGTTAACTTGCCATCACGGTCACCACGGTATTGCATATCAATACCGGCATCAAAATCACCCCATGCTTTATGTAATGACCAATTCACACTGTGGTTTGACACATAGGTTAGTGACTGACCGGTTTCGGTATCTTCAGCAGAGAGGTAAGTGAAGTTAAAGCTGTGATCAAAGCCAAACACTTGGTTTTTAAAGCTAAACTCAACACCTTCATGGCGAGCTTCGTTTATATTAGTGGGGATCCACTGCCCTGATGCATTTGGCGCCCAGGCGATTTTTTTGTCGATTTCGCTGCGGAAAATCGCAATATCAAGGCTAATATCATTCACATTGAGTGATAGGCCTAGCTCTTGGTTATCTGATGTTTCAGGGTTTAACTCTGGATTACCCGAGCCTGGATAATATAGGTCATTAAAAGTTGGAGATTTAAAACCAGTACTTTGACTTACACGGAATGTGGCGATGTCATTTAAGTGATAGCCAACAGCGGCTGTGTAAGTGGTTTCATCACCAAACTGCTGGTCATCATCTTGGCGAACAGTTAGGTTTGCAAGTACTTGTTCATCATCATAATAAGCGCCAATGAACGCAGCGAATACTTCACGGCTGTCTTTTAAGTAAGTACCTGAGTTAGTGTTTACTTCATCTTTATACCAATTTAAACCGCCGCTTAGTGTTAATGCTTGATTGAAAAAGTATTGGCCATTGTAATCAATTTGCTCACGCTCAGTTTCAAACTTATCGACCACCGTTGCGCCTGTGTAATCAATACGTGAGTCATCTGAACTATCACTTGATATGGCAATATCGATGGCATGGCTGTGTTTGTCGAAAGTTTTTTTCCAGCCTAATGATGCTTGGTAATTTTCGAACTCACCTTTTTCTACCGTGCTGTCTGCTGGGCTATAGGCACTATCGTATTGTGCTTCGCCTTCTGAGTATTGTGCTTGCGCTAAAAACTCACCTAGTTGCTCATTTTGATAACCTAGATTAAAGCCAAGGTTTTTGTTCTCGTAGCCGTCTTCATCTGGCGCTAAACCTTGCAGCACATCAAAGCCATCTGTTTTTTCATAGCCGGCATTAACAGCAACATCAACGCCCGCAAACTGACCGCCTGTCGCCACTTGATACTCTTGATAAGCATCTGAGCCAAAAGTGACATCTAAAGTCGTATTTTGTGCTTTACGCGTAATGATATTGATCACACCCGCTAGCGCATCAGAACCATATACAGCAGCACGTGAGCCTTTTACTACTTCAACACGTTCAATACTGTTTAAAGGAATATTGCTAATACTTTTATAGCCAAGTGTTGCTGATCCTGTACGTACACCATCAATTAAAATAAGCGTATGGCGAGAGCTTGCACCACGTAGTGAAACACCTGAGCTTTGCCCAAAACCACCATTGGCATTAATTTGAAAGCCAGCTTGAGTTGCCAGTAAGCTTGGTAAGTCACGAACATAACTTGCCTCAATATCAGCACGGTCAATAACTGTAACACTAGCTAATACATCATTAATTGATTGTTCGAATTTATTGGCAGTAACTGTGATGTGCTCGATTGATTGCTCGTCAGCAGATACAGAAAAAGACAACGCAGCAGCAATCGCTACGCCTAACGCAGATTTATTTAGCATGATATCCCCTAGCCTGTGCCCACCGCACACGCAAATAGTAAGTTACTTCAAGGCCGGTCTCCGGACTCTGCGTATGTATGGCATACACATTACCGTTGCGGGGGCAGTGTTGGCATTGTTTTCTCCCTGAAAACGCACCAACTTCCCGATTATCTTGCGACTATTTCACCCTTTGAAATAACACGTATCTTTGTAGATACAGCAAGCACCTTGAAAATAGGCTGCTATTGTGATGATTTTAGGGAAGAATGTCAATGGACGGCTATACCGCTAAAGACAAATTTTAAGCTGTAAGCCGTAAGCCGAAAGTAAAAAAGCCAATCAGCATGCTGATTGGCTTTTATCAAACAAATAATTACCAGAAATACTCATGAGGTTTTGAGTTTCCTAACGGAAAAACAATTCCTTCTGGGTCAGCACCATTCATCACACGCTTGCAAAGTGCTTTATTTAAGCGTCTTCTTGGCTTAGTCATCGTCATTTTTACCCACCAACTTGGTGTTTGTTGATAAAAATAAGTACTGTGTGGACCTGTGTATTTTCTGTTTATTTTACCGTATTTATTACGGTCAATTGTTTTGTTTTTTACTGACATAAATATCCTCTAGCTGAAAATAGCTAGAAGATATCTTTTTCTCTGTAACCTAATATTCGTCTCATGATACGCTCCTTGTAAAGCTCAGAAACTTACTGGCTTACAGCTTAAAGCCATAAGTTTTAATCGCGGAAGTTTTTGAACTGGAATGGTTGACCTAAATCAGCAGTACGAACAACTTGCATTGCTTCTTGTAAATCATCACGTTTTTTACCAGTTACACGTAATTCTTCACCTTGAATCGCGGCTTGTACTTTGATTTTTGAGTCTTTAATTAACTTAACGATTTTCTTCGCTACGTCTTTTTCGATACCTTGCTTAAGTGCAACGTCACGCATTACGTATTTGCCGCTACGTGACTCGTCTCTTAATTCAAGGCTAGATACATCCAAACCACGCTTTGAAATTTTTGCTGCAAGAATGTCAAAAAGTTGCATCACTTGCTGTGGTGCTTCAGCTTTTAACTTAATTACTTTGTCACTTAGTTCGATTGATGCATCAACACCACGAAAATCAAAACGCGTCTCTAGTTCACGCTTTGCATTATCTACTGCATTCTGCGCTTCGTTCATTTCTACTTCAGAAACAATATCAAATGAAGGCATGGGGTTCTCCTAACATAGTCTTTTTTAAATTCGTTTATGGTTGGCAATTATAACGCTTATTTGTCGATTCTTTCTATTTTTATCCGATTTGTTCAGGTGCGATGCAAAAATTGTTTGATATACTGGCCATTCAATTTCGGCATTTTTAGGGGTTATTGTGACAAGGCGTGTTTACCAAGTTATCTTCTTAGCCAGCATTATTGGCTTTACGATTTTATTTGCCAAAGAAATTAAAGGGGTTGGCAACCTGTTTCCTCACGTCGATAAAGTAGCGCACTTTGGTATTTTCTTCATACTCGCTTTGGTGATGGACAAGGCATTTAAGTTACCTCTAATGGTACAAATTTTACTGTTAGCAGGCTACGGAGCCGCCATTGAATTTATGCAAGATATGCTGCCTTATCGCCAAGCCTCAGTTGGTGACTTTATCGCTGACTTTATTGGTGCTGTAAGCTATTTTGCTATAAAGCTTGGCTTTCATTTAGGTAGTAATCAACGTAATGGCTAATTTATTAGTAGTGGGTGATGGCGCAATAGGCCTGCTATTTAGCCATTTTTTATCTGCACAACATGACATCACATTACTGACTCGTAAGCCAACCCTGACCACGCGTTTTTATCAAGCAAGTAATGGCAAATCACATCCTATTAAAGCGCGCCTTATTAATTATGCAGAATTAAATCAATCGCCGCCCTTTGACTTGGTATTAATTACTGTTAAAGCATTTCAGGTGCAAGCAGCTTTTAAGCAAATAAAACCTTACCTTACTAAAAACTGCCAACTTGTTATTTCTCACAATGGTATGGGTAATGTCGATGAACTTAATGCCCAACTGTTAGACACTCAAGGGTTATCGTTTCTAACAACTCGTTTAGCTGGCTTTAAAGCAACGCCCTATAGTGTAAACCACACAGGAAATGGCGAAAGTGTGCTTGGCGCATGTAATGCAGCAGCAACTGAAAAACTCAATGAACTTGAACATCTATTTAGCAGCCTGCCACACTTTTCAGTGAGTGATGATATTCACTCATTGCGCTGGCAAAAACTGTTAGTCAATATTGCCATTAACCCATTAACAGCAATCCATAACGTTAAAAATGGCCAACTCCGTGCACCGCAATTTAGCACTCGCATCATTAATTTACTGAGTGAAGCGTGTCTGGTAGCCAATAAACAAGGTGTTGATGTAAAGCTCTGCGAGGCACTGGATCAAGCCTACTCGGTGATGACTGCAACTGCAGAAAACTTTTCTTCTATGCAGCAAGATATCAGCCATAACCGACAATCAGAAATAGATGCAATTTGTGGTTATGTGTGTGAACAAGGCGCGAAGCTAGGTGTAAAAACACCATATAACCAAGCCATGCTGAGTATGATAAAAATAAAAAGCTAGCTACTAGAGGAAAGAGTAAAGTTACTAGCTTCTGACAATTATTTCAGGCATTAAAAAAGCGCGAACATGTCGCGCTTTTATCACCATCCCTTACGGGCGATACACTTTTACGTTGCTGAAGCCTTCTTCGTGTAAGATCAGCGCTTGAAGCTGACTCATCACACCTTTAGCACAGTATAAGTAATATTCTTTATCTTTTGGTAAGTCACCAAATTTAGTCGCTAAGCGGAAGAAAGGTAAATGCACAACTTCAATACCTTCAAGCTCAAGTGGATTTGCGTCTTCTTCTTCAGGTGAGCGAATATCAACAACAACCGCTCCCTTTGGTAAATCAGATACAGACTCGGCTTCTTTTACTTCTTGCTTAGCTTCGGTGTCGATATCACGGATATCCATCACACGGGCATTTTCAACAACCGTATTTAACACGTCAAAATCAAATTTAGCTTCTTCGGCAAGAATCGTTTTAATTTTGGCTTTAACCGTTGGCTTTTTAGAAATCACACCACAGTATTCAGGCATGCTTTCTGCCATTTCTGCGGTACCAATTTTACGAGCAATATTAATAATATCTTGCTTGTCGTGTTGGATTAACGGGCGAATGATTAAAGTTTCAGTTACACGGTCAATCACACTTAGATTAGCCAGTGTTTGGCTTGATACTTGGCCAATACTTTCACCTGTTACTAATGCTTGCACACCTAACTTTTCTGCAACTTGGCTACCTGCACGCATCATCATACGCTTAAGCACCACACCCATTTGACTGTTTTCTACATTTTCTAAGATTTCAGCTACAACAGGTTCAAAATCTACAGTGACAAACTTTACCTTATGGGTAGAGCTAAACTGTTTCCAGATATAATAACTGGCTTGTTTAACACCGATTTCGTGAGCTGCCCCACCTAGGTTAAAGAATAAGAAGTGAGTTCGCGCGCCTTTGCGGATCATCTGGTAGCTTGCTACACCTGAGTCAAAGCCACCCGACATAAGTGACAGTACATCTTCTTGTGTTGGTAACGGGAAGCCTGCCATACCTAAGTGAGTTTCAGTAACGATATACGCTTTATCATCTCGCACTTCTAAACGAATGGTTACTTCAGGGTGGGATAATTTTACGCTTGCACCTGCAACATGTTGGTTTAAGCCGCCACCAACATAACGCTCTACATCGCTAGAAGTAAAATCGTGTTTACCCGAACGCTTACAGCGCACACAGAATGTTTTACCTTCGATAGTGTGGCCAATTAGCTCAAGGGCTTTTTGATAAATATCGTCTAACGAATCAAAGTCTGTTTCTGTAACTTCGATAAATTGCACAATACCCGGAATGCGTTTTAAGCCATCGATGATATCTAGGCGAACTTGCTCAGAATCTAAAAGGCTCACAACCGAAATATTATCCCAGTTGTTTCTAACTTGTACTTTTTCGTCAACACGACGTAAGACGATCTTAATGTTATTTTCTAATAACTTGGTAAAACGCTTACGAACAGATTTACTCTTGATAGCGATTTCAGGGTGTAATTTGACGATAAATTTAAGCATAGTTCACTCTTAGACTGTGGGATTCACACGCCCCGAGGCATACCAACCTCAAGGGCGCGCGATTATAACAAAAATTATAGCGTCTAGGAAATAAACTGCTTGGCTGGGGTTATTGTTCAGGATCTGAGGCTTCGCTGAGCGCTAAATATTTTGCCCTTAGCTGATTTACCTGTGGTAAATGCTGCTCTGTGCAATGCGCTTTTAACAGCAATAGCACTTTTAAAATACCATTGTAGATATCTTCCCTTGCTAACTCACCACTTAAGCGACGCGCCTTTATATACGGGGTCCAAAAGCTAACCGTCATTTTTAACATGTGTGCAAGCTCTGTAACATCATCATCTTCAATACAGATGATACCGCCAGCACGAAGTGCTAATAAAACTTCTTTCACTTGCTCTAGCAACGCCGCTTGAAAATCAATGTAATCTTTTTTTAATACTTCATCGCGAGATAAAATATCGCCCAAGTTGTCATAAAAAAATTGATAACGCCACATCAGTTCAAACAGCGAATCAAGGTAACCTGCTAGGTTTTCAAGTGCATCATCATCAGGAGACAAGGGTTTAAAATGCGTATGTAAATGTTCACTATACAAAGCAAAGATATGACGGATAATGTCTTCTTTATTTTTAAAATGGTAATACAAGTTACCAGGGCTAATGCCCATATGTGCAGCAATATGGTTGGTTGTAATAGCACGCTCACCGTGGCGATTAAATAACTCGATGCTGGTGTGTATGATTTTATCCTTTGTACTCATATGCTGTTTACTCTGTTGTTGTGGTTATTGCATTCTATTGCCCTGCTAAGCCAAGCAGTATAAACAAATGCGTGACAATTAAATACTACCTTGAAAAATAATAACCTCAATCGGTGCAGTACCTTAGATGGGTTTTACAATCTAATAAGATACGCGTATTTTCTAAGCTGCAGACAGGCTAAAACACTGTTAATATAGCAGGCAAATTTCTAAATCGCTGATAGTTATGAACGTTACTGCAATATACCCGGGTACATTTGACCCACTTACAAATGGCCATACTGACTTAATTCACCGAGCAGCGAAAATGTTCGACCATGTCATCGTTGCTATTGCGCACAACCCAAGTAAACAACCGTGTTTTACACTTGATGAGCGCGTTGAACTTGCTAATAACATCTTGGCACACCTAGATAATGTGAGTGTAATTGGTTTTTCTGGACTATTAGCAGATTTAGCTCGCGACCATAAAGCTGAAGTGCTCATTCGCGGTATTCGAGCTGTTTCTGACTTTGATTACGAGTTTCAATTAGCCAATATGAACCGTCGACTTAACCCTGATTTAGAAAGTGTATTTTTAACACCCGCCGAAAAAAATTCGTTTATCTCATCAACCTTAGTAAAAGAAGTAGCAAGACACAATGGTGATGTTAGCGAGTTTGTTGATCCTATTGTTGCTAAAGCTTTACAGGAAAAAATTCGCGGATGAAGCTAAAAAAAATACTTACCCTAGGGGCCTTTTTTATGGTCTCGACACCGACTATAGCAGGCCCTTGGGTTGAAAGTGACGATCCATTATTACGCGCCTCAATTGAGATGTTATTTAACCAAGGTGTGATTAAACAGCCTATAAATAGCTACCCTTTGATGTGGCAAGGTATTGCTCGCGATCTTAGCCTTGTAGATAGCAATCAACTTGATGAACAGTCTCAATTTGCTTATCAACATGTGAAACACGCGTTAAATATTGCCAAGCAAAAAACAGATTCAGGGGTTCGACTAAACTACAATGGCAGCACTGATACTCAACAAGGGTTTGGTAAACGCCATCAACAGCAAAGCGGTGTTAATAGCTACGGTTCAATAACGGGTAAACGTGTAAGTGCAAAAGTGAGTGTTAATTACGCAGATGATGCACTCGACGAACAGCATGTAAACTACCAAGATAGCTATTTAGCGGTGCTGGTTGGTAATTGGTCACTCAGTGCCGAACAAGTCAGTCATTGGTGGGGACCAAGTAACGATAACGCGTTACTACTTTCAAATAATGCAGCTCCCATGAAAGGTTTACGCTTTACAAGAGCGAATACTCAATATGTAGGCCCTAGTTGGTTATCATTTATTGGTAATTGGCAACTGACTGGTATTTATGCCAAACAAAAGCCATATTTGAATACAAGCGACAAAGGTGATTATTGGGCGTTGAGGTTTGCTAGTACCCCTTTAAATGGTTTAGAAGTGGCTGTTAATACAGCTGGGTCTGACTATTTAACAACTCCAGAATTAGCTCCTATTAATCTTGAGAATAACGAGCAAACGCATCGTTTAACAGGGATTGATGTTAAATACTCAACCACTTTAATGTCAGTTCCTATTGCCGTATATGGTGAATTAATGGGCCGCAACGAAAGCGGTTTGGCACCAAGTGAGCCGTTTTACACCGTTGGCTTTGAAAGCTACTTTGGTACAACTGATAGCTTGCTAAAAACGTATCTCGAATACTCGAATACTCAGCAACAATGTAATATTGCCAGTGACTGTGTGTATGGCTCAGGCAGCTATACTCAGCGCTCGCGTTTAATTGGCAGCTCAACACCAGAGCAAAGTAAATCAGCAGTGCTTGGGGCTTATTATCACACCCTCAACGGCTATGGCGGACATGCTAAACTACGCTGGATTAATAGTGAAAATATCATTAAGAGTAGCCAATTGCAGTTAGAAGTAGGCTATCAACAAGCATTACTCAGCGGTCTTTGGAAAGTAACTGGATTAATTTCAAGAGATGAATTAAACGATAACAACGAAACCAACACGGCCCTCAGAACCAGCTGGGAATACCGCTTTTAACTAATTGAGGTCAAGCTAGCCTAGCTTGACCTGTTAAGCCCTTATAGAGCCGCACCAGCCCCAAAAAGTCTTTATTAGAGAAAAGTGCAATAAGCATCATGATGTCCATGACATTGACTGTAACTGTATAAAAGCTCCAGAACCACCAATCACCCGTATAGGCATAATTGATGTCATAATACATACCTAAAAAAAGCGATGTGTTGATCAAAAGCCCAGTAAAAATATAGAGCTTTGCTGGCACCAAAGTTACCTTTCTGCCACGAGCAATTAAGCTAATAATTAAAAGTATTAGTAGATCCGAAACAGCCCAGATCATATAAGCAAAGCTCGAGTCTAGAATATTATAGCCTAGCGCTATATTTAGTAATGGATCACTCATCATATAAGAGATAAACAGTGCCAGCGACATCCACATTAGTGTTTTATCACCATTTGGCGTAGACGACTTCTTCACCATGTTATATAAAAAAGACATCAGAAACCCCCACATAATAAATGCGGCGAGATAGACCCCAAAGTTTTCTTGGATTAATTTAAGCATTATACAAACGTCAAACTTTTTGACTTCAATTTACAAAAGGCATTATGAAACGTTAGCACCACTTTTTGAAAACTCTTTAGAAAAGAAAATAACTTTACTCTCTATAGCTTTACCTAACTTAAAAATAAACAAAAAGTCACGGTTTGTTATCAATGCAATTATCATTGTAATGTCTATAATGTTGACACCAAAAGAGTAAATACTCCAAAGTCCCCATGGAGTCCGGTTTTCGAGAAGTACAATATCTACATAAATTGAGAGCATCAAAAGGGAATTCAAAAATAATCCCAATATTGCGTAATAAAGAGCGCAAAAAGAGCTGATCTTTGCAAAGTAACCCCAAGAAAATATGACTGTTATTGTAAGTAGGTCAAAATAAAACCAGTTCATATAGCTATAAACTGAAAAATTAAAAATACCGCTTAAAAAGTACGAAACCATCATGATAAATGCCAAGATAACAAGGCGTTTATCTGGTTTATTTATGTGAGTCACTAGATTGCAAAGAAAAGCCATCAAAAACCCCCACTCAATAAAGGAGCCTATCAAGCTTCCAACAACATCACTTATGTACATATTGAAAATATTTAAGCTAAGCTTTGGGTATTTGAAGCAGAAAAAACTGCGTTTTTTAACTTGTTTAACAAGAGAAAGTCACGATCAACTATTAAAGCAATAATCATCGTAAAATCGACAATGTTAACTCCAAGCGAATAAATATCCCAGAGTATCCAATGAGTTGTATTTTTATAAACTTCAACGTCCAAGTAAACTGCAAGGAATAAAATAGTGTTTATTATCAAGCCTACAATAAGATAAATGAATGAAGGAGTCGTTCGTTTAATAACAAAGAAAGAAATAGCTAAGAATATTAGCGTAGCCAGATCGTAAAGAGCCCAATCTAGAAATGTTGTTGCAGTGTAAGTTATCCAATTAAAAAAGTAATCTCCCCCTAAATAAGAGAGCATCATAATAAATGAACTAAAGAGCAACGTGGTTTTTCTTTTATTTTCGTCTATGCAATAGACAAAAATATTAAAAAAGAACGCCATTAAAAATCCCCATGCACTCATCGCAGACAGGGAAAAAAAACCTAGTTGCTCTATAAAAGACATTCAGTTCCTAGTACTCTTTCTTGCTAGGTGGAAGCATTGCACCACCGCCACGTTGAATCTCTGCACCACCTGATAAAGACAGTGCTTCACTTGATAAAGTTACTGTATCAGATTGCAGGGTTTTATTACTAGTAGTTTGTTCCAAAGCTGGCTTAGTTTGTTGCATTTGGCTGTATGCTTGCATTTGCAATTGGCTATTATTTGAAATTTGCATAAGATAATTCCTTTAAGTTAATTGTTGTTGCACCAAGGTTTACATGAAATATGTAACTTGTTAAGCGTTCTCATTTTTTTTGACGCTTTTTTGTGCATTAATGTGATGTTGCCACCACACTAATCTAAAAGCAATTAGCGATCCAACTTTTCGTTAACATATGATCTTTTTGATCTTCAGCTTATTATTAGACATAAAAAAACGCACAGGGGTAACCGTGCGTTTTTTCTATCCAGGGAATTTAAGCCACGCTTTTACACGGGATCACCGCTTTAGTACTTGGCTTTAAAATGAATTCCATTGCAACTTCATCGCAATTATCTTTTCGTAAGCAAAGCTCACAGTCTTTTATAACTTTCTCGGGCAAGCTGTCTTTGCTACAGTGGCTAAACCCTTGCTTTGCAAAAAATTCTGGCACACGCGTAAGTACAATGATCCTGCTAAGCGCCAATTTTTTGGCTTTTACAAGTAAGTGCTCAACAAGTAGCTTACCTTGTCCCGACACCTTTGCTTGTGGATCAACGCCTAACGAGCGGATCTCGGCAAGACCGGTATCATAGATATATAGTGATGCGCAGCCAGTAATTTTGTTATTACATTGTGTAACAGCAAACTCGTTGATTGAATGAACCATATCACTTTTAGCTCGCGGAAGGTTTTCACCTACCGCAGCCCAATATTGGATAAGCTTTGCTATCGATTCAACATCACCTAAGTTTGCATCACGAACCGTTATTTGCTGTTTTTTTTGCCTGCTTAATTGCACTCGACACTTGCTCTAATGAAGTGCCACCAAGAGCTCGGCGGGCTTTAATACAAGCATCTATCTCTAGTACAGGATAAACATCTGACTCAAAAATACTATGCACAGACTTAAATTCTTCTAAACTTAAATCTTCTAAGTTATTCCCTTGGGCAATAGCCATTTGCACTAAGGTTCCTACAATGTGGTGACCCTCTCTAAATGGAATTCCCTTAGCAACTAAATAGTCTGCAAGCTCGGTCGCATTTGAGTGTCCACCTTTAGCTGCTGCAAGCGTTTTATCAGCTTTTACTTTGATACCTTTAATACATGCTTGCGCCATATGAATACAAGCAAGCCAAGTTGGCATTGCATCAAACAAGCCTTCTTTATCTTCTTGCATGTCTTTGTTGTAGGCTAGTGGCAACGCTTTTAATGTCATCATCATGGCGCTAAATGCACCAAAAACACGGCCTGTTTTACCACGGATCAATTCTAATGCATCAGGGTTCTTTTTCTGTGGCATTAATGATGAGCCAGAGGTTACGCCATCTGAAAGCTCTATAAAGCCTGCTTCACCTGAATTATAAAAAATCAGATCTTCAGCCATACGCGATAAGTGGATCATCGAAATTGATGCACAGCTTAATAGCTCAACCACAAAGTCACGGTCAGATACAGCGTCAAGGCTATTGCGTGTTGCCCCGGTAAAACCTAGCCCCTCGGCAAGAATCTGCCTGTCAATTGGGTACGCAGTGCCTGCTAATGCACCACTTCCTAATGGGCAATAATTCATACGGTTTTTGGCATCATTTAACCGACTTTCATCACGCTCAAGCATTTCAACATAAGCCATACACCAATGGCTAAATAACACAGGTTGAGCACGCTGTAAGTGTGTGTAGCCCGGTAAAATAGTACCGAGTTCACGCTCAGCTAAGGCAACAAACTCCGCTTTTAAGTCACTAATTGCTGTTAAGATGTGCTCTGCGGTGTCACGACACCATAAGCGGAAGTCTGTAGCAACTTGGTCGTTACGACTACGACCGGTGTGCAGTTTCTTTGCTAAATCACCTACTTTGTCAATCAGTGCTGACTCAACATATGAATGAATATCTTCATGACCTGCAACTGCTACAGCTTGTGGATTAGCTTTAACTTCTTCTAACAAAGTATTCAGTGCTGCAACAAGATCGTCATACTCTTGCTGATTTAAAACATCAACTTGCTTTAAAGCACCTGCCCATGCAACTGAGCCAATAATATCTTGCTCTGCAAGCTGATAATCGAAAGGAAGTGAGTCGTTAAATTGTTTAAACGCTTCATCTGGACCCGAAGAAAAACGTCCGCCCCATAATGCCATTGAACTGTCTCCAAATTGGGCTATCGCCCCGCAAAGCGGGGCGATAATAAAATTACTTTTTCGTTAGTGCTGAGATTCTGCTAGAAAGCGAGAATAAACGAATGAAGCCTTCTGCATGTGATTGATCATAAACATCATCTTCACCAAAGGTTGCAAAATCTTCGCTGTAAAGGCTGTTTGGAGATTTCTTCTGTACCGCAGTTACTTGGCCTTTATAAAGCTTCAGTACTACTTCACCTGTTGCCAATTTAGCCAGAGACTCCGCACCCGCTAAAATTGAGTCTTTTAACGGTGTAAACCAACGACCGTCATACACTAAGTGTGAAAACTCACCGCCAAGTACTTCTTTCCATTTACGGCTTGATTTATCTAGCACTAGTTCGTCAACAGCTTGTAATGCAGCCATGATCACAGTGCCTCCTGGCGTTTCATAACAACCACGCGACTTCATGCCTACTAAACGGTTTTCTACGATATCAACACGACCAACACCATGTGGCGCAGCAATGTTATTTAATTTAACTAAGCAGTCATACGGTTTTAGTGATTCACCATTCACAGCAACCACTTCGCCTTCAACAACATTTAATGTCACATATTCAGCTTCATTAGGAGCTTGTTCAGGAGAGTTAGTCCAAGTCCATACTTGATCACTTGGTTGGCACCATGGATCTTCAAGCTCACCACCTTCGTGTGAAATATGCCATGCGTTTGCATCACGGCTATAAATTTTTGTCGCAGAAGCAGAACACGGAATATTACGCTCTGCAAGGTAATCAAGTAATGATTCACGGCTTGATAAGTCCCACTCACGCCAAGGTGCAATCACCTTTAGGTCAGGTGCAAGGGCTGCGAAACATGATTCAAAACGCACTTGGTCGTTACCTTTACCCGTACAACCATGCGAAAGCGCATCGGCTCCTACTTTACGGGCAATTTCAACTTGTGCTTTAGCAATAATCGGACGAGCCATAGACGTACCTAGCAAGTACGTACCTTCGTAAATAGCGCCAGTTTTTAATGTTGGGTAAATATAATCACTTACCATTTCATCTTTTAAATCAACTATATGACACTCAGACGCACCTGAAGCAATCGCTTTTGCTTCAACGCCTTCTAGTTCTTCAGCGCCTTGACCTACATCAGCAACAAAGGCAATTACTTCACAGCCATAGTTTTCTTTTAACCAAGGCACGATTGCCGATGTATCTAGACCACCAGAATAGGCTAATACGACTTTTTTAATTGAACTCATTGGTGTTCCTTAAACAAAATTTGGATTTAGTAATGTCACAAGAAGAGCGTTCTGCGCATGCATACGGTTCTCTGCTTGTTGAATAATTTTTGATGCCGGGCCATCCATTACCTCAGAGGTAATTTCAAACTCTCGATGAGCCGGCTGACAGTGCAGCACAGTTTGTGCGCCAGTCTTCTCAAGCAATGCCTGATTTAGCTGATACGGCATATACTTAGCTTTAACTTGCTCAAGCGGTGTTTTATCACCCATCGAAACCCACGTATCAGCATAGACTGCATTTGCACCAACTGCCGCTTCAATTCGGTCACTGACCATTACAGAGGCGCCATTCATCGCTGCAATTTGCTCAGCTTGCTTAAGAATTTGCGAATCAGGTGAGCTACCTTTAGGGCAAACTGCCACAAAATCAGTACCTAAAGTGGCTGCTAATAGCATCAGTGAGTGAGTTACATTATTCCCCTCACCTAAGTAAGCTAGCTTAAGTTTACTAACATCGCCATGTACTTCTTGAAGAGTCAAGAAATCAGCCAAAGCTTGGCATGGGTGATATAAGTCGCACAAGCTATTAACAACAGGTACGCTTGAAAACTCACCCAAAGTGGTAAGTGTTTTGTGTTCGAATACACGAGCAACAATACCATCTGCCCACGTTGAGATATTAAGTGCAAAGTCTTTAACTGATTCACGTGCGCCCATGGCACCATTTTGTGAATCAAGATAGACCGCATGACCACCTAGCTTATTAATACCAATATCAAATGATAAACGGGTACGTAAACTAGGTTTTTCAAATAAAGTAACCACTGATTTACCTGCAAGCGCTTGGCTAAAATCTGCAGGATTTGCTTTAATTTTTTGCGCTAAGTTAAGAAGTTTAAGTGCGCCTTTTTGGTCTAACTCTAGACCCGATAAAAAATGATTTAACATGAAATACCTATGGTGTAATTTTCGTTCCTACGTGCTCGCCTTGTAATAAAGCGACTAAGTTTTCTGGCTTTAGCCAGCTTGAGATATACACACCACGTCGTAAATGTTGGGCAGCAAGAAGGCTGGTCTTTACTTTGACCTCCATCCCGCCCTGAATAACTCCTTCAAGGATAAGTGTATCGATTTGCTGCGTATTTAATTGATGTAATGGCTGCTTATTTGCGTCAAGTACAGCTTCTACATCAGTCATAAAAATAAGCTCTGCATTGAGCTCTTTCGCTATGGCTGCGGCTGCTTCATCGGCATTTACGTTATACCACTGACCGTCCTCTCCAAAGCCTATTGAACTAACAAGGGGTAAGCGACCTTGTTCTAATAAGCTCGGTAACACGCTATGACAGCTTCCACTACATTGACCAACTTGGCCTAATACTTTGAGTTTTTCTGAAACTACAACGCCCGCCTCATAAAGGCTCAAACCAACAGGCTTATGGCCCGCACCGATAGCTTGACTCATAAGCTGTTTGTTAGCACAACCTGCAAGCGCCCCGACAATATAAGGCATTTGTTCATTAGGACTGATGCGTAATCCTTGGTGCTTTGCAGTTACAAAACCCGCCTCTTTTAACCATGCATCTACAAGCGCTCCACCGCCATGCACAATCACAAAATTAGCGTGTTCTTGCGATGCTAGAACATCGAACAATGCTTTTGCTGCATCGGCAGTGTTTAATACTGCACCACCAATTTTAATAACCCATGTTTTCATCATAGTGCTCCGCTAAGGCCTGTATGATGAGGTTCACCCATCGCTAAATTAATACATTGCAACGCTTGGCCTGCAGCACCTTTTAATAGGTTATCAATCGCAGACATTACAATTAATTGCTGACCTTTTTGTTGCCATGCAATATCTACATAAGGTTGTTTTGCAACACCTTTTATACTTGGGATCTTATTACCTAATAAGCGGATCAATGGCTCATCGGCTAAAACTTGATATGCCTCTTTAACCTGTTCAGGGGTAACATCTGGCTTTAGCTGCACATAAATGGTTTCTAGGATGCCGCGTGGAAAATTACCTAAATGCGGGGTGAATAACACTGGATGTCCAAGATGCTGCTCAATCTCCGGCGTGTGTCTATGATTAAATAAACCATAAGGGGCAAGTGATACTTCGCAAAAATGCGTATTAACACTGGCTTTTCTACCAGCGCCTGTCACACCTGACACAGCATTAACAATAACAGGCTGCTCAGCCAGTAAGTTTGCTTGTTTAAGGGGCTTTAATGCGTTAAGCGCTGCTGTCGGATAACAACCCGCTACAGCAACAAGGTTTGCTTTACTGATCGCATCACTATTCCATTCAGCTAAACCATATGCAGCTTGTGCTAAAAGCTCAGGGTGTTCATGTGCGAAACCGTAATAAGTTTGGTAATCCTCATTCCCAGCTAAACGGAAGCCACCTGAAAGGTCGAATACTTTTTTACCCATAGCTAAAAATTGTGGCGCAAGGTCGACACTTACTTTGTGATCAGTACACAAGCACACATAATCAGCATTATTTTCAATATCTTTGTAAGCAGCTGTTGTTAGTGCTTGTAAAGGATACTCTAACAGCCCTAAATGCTCAGGATATAAATCACTTAATAATTTACCTTTATCTAAACTGCCCTCTGAGACATAACATGCTTGTAGGGTTAATTTAGGGTGCTTAGCAACTAAACTTGCTAGCTCTGCGCCGCTATAACCACTTGCGCCAATAATCACTACATTCATTGCTTACTTTTACCTATTAAATCTATTTATCGATACGCCTAAAACTTCTCGCTGAAAAGCGAATAAAAACACTGTCTAAAGTAATGAAATCAGGTTATCGTCGTTTTGTGTTCATAGTACAGTTACACTAATATTTATGCTTAAAAAGTGAATTGATATTCATCATAAATACTTTTATATTGTTATGCAATTAGATTGAATAATTATTTTTGGATTTTTTATGTCTTTACCGTCTTTTTTATCTATGTACCAGCAATTGATTGCAGCGCCTTCAATCAGTGCAATTGAAGATTCACTATGTATGAGCAATAAAGAGGTGATCTCCTTGCTTGCCTCTTGGTGTGAAAGCCTCGGTTTTACTTGCGAAATAACAGAACTGGAGCAAGGTAAAGGCCGTTATAATTTATTGGCAAAACGCGGGGAAGGTGACGGTGGATTAATGTTGGCAGGTCATACCGATACAGTGCCATTTGATGATAGCCGCTGGAATTATGATCCCTTCAAACTCAGCGAGCATAACAATAAATTATATGGCTTAGGCAGTATTGATATGAAAGGCTTTTTTGCCTTTGTTTTACAAGCGATTAGTGAGCTTGATGCAACAAAGCAAACAGAGCCTTTATTAATCTTAGCAACCGCCGATGAAGAAACCACAATGGCGGGTGCGCAACAAATTTGCCGCCACCCTAACTTGAAACCAGCGCGCTGTATTATTGGTGAACCAACCGATATGACTCCTGTTTTCACTCATAAAGGACATATGAGTACAGCCATTCGGGTAATTGGTCGCTCAGGCCATAGCTCTGATCCTGAACGTGGTTTAAACGCCATCGAAGTGATGCATAAAATGATTACAAAATTGTTAATCATTAAAGAAGAATTAAAGAATAAATATTCAGTTGACCACTTTGAAATTCCGTACCCTACTTTGAACCTTGGTCATATTCATGGTGGCGATAACGCCAACCGTATTTGTGGCTGCTGTGAAATGCACATCGATATGCGACCATTGCCCGGTTTGAGCGTGCAAGAACTGCAGGCGATTTTGCTAAGTGCTGCTGAAGAAATAAATACCCAATACCCAAATGCAGTGAGTGTTATCGACATGCATGAACCTATCCCTGCATTTAGTGGCAGCACAGATACTGCGCTTGTAAAACTAGCTGAAAAAATCTCAGGACAACCTGCTGTTGCTGTAAACTACTGCACTGAAGCTCCTTTTATTCAACAACTAGGTTGCGAAACGATTGTGATGGGGCCAGGTTCAATTAATCAAGCCCACCAGCCTGATGAGTTTTTAGCGATGGAAAAAATAAAACCGTCACAAGAGATAATTAGCAAGATGATTAAAGCAAGCTGCTTTAGTGAATATACCCAAACCACCTCAAGATGCGAGTTTCAGTTGGAATAAAAAGCGATTTAGGCAAGGCATTGATTGCAAATAATAGTGGTTCTATTGTTAAAATCAATAACGCAGTATAAATCGCTTTTAAACCAACCCTCTGGGCGTTTCACAGGCACTTACTCTCATCGTTGTTACTTCTTAAAAGGGACTACCATTCTTGCAAAGTAACGCCTTGATATTAAGCACCTGTGAAACGCTGAATTCTGCATCTTGAGGTGGCTTGGGTATAATAAAAAGGGAGCATCACGCTCCCTTTTTTAATCCATGTACTTACTTAAGTACTTTTTAAATACCGGATCGGTTTTCGCCAGCTCTTTTTGCTCCGCCAAAATATCTTTAAGGATGGCTTTAGAAGTGAGCGGATTTGCTAATACAACTCGAAATACCACAGTTGGTTGATGGTCATATTTTGCAGGTGTCAAACGAGTACGCGATACAAAAGAACGACCGGCTTCACGCTGACGCTTTTGCATACTTGCAGTAAAGCGATTTAATGACGCATAGATGTCGAGCTTGGTCTCTTCGTCGGCGTCTTTTATTTTGGCCTGAATTTCTTTAGGCACATAGCGGTACGTTAATAAACAAAGCTCAGGCTCAGAAATAAGCTCAAAGTCTTCATCTTCTTTAATCATCTGTGCAAAGGTACGCGCCTTTACTATGCCGCGGTCAATCAACATTTCATAGCCTTTACGGCCAATAACACGTAAGCAAGCATGCACTAACATCGCCATACCTGGGCGACTTCCCTCAAGTGTATGACTACCTAAATCTTTCGAGCCTTTACGAAGAATATACTCGGCATGATGTTCAATCGCATCTGTAGCAGCAGGGTCTTTAAATAACACTAAGCCTGCCCCCATAGGCACATACATTTGCTTATGCGCATCGATAGTGATCGAATCAGCACGCTCTATACCGCTTAGTAGGTGGCGATAATTCGTTGATAGTAAAGTGGCTCCCCCCCATGCAGCATCGACATGAAAATGACAGCCTAGTTCAGCACTTAAATCAGCCATTTCATTGAGTGGGTCTATACTGCCGGTTTCTGTAGTACCAGCAACCCCTACTAATGCCATCACTTTAATGCCTGACGCTTCGAGTTCATAAGCCTTCTTACGCATGGCATTAACGTCAACTTTATTATTCTTATCAGTTTCGATGGCAATAATGTTATCGCGACCAATACCTAATAAGTCGACCGTTTTCCCCAAAGAGTAATGACCCCGCTCAGAAACAAGCACAGCCAACCCTTTATAGCCGTAGTGCAACATACCGGCGATTAAACCTTGTGCTGCAATTCCCTTGTAATCACCATCGGCTTTTAATAGCCGATTGCGGGCAATCCATAATGCGGTGATATTGGCTACTGTGCCACCTGAACAAAACGCCCCAAGAGAGGTTTTAGCGCTATGCATCCACTTGCTGTAAAAAGCATCGTCTTCACTATAGGCTAGATGGTGCATCATGCCTAACACTTGTCTTTCAAGGGGTGTAAACGCTTTTGATGTTTCAATTTTAACTAGGTTCTGGTTCAAGCCCACCATCAGTTTTGATAATGGCAAAACGAAGTGCGGCAATGCCGAGGTCATATGACCAATGAAGCTTGGTGCAGCAGTATGAACAGAATGCGCAACTAACTGCTCCATAATGTCTTGTGCATAGTCAGAGACGAAAGTTGGCTCTTCAGGGATAGTGGCCGACTGAAAATCTTTTTCAATCTCGTGCAAGGGCTTCTCAATCGCCGCTATGTTCTCATTTAAGAACCCAGCAAGATTGCTTGAAATTTCTGATTCGATTTTACTCAAGGTTGAGTCAGGTGCTTCTGGCACCGTAAATATACGAATCAAGCTTTCTTTAGAGGCGACGGCACAACGCTTTTGATCCATCCTAATACCCATTCTAAGCAGCTAAAAATGAATTAGATGTTGAAACATCACCGTTTTCACTTTTGCGGCACTGTTGCTACGAAATTGGCTAACTTTACTGGAATATCACGAAAATGTCTCGTCTAAAGCAAAAAAGCCACGTCTTCGATGACAAAAAAGTGATCTAAAAATGACATTTGCGGTAATTTTATACTATCGATTAAGTCTTTTTTCAGTATAATCAAGTAATAACAGCTAAGGGAGCACTTATGCCCAAAGGAATGCAAAAAACCAGCTGGCTACTTTATGGCTTTGCCGCTTTTTTTGTTAGCTTATTTGGTTACATTTACTATACCTATGAAACCACTCGCAATGAAATAATCACGCATGTTGATAACAAATTATTTAATGCTGCTGTGAGTGTAAAACATATCTTAGGTGATGATTACCATGATCGAGTTAATGCTGGTTTAGCTATCTCTCCTGCTGTATACAAAGAAAAAAGTCGCGCACTCTCTGAGTATGCAAAACAAATGCAACTTGCCTATGTCTATGCCATGGTTAAGCGTGATGATACCGTCTACTTCAGTGCTTCAAGCTATACTCAAAAAGATCAAAATACAGGCAAAGTTACCGAGTTTTTTGACATCTACCCTGAAGCAACAGAATTAAATAAAGAAGCCTTTAATTCAACAGAACCTGTTTATGAAATTTCACAAGATCAATGGGGCTACTTTAAAAGCATTTTCGTAACCTTTGTCGATAACAACGGCCAGACCTACATCACCGGTGCAGACATAACACTTAGCGATTTTAATCAGCAATTGCAATACAGTGTTACTCGCGCAGCAATTACAGCCTGTTTCTTTTTCTTTATAGCAGTATTAATTGCAGGCCTCTATTTTTTACAACTCAAACGTTCACTATCAACAGATGCTCGCACAGGCTTTGCCAACCATGTAGCGCTAGAGTATTACTTAAAAAAGACAACAAAATATCGCATGGAGCTCGCGGTTATCGTCATTAATGAATTAGACGATATCAGTAGTTTTTACGGTACCGAAGTCAGCGATAAAGTAATGGCAAGTTTACTTGGCTACTTTCAAGCACGTTTGCCAAATGACTGCTATGCCTATCGCCTTGCCACGAATAAGATAGCTTTGTTGCAAACGCGCAGCTCTGACAAAGAATTAGAAGAAATAATTAACACCTTCAACAATGCGATCCCGGTGTTAAAAGAACCGTTCATTTACGTTAGCTTGTATGCAGGCATTGCATCTGGCAACAAGCTTATGCTTATCGAAAATGCCCACATAGCCTTACAGCAAGCAAAGTTTAATAATCAGCGAGTTGTTCGCTATGAAAATGTTTTTAAACAAGTCGAAGAGCGCTTTAGAAATAATGTAACGCTTGCCAAAGAGGTGAAAGAAGCATTTGATAACAATCGCATTGTGCCTTACTTTCAAGCTATTTATGATACCAACACTGAGCAGATTGAGCACTACCAATGTCTAGCGAGATTAGCCAGTGCCCAAGGCCGTATTCATAGTCCTGACTACTTTATGACGGTGCTCAAACGCTCACGTATGGATGGGCTGTTAAGACGTACCATGTTTACCCGTTGTGTTGAGCATTTTAGAAAAACCAACCTAAGCTGGAGCATTAACATCACCGCGCAAGATATTCTTGATCCAAGCTTAAGTGAGTTTTTCGAACAGCAACTAAGACGCTACCCACAGCCTCATAACATTATTTTTCAATTTCATGAAAGCGATGCTATTGCTTATTTTAGTGAGGTAAAAACCTTTATTAGCCTTTTAAAAAATAAGGGAGCGCAGGTGTTTATTAATGAGTTTGGCTCAGGCTTTTCAAACTTACCGCATATTCTAAAATTAGAGATCGATGGTTTAAAACTCGATAAAAACCTTGTGAGTCAAATTCACAGTAATAATGATAACTTTTTGTTTATTGAGAATTTAGTAAAGTACGCTAATCAGCTAAACCTGCAAGTTATCGCTGAACAAGTCGATAACGAACAAATTGCTGACGCGCTGTCTCGTGCGGGGATTAATTTAATGCAGGGGAGCCACTTTTCATCGCCAGCTCCCTACATTCATTAAAGGTTGATCACTAAACGGTGGCTTTGCTGACCGCTAGCCCAGTATTTACGTTCAAATGGCGTGATTGCTATATCGCTCTCATATAATTGAACATCACAAGGATGTCCTGCAAGCTCGAGCGAGCGGGCAAATTCCTTCACGTAAATATCCCAATTGCTTCTGAGCTCTAAACGACCGCCTAATTTAATGATAAACGGAAAAATAGCAGCGCCATGCCAGCGCCTTTGCAAGTGCTTTGCTTTTGGCCATGGATTTGGGTATAGCAAATAATGATGCGTCGGTTTCCAATTAGCAGCTACCGCTAAACGCCAAAAGTCGTTTAAGTCTGCTTGCACTAAAATATACTGGCCCGCATCGGTTTGCTTGTACTCTATCTCATGCTTCTCTAAGCGATGAGATGACTTATCGATACCAATCACCAACGCATCAGGGTGACGCTTAGCTAAGTTAGCCGTACTTTCACCTACACCACAACACGAATCAAGGATTATAGGCCCGTTAAACGCTTGAACCTTTGCATTTACCTCATCAAAAGCCGCTTGCGTATGCTGTGCAATCGGCTTTTTAAAATCCGCACTTAAGTGCTTTAAAACTATTTCGTCTAACTTTTCATGTAAGCCAGGCTGATTCGATACAATACTTCTCGAATTTGCATCCGTCATTAGTGTCTAAGCCCCACACCACGTTTAATAAGCGTTAACGCTAAAGTAAATAAACCCACAATAAATAAACCAAGTACCCCAAAAGCTACCGATAAATCGACATCAGACACGCCTAAAAAGCCAAATCTAAATGCATTGACCATGTAGATGATTGGATTCACTTGCGATACACCTTGCCAAAACTCAGGTAACAAGCTGATTGAGTAAAACACTCCGCCTAAATAAGTCAGTGGAGTAAGAATGAAGGTTGGAATAATACTAATATCATCAAAGCTATTTGCATAAATTGCGTTAATAAGGCCACCTAAAGCAAATACCGCTGAGGTTAAAATAACCGTCGCCATGATCACAAAAATATTATGAATTTGGATATCAACAAACAGCAATGATACACAGGTAACGATTAAGCCAACTAGCATACCGCGGGTCATACCACCGCCCATGTAGCCAAGTACGATAATGTAATTTGGCACTGGTGCAACTAATAGCTCTTCAATACTCTTTTGGAACTTGGTCGAATAAAAGCTTGAAGCTACATTCGAGTAAGAGTTAGTGATCACCGACATCATAATCAGACCCGGTACAATAAACTCCATGTAAGTAAAGCCACCCATATCACCGATACGCGAACCAATCAGGTTACCAAAAATAACAAAATAAAGGCTCATCGTGATTGCTGGCGGAACTAAGGTTTGCACCCAAATACGTAAAAAGCGAATACACTCTTTGATCCAAATACTTTTTAGCGCTACTCCATATTTAAACATTATTCGCCTCGCCCTTGTTCTAATAAGCCTACAAAAAGTTCTTCTAAACGATTTGCTTTATTTCGCATACTGAGCACGGTATTACCTTGTTCGGTCAACGCGCTGAATACTTGGTTTAAGCCCTGAGACTTCGCCACTTCAACTTCTAAAGTGTGGTCATCAGTTAGTGTATATTTGTAACCTTCAATGCTAATTGGTTGCACTGGCTGCTTTAAATCAAGTACAAAGGTCTCTTTATCAAGCTTGGCTAGTAGCGCTTTGATAGTGGTGTTTTCAACAATCACGCCACTGTCGATAATCGCGATGTTTTTACATAACAGCTCAGCTTCTTCTAGGTAGTGAGTAGTCAAGATGATGGTCACACCTTGCTTATTTATCTCGCGAAGAAAATCCCACATAGAGCGACGTAGCTCAATATCAACACCGGCTGTTGGCTCATCTAAAATAAGTAATTTAGGTTCATGCATCAGAGCACGAGCAATCATTAAACGGCGCTTCATACCACCTGACAGCGTACGCGCTTGCTTATCTTTTTTCTCAAATAAACCCAGTTGCTTTAGATACTTTTCAGCACGCTCATGCGCCAGCTTTCTTGGTACACCATAATAGCCCGCTTGGTTAACCAAAATTTGGTTCAGTGTTTCAAATTGGCTAAAATTAAACTCTTGCGGCACTAAACCTAGTTCAGACTTAGCGGCTTCCAAATCTGTATCAATGTCATGCCCAAACACCTGGACACGGCCAGCGCTTTTGTTCACTAACGATGAGATAACACCAATGGTAGTTGATTTACCGGCACCGTTCGGACCAAGTAAAGCAAAGAAATCGCCCTGTTGAACTTGTAAGTCGATGCCCTTTACGGCTTCAACACCATTTTTATAAACCTTTTTTAGGCCTTCAATATTTAATGCGATCGTTTTTTCGCTCACTGTTTGCCCTCTCCATAACCCCAACGCTTGGTCAGAGTATGTTCAATGTTTAAATGATCTAAAATTCGCGCCACCATAAAATCAACCAAGTCTGAAATCTGCTCTGGCTGATGATAAAAACCCGGTGCCGCAGGCATAATCGTTACGCCTAGCCTTGCTAGTTTCAGCATGTTTTCAAGATGAATTTCGCTAAATGGCGTTTCACGCGGGACTAAAATCAGCTGCCCCCGTTCTTTAATAACCACGTCGGCGGCGCGTTCAAGTAAGTTATCTGACGCACCTACCGCAATTGCAGACACTGAACCTGCACTACACGGACAAACCACCATTTTTTTCGGTGCAGCAGAGCCCGACGCAACAGGACTAAACCAGTTGTCTTTACCAAACACCTTTAGTTGCTCAGGCGCAGCATTAAAAAGCGTGCTTAACTGTTCTGTCGCTTTATCTTCGTTACCCGATAGCTTGATATTCGATTCGGTATCAAAAACCACTCGAGCAGCACTTGAGATCAACACATAAACTTGAAACTGCTGCTGAAGTAACACTTCTAATAACCGTAAACCGTATGGCGCACCAGAGGCACCGCTAAAAGCTAAGGTTATTTTATCTTTAAATTGCATATTTTGACGCTCCATATACCGATTAGTTGTGTTCAAGAGCGGTAATTAAGCGCTGATGAATCCCCTCAAAGCCACCATTACTCATAATTAAAACATGCTGCTTAGGCGCTTTACCTGCAACCACGTGTTTAATAATTTCTTCAGTGCTAGAGCTACAATGCATACCTGCCGCAGCGGCGTATTCTTTGAGTGACCAGCTTAAATTGTCTGGTTCAAATAAATACACCTCATCGGCAGCTTCAAGTGAGTCAATCAAGGTTTGCTGATGCACGCCCATTTTCATGGTATTTGAACGAGGCTCTAAAATGGCAATAATCTTCTCATCGCCCACTTTTGCACGAAGCCCTGCCAAAGTTGTTTTAATTGCCGTTGGGTGATGGGCAAAATCGTCATACACCTTAATCGAGTTAATATCGGCTTTAAGCTCCATACGGCGCTTAGGAGAAATAAACTCAGCCAAGCCCGCAATACTGACTGGTACGGCAATCCCGACATGGCGCGCTGCTGCAATAGCCATGATAGCATTTTTCACATTATGCTCGCCCATCGCTTGCCAACTAACAACGCCTTGAACTTCTCCCTCAAGTAGCACTTCAAATTCGCTACCATCAGCTCTCAGTAAACGGTAATCCCAATCACCTGCCAGCGTTTCGCTTTCGCTCCAAAGACCACGCTCAATCACATCTTGTAAGGCTTCATCTTGGCTTGGCCAAATAACCTTACCGCTACAGGGTAATGTACGCATCAAGTGATGAAATTGTTTCTTTATTGCGTTTAAATCTTCAAAAATATCAGCGTGATCAAATTCAAGGTTATTAAGAATTAAGGTACGTGGTAAGTAATGAACAAATTTACTGCGTTTATCAAAAAATGCCGTGTCGTACTCATCGGCTTCGATTACAAAAAATGGCGTTTCACCAACCCGTGCTGACACACCAAAATTTTGCACAATGCCACCAATTAAAAAGCCAGGCTTCATTCCGGCATACTCTAATAACCAAGCTAACATACTCGCTGTTGTTGTTTTGCCGTGTGTTCCAGCGACAGCCAACACCCACGAATTTTGCAACAGATTATGCTTTAACCATTCAGGACCTGAAGTATAAGGTAAGCCTTTATCAAGCACGTATTCAACACAAGGGTTGCCTCGGCTCATAGCGTTACCAATTACTACCATATCTGGCGCAGGCTCTAGTTGAGCAACGTCATAACCTTGGGTGAGCGTAATACCTAGCTCTTCTAATTGCGTGCTCATCGGTGGGTACACATTTTGATCAGAGCCTGTCACTGTATGACCTAACGATTTAGCGATTGCGGCAATACCACCCATAAAGGTGCCACAAATTCCAAGAATATGAATATGCATCTACTGTCCTGAGCAAAATGAATGAGAGATAAACTAAGGCGTTATAATGCCAAATATAAGCTTTACTTACCATGACTAGCGGTCAATAGAGTATTGCCAAATAGCCATCATAAAAAACACCTCAAATTTGAGGTGTTTTTCGAATTAAGTTGAATGGTTATTTACAGCATTAAGAATGCAAACAAACCAACACCAAGTAACAAGCGGTAGATAACAAATGGCATCATACCCATGCGCTCAATAACTTTTAAGAAAAAGAAAATACACGCATAAGCTGATACAAATGATAAGCCAGCGCCGAGTAAAATCGCATGCCAATCAATCGCCTCGCCCGCTGTTGCAAGCTGATACACATAATAGGAACCCGCTGCTGCAATGACCGGAATTGACATTAAAAATGAAAAACGCGCAGCACTTTGCTTGTTAAGGCCCAGCATTAAACCTACGGTGATGGTAATACCTGAACGCGATGTCCCAGGGAATACCATAGCCAGCACTTGTGAAAAGCCTAACAATAGCGCACTGAAAAAATTGATTTGGTAAATGTTCTTAACTTGCTTTGCTTTTACATCGGCATACCAAAGTAACAAACCAAACACGATGGTAGAGGTGGCAATAACCCACGCATTTCGCGAGTAACTTTCAACGAAATCTTTAAACAAATAACCAATTAATAATGCAGGAATGGTTGCGACAATAATCCACCAGCCTAAGCGGCTGTCATCGGTGGCACCTTGAGAGCCAAACGATTTAAACCACGCGCCTAGAATGTCTACCACTTCTTTACGGAAATACAATACCACGGCACCTAAAGTACCAACATGAACGGCCACATCAAATGCTAAACCTTGGTCGTGCCAACCTAAAACTTGCGAAGGTAAAATTAAATGTGCTGAGCTCGAAATAGGTAAAAACTCAGTCAATCCTTGAATTAAGGCTAAAACAATTATCTCAATAATACTCATGGGTAAGAAAACTCCACCTTCCATAGTTTTTGTTGCGGATTATTATAATTATCCCATAGCTCTGCTAGCGTGCATTTTGCTACAGGGTGAAAAAAATCAGGGGCTATTTCAGCTAAAGGCTGAAGAACAAATGCATTTTTGGTAATTTCATCGCGAGGTAGCTGTGCAGGCGAATCACAAATTACGTCATCATAAAATAAAAGATCTAGGTCAAGCGTTCGTGGACTAAACTTTTTGTCATCACGGGTACGGCCATTTTCAAGCTCAATTTCTTTCAATAACTTACACAGTTCAGGTAGTGGCATATCGGTTTGCGCCCCTAATACTGAGTTATAAAAGTTACTGCCTGCAAAACCGACCGCTTCACTCTCAAAAACTGATGAGTGAATAAAATCAGGAAAATGTACTTTTAGAGCATCAAGCGCCTGACGAATATAATGCTCTTTATTAACGTTAGAGCCTAAACTAATAAAAATTTGCGCCATGTTAATATGCCTTGCGACGGGTGATTTCGACTCCCACCGTTTTGGCTTGTGGCACTGCTGCAGGTTTACTCACGCGAATGGTCACTTGCTCAGTTGCAAACTCAGTTAAGATAATGGCCGCTAATTGTTCAACTAAGGTTTCAAGCAGCTCTACTGGTTTTGCTGTTGTATGAGCGATAACCCGCTCGCTGACTTTTGCATAATCAAGTGCAAGGTTAATATCATCAGTCGCAGCTGCCGCAGAAATATCACATAGCATTTCAATATCAAAATACAGGCTTTGTTTACTTTCTTTTTCAAAATCATACACACCGATAATGGTGTCTACATGCAATTGTGATATATATACCTTGTCCATTGATACTCCAAGTGACATAAATATTAAAACACCTCTCATACTAAACGCTTATTGATTTGAATAATCCGCGCTATAAGTTGTCATACTGTTTTAATATATAAAAATTACCCCTACAATAACGGGTAGATGCGATGCATTATTGCTCACATGTTCTACTCAAAAATAGTGGCAGATGGTTTTGCCGCCAATGATAGCCCAAAAGTGCAGATTTAAAAATAAGGAAGCGCGTGTTAACAGCCCTAATGTTAGTTTTAGCCTATTTACTGGGATCGGTCTCATCCGCAATCCTTGTCTCTCGGCTGTTTAAACTACCGGACCCACGCAGTCACGGATCGAACAACCCAGGTGCAACGAATGTCTACCGCTTAGGTGGAAAAGTCCCTGCTGTACTTGTTCTTGTCTTTGATATTTTAAAAGGAACCATTCCGGTTTGGGGTGCTTACTTCTTAAAAATAGAGCCACTTATGCTCGGCTTGATTGGTGTAGCAGCCTGTTTAGGCCATATGTACCCGCTGTTTTTCAGTTTTAAAGGCGGTAAGGCTGTCGCGACCGCTTTTGGCACGTTATTACCCATTGGTTTATCGTTAGGTGGGATGTTAATTGCAACTTGGATCTTAATTGTTGCTATCACGCGCTACTCATCTCTTGCAGCGTTAGTCACGGTTTCGTTAGCACCTCTTTATACTTGGTGGATAAAACCTTTGTATACGTTGCCTGTAACCTTTTTAACCGTGTTGATAATTTTCCGTCATAGAGCAAATATCACTCGCTTACTCGCGGGTGAAGAGCCAAAAGTAGGGGCTAAGAAAAAAGCCCCTGAACATGAAGAAGGTTGATGTTAAATAGCCTCTAACGAGTCTATTGGCCAGCGCGGCTTTGTTTTCATATCAAGGCTAGCAAACTGCCCTGCTTTTAAGCGCTGCATACCTGCATAAGCGATCATCGCACCGTTATCTGTACAAAACTCCGTGCGCGGGTAGTACACACGCCCTTTCATACCTTGCATTACTCGCTCAAGTTGCGCACGCAATTGCACGTTTGCACTCACGCCCCCAGCAATCACTAAGCGCTTGATACCGGTTTGCTTTAATGCACGTTTACACTTGATAATTAAGGTATCAATAACCGCTGTTTGGAATGCATGAGCAATATCCGCTTTAGTTTGTTCATCATCATCGCTATCACGAATAGCGAGTGACGCAGCCGTTTTTAAACCACTGAAACTAAAATCTAAGCCGGGTTTGTCAGTCATCGGACGCGGGAATACAAAGCGCTCAGGTGTACCTTGCTCAGCAAGTTTTGCCAAACGCGGGCCTCCTGGGTAATCAAGCCCAAGTAATTTCGCCGTTTTATCGAATGCCTCACCTGCGGCGTCATCAACTGACTCACCTAATACTTCGTATTCACCAATACCAGATACTTTAACCATCATGGTGTGGCCGCCAGATACTAATAACGCGATAAACGGAAATTCAGGTTTGTCTTCTTCAAGCATTGGCGCAAGAAGATGCCCTTCCATATGATGAACCGCTACCGCTGGTATATTCCAACCATAGGCTAAAGAACGACCAATAGAAGTACCCACAAGGAGTGCGCCAACCAATCCAGGGCCCGCAGTATAAGCAATGCCATCTAAATCTTCTGGGCCACAGCCCGCTTGTGCAAAGGCGGCATCAATTAAAGGTAAGGTTTTACGCACGTGGTCACGTGACGCAAGTTCAGGTACGACACCGCCGTAGTCAGCATGCACTTTTACTTGGCTATACAGTTGATGTGCTAATAAGCCTTGTTCATCATCGTAAATGGCAATACCTGTTTCATCACATGATGATTCAATACCTAAAATTCGCATCAATTACTCCGCCAAGAAAAATAAACGCGTATTTTACAGTGAAAATACGCATTACTGAATATTAAATTGCAATACCAATGTTGGTTTGACCGTCTGATACCGCAAGCTGTTTGAGTTCTTTTACGTTTTCAGAGCTAATTCGGCCCATTTGCTCTACAAAATCAATTAACTCAGCCAGTACTTCAATTTCATATTGCATTAATGGGTGTTCACGAACTGCTTTATTGTCAGCTACTTCACCATCAACGGTAAGTTGATATTCAATGTAACGTGCCACCGATGCCTGTGAAATTTTACTAATGTTCAAAAACTCTTGGTCATCTTTTGCCATTAAGCCGTGTAACATGCCCAGTAAAGCTGTTGCTGTATCAATAGCAGGGTAAGTGCCAAACATATCAAAATCAGTTAGTTCAGGCACATTAGGCTCTATTTTTTCGATTTGTTTTTCGAGGCTAATTTTACTTTTTGGCAGTAAAATCTTCTCCCAACAAACATTCAAAGCACTACGAAAAACCGCAGCATCACCAAACCCTGTGGCTTCACAGAATAAACTGTAATTAGGCAGCATGCGTTCTAACAAAGCACCACCTAATACTGCTTTTTGTAAATAGTTTAATTCTCTAATGCGTTGAAAATTATTCGCTTTCGTCATTTTTAACAGTCCCGCAAGACCAACAAAGTTCAAATGTTGATCCGTTAAGCTCTTGACACTTTGGGCACACCCAATCAGGAGCCGATTGTTTTACTTGCTGATAGTTTAACAATATTTCTTGCGCCTGGCGCTCTTTTAATGCGTAAACAAGCATATCAACTCCCGTCTGTTCAAAGGGTATCTCTCCCAATGCCCCTTGTAAGAGCTCACCTTGTAACTGACACTCAATACCTTTACTGTTTAACAGCCCTTTAATAATATTCGCTTCAAGACTGTTTTCAGCCTGAAATACTCGTACCCATTTGAACGGTTCTGAGCTAGCGGTTTGATTTAATTTCTTATTTTGCAAATTACTTCTCTTTTACTTTTCTAAATATAAAACCTAAACTACAAAAGCTTTGCCGCAATGCTTATTTCAAGGTAACTACATGACATTAACGACACCAGGACTACTATTTCCTGCGATTTCTTTACTTTTACTCGCTTACACCAATCGTTTTTTGGTGCTCGCCCAACTTATTCGTGAACTGAATGCGCGCGAAGGGGAAAGTATTCGCCCTCTTGTTGTCGCACAAATTACCAACTTAAGAAAGCGCATTAAGTTAATAAGAGTGATGCAAGTATACGGCGTTGCCTCATTTTTAATGTGCACCTTATCAATGTTCGCTTTATTTATAGAATTTAATACCACAGGCATCATCTTATTTGGGATTAGCCTAGCTTGCTTAGCGATGTCACTTTTAACCTCTTTGTATGAGATCCACATTTCATGCGATGCCATCGAAATCGAATTAAAAAATATCGAAAAAAAACCAGTAGCTGATAAGGCAGAGTAAATTTCTGCCTCTATACTTATTGTTACGAGATGCAACAATAAGTGGTGTGTTTGTGGAAGATTTTTTATTTTCTGATGAGCAGCTAGAAGAAAATAACGTTCCTATTGATGAATCAGAATGTTGGCATATTCTTGTTGTTGACGATGAAGAAGATATTCACCAAGTTACGAAATTAGTGCTAGCTGGCTTCACTTTCGAAAATAAAGGTCTGCGCTTTTATGACGCCTATTCAGCAGCCGAAGCAAAAGAGTTATTAAAGCAAAATATTCCTTTTTCAGTCGCACTTGTCGATGTTGTCATGGAAACAAACCATGCAGGGCTTGAGCTTATCCAATACATTCGCGATGAAATAGAAAACCATGATATTCGCTTAATTCTGCGTACAGGTCAGCCTGGAGAGGCACCTGAAGAGTCGATTATCCGTGATTATGATATAAACGATTACAAGAATAAAACCGAACTAACGGCTATAAAAATTAAGACGCTTCTTTATTCTGCACTCAGAGGGCATCGCGATATACAAATTATTGATCGCCATAAAAGTGGCCTAGAGCAAATTATTAATGCGTCTGCGAATTTCTTAAAATGCGATAGTGTTAACGAATTTGCATCCACTATTTTGAGTCACGTCACGAATGTAATGGGGATTAATGACGCACAAATCTATTGCGCTGCAGCAGTTAATTTTCAGTCCTCGCCGGCGAAAGATTTTCAACTATTAGCCGCGTCGGGAGTTGGACCAACGCCGAATCAAAATACTATTCCAGATGAGGTGAAAAGTTTATTTATTGACGCCCATGAGCGTAAATCATCATTAAAAACGAGCACCGACTATATTGGTTACTTTCCGACAAAAGCAGGCCTTGAGACCATGTTATATGTTCATAAAGGAAGTAAACTGCAAACAACCGATCATCAACTATTAGAGTTTTACGCGAACAATATTGCCCTAGCCTACGACAACCTTAAGCTTAGAGAAATGGTTAAAGAATCACAAAAAGAGTTGTCTTACATTTTAGGTGAAGCCGTTGAAAAACGCTCTAAAGAAACAGGCTCGCATGTTAAGCGCGTTGCTTTATATAGTGAATTACTTGCAAAACTATCACAACTCAGTCCATTTCAATGTGAAATTATCAAGCTCGCTTCACCACTACATGACATTGGTAAAATTAGTATTCCTGATAGCATCTTAAATAAGCCAGGTAAATTAACTGATGAAGAATGGAAAATAATGCAAACTCATGCAGAAGTGGGTTACGAAATTTTAAAAAATTCAAGTAACGAAATTCTGACTTGCGGCGCTTTGATTTCATATCAGCATCACGAAAAATGGGATGGTTCAGGTTATCCGCAAGGTTTAATTGGCAATGAAATCAACATTGTTGGTCGCATAACCGCCCTTGCCGATGTGTTTGATGCGCTATGTAGCGACCGTTGCTACAAGCTTGCTTGGCCCTTAGATGAAGCACTGTCATTGATAAAAGAGCAACGTTCGAAACATTTTGATCCAAATCTTGTTGACTTGTTACTTGAAAATTTACCACTTTTCCTTGAGATTAAAGATCGTTACCCTGACTAGATGTAACTTTTCTGTAAAACGAACTTCCCAAAACAGGTACTATAATTTACTATGCCACTGTAGATTATAATTATATTGCCTGGATGTAGGGCTTACTTATAACAAGGGACTATATAAAGTGAGATTTGAACAACTTGAACAGTTTGTAGCATTAGGCGTATTAAGGCATTTTCGCCAAGCTGCTGAAAAAACACAAATAAGCACTTCAGCGTTAACCCGGAGTATTCAAACTCTTGAAGACGAAATTGGTTATGAGCTGGTAACTCGCTCAACCCGCTCCGTTAAGTTAACCAAAGAAGGTGAAATTTTCTTAGAATATGCGCAACAAACCCTCGACAATCTAGAAGAAACAAAACAACATCTTTTCGAATCACTAAATGGCTGCGCAAGCGAAAAGCTTGTTATTGGTTACACTAATAAAGCCAGTGCTGTCGTTCCTGTATCTTGCGGGCAATTTTTAGCGCAGTATCCACATGTAAAAATCGAGATGCAACTACAAGAGCAAAGCGAGCTAATGCGTAAGCTACAGCTTGGTGAAATTGATATTAGTGTTTGTTCGCAAGCAATGAATAGTATAGGAAGCGATATCCATTTACCTGACCAACTGATTTTATTTGTTGCTAAAGATCATCCATTAGCGAATAAGAGTGATATCAGCAAACGCGATTTTGCCGACTACCCTATGTACAGCTGCTTTTCACAATCGAAACAAGTACAACAGATGCTAAACGACGCCATTGATTCATTCGATAAGTCAGCCAGTGTTAAAGTAGGTAGTATTGAACAAGTTATGGAAGGACTAAAACGATCGAACCATATTGCAATAGCTAGTATTGAACACGCAAACAATGTTGCTTCTGATCCGGCCTTGCAGCTTTTAAAAACCAACAAAGGTGTTGCTCAAGAGCAGCTTGTTATACAAACAAATCAAAAAATCAACGACAACTCTCATGTAAGTCACTTGCTTGATCTTATTGAAAAAATGGCCTTAGCAAGCCAGCATTAGTCGTCTCTTATATCTGCTAGCCTGAATTAAACAGGCTAGCTCTCCCGTCTTTTACTGATCACTTATTTATTGCATAAAAAGCGTGCATCGCATTATTTTTCAGATACACTTACGCACCTTTTTTTTATTGTGTATATAAATGAACGCTCAGCTGATTTCTGACACTTATTTAGATGCAATTGAACAAGCTGGTTATGCTATTGTTGAAAACGCGATTGATGAAACATTAATCAATGATTTAATCGCCGACTGCTATCGTATAAATCCGCATTTTCACACAGCGGGTATTGGTCGTTTAAACGACCAACAAATTGATAAAAATGTCCGTAAAGATAAGACCTTTTGGTTTGATAGTTCAAGCCAAGCACAAATTACTTATCTGGCGACCATGGAAGCAATAAAAACGCAGTTAAATCGTAGTTTTTATTTAGGGTTATTTGACTACGAATGCCATTATGCAAAGTATCAACAAGGTGACTTTTATAAAAAGCACTATGATGCCTTCAAAGGCCGTTCGAACCGTATTTTCACAACAGTTTGTTACTTAAATACGCCAGAATCTGGCGGTGAGTTGGTGATTTACAAGCCGAAAAGTAAAGATATCGAGATTGTCGTAAAACCTCAAGCTGGCATGCTGGTAATGTTTGAAAGCGAACGCTTTATGCATGAGGTATTACCCGCAAATGATGTTCGCTACTCTATTGCGGGTTGGTTCAGAAAAAATGCCTCGATCAGCGGCATTATCGACCCACCTAGATAATTAAAATGGCAGTGGCAAGGATGCTGCTAAACCGATAAAAATCACTAACCCCACATAGTGATTATTCAAAAATGCTTTGAAGCAAGGATCTCGCTCTCGTTTATGAATAAGCATTTGTTGATAAAGTAAAAACCCAACCGCTGCCACTAAACCCAACCAATAAGGCAAACCAAGATGGTTACTCATGCCGATGAAAACAAGAATCGCGATAAATAAGGCATTGAGTAAAAAGATGATGTGTCTGTCATAGCTGGCAAACAAGATTGCCGTTGACTTAACCCCTATTTTTAAATCGTCATCTCTATCAACCATGGCATACATGGTGTCATAAGCCACAGTCCAAACAAGATTAGCGGTAAATAGTAGCCAGGCTTCTAATGGTACTGAACCAATTGATGCCATATAGGCCATCGGAATTGCCCAACTAAATGCAGCACCAAGCACTACTTGCGGTAATTGGGTATAACGCTTCATAAATGGGTAACAAAACGCCAGTGCTAAAGCACCAAATGAAAGCAAAATAGTTGACCAGCTAAGTAACATAACCAATCCGAATGCCACTGCAATAAGTAACACAAACAAACTCATTGCCTCTGCACTAGAAACCAGTCCTGCAGCCAGAGGGCGCTGAGCAGTTCGCTTTACTGAACCATCGATTTTACGATCGGCAAAGTCATTGATCACACAACCTGCACTTCGCATCACAAAGACACCTAAGCTAAACACTACAAAATTTAACAAACTAGGCGTGCCTTGATTAGCAAGCCATAAAGCCCAATATGTTGGCCACAATAGCAACAAAGTACCGATTGGCTTATCCGTTCGCATCAGTTGTTTGTAATAAGGAATGTTTGCGCGATGTAATGCAGCTAATTTCATAAGTAGATATATGCCTCAGGTAAGAACACTTCAGCCACAAGAAAGTGAGCATTTGATAATGCGAACACGCTGCGTCGGCCCCACAAAGAATTTGACGGTAAGCCAAGGTGAGCTGTTAACGCTTGAATGGCATGCTGCTGAGAAAATTCAGCCACCTCGATTTCTGTTCGCTGCAAGCTGGGGTCTTGAAAAATAACATCGCCAAGCGGCCTCGTCCCCATATTTAACAACTGCTGTTTCTTTAAAGTATCGTCTGCTGGTAGCCAACTCTGCGCATAAACCATAGGTTTACCATCGCACAATAATAGCACCTCGCGGTTTAATGCCTGACTTAAAGAGGTATTTAGTAGCGCTTGTTGCTCGGCAGTTAAATCAAAAGGCGCTTCGTTTAGTACCTCAACTGAAAAAGCCTGACAGTGACTTTTGAGCTTAGCTGTTAATGAACCGGCTTCAAGCAGCCAACCTTGCTGTTGTTGCGTCAAATCTGGAAATGCTGAAGCAGGCTGCCAATTTGCAGCTAATGAAACTGGGAATGTGATCACAACGACTCATTATTTTTAAAAACCGTGCAAATGATATCACTGCTGCACGTTTGGCAAAAGTCATGATTTAATCTCAAGCACGGTTAAAAATCACAGAACAGCCTGTATCTCAAGCGAATTTGGGTATAGACTAAAACCATTGAAAGGGTGGAATATTTTTAATTATGAAAACATCAGTGTTATCAATTTACTTAGTCAGTATGCTACTAATTGGCGCAATGACCAGTCTGTCTGCACAGGCTGAGTCAAAAGTTGGCTACTTTGGTTTTGAGCCTGATATCATCACCAACTACATAGGCCAAGGTAATAAGAAGCTAGGCTACGTGCGCATTACCGTTGACCTTATGCTAAATGATACAGCCGATATCAGCGTTGTTGAACATCACACCCCTCTACTGCGTGATGCGATTGTTGAAATACTCTCAAAAGAGCCTGAAGAAAACATTAAATCGCTTACTGGTCGAGAAGAAATCAGAAAACGCTGTACTGCAAAATTAAAGTCACTACTTAAACAAGAAACTGGCCAAGAAATTGTCAGAGAAGTGTTATTTACTAAGTATTTGTACCATTAATAGTTTGTTTAATAAAAAAGGCGGTTTAACCGCCTTTTTTATTTACGTGTAAGCAGCTTATCAGACACAGCATATGCCATACCAGCCAGCAAACCTGCTAAGTGAGCCCAATTCGCCATACTCACTGGCAACATATCTACAAAGCCTAGAATAAGCCAAACCAACATAAAACCAACAATACTATTGCTGACTAAAGGTGGTTCGTTAGGGCGCATTGCACTATAAATCCAGCAAAACCCAAGCAAACCATAAACAACGCCACTTAATCCACCAAAATTAGGGCCTACAACTATAAATTGTGCCCAATTACTAATAAACGCTGTAACTAAAAATAACCCTACTAAGGTTAATTTACCGCTGCGCTTTTCAATATCGTTACCCAGCGTCATCCACCAGATCAAATTAAAAATAAGATGGATAGAGCTAAAATGCACAATGGCAGGGGTAAGCCAAGTAAGTGGCTTGGCAGGGTTAAATTGGAGCATGCCATAAATAGTTTCAAAGCCGCCCATCAGAAAAGCAACAAAGATGACTATAGATACTAAGGTTACGGTACGATTAAGCCAACTTAAAGCCTTAAATCGCGCTTTTAAATCAAGTGATTGGCCTTGATATGACAACGGCGATTGTGTACTTCCTACCTGCCATGAAGCTTGTAAGTACTTTTCATCGTTGGGATTTTCAGCAAACTCTTGCCATAAAGGTTGAGCTTGATGAAAATGCTCTGGAGCAACACAAATAATCACAGTTTGTCCATCTTGCGAGCGCAGCTCACCTTGTAATCCTTTACTTTTAATGTAGTCAATAAAGCCTTGTGCGGCGCGCGGATTATTAATGCTGCCCAGTTCAATCATCGTTCTATATGCTCCGGAAGTTGCGTTTGCCACGCAGTAAAGCCACCATCCATGCTGTAAACATCTTCAAAGCCTTGTTCAACTAAATAGCTCGCAGCACCTTGAGAACTTACGCCATGATAACAAACGATGATGATTGGCTGATCAAACTCTTTGTTCATCATAAACTCGCTGATATTTGCATTCGATAAATGCTCAGCGCCTGGAATATGTCCGCTTTGAAATGAATTCGGATCGCGAATATCGGCAATCACGACATCGTCTTTTTCTAACAGCGAAAAGGTTTCGCTAACTGAAATATGTTTATACGACATAATACTCTCTAAACTAAAAAGGCGGCCTAAAGCCGCCTTAATTTTGAGGCTTTTAGACCTTCATTTAATCCCAATTCAGGATAACTTTACCAGACTGGCCTGAAATCATTGTATCAAAGCCTTTTTGGAAGTCATCTACCGAGAATTGATGCGTGATAATTGGGTTAAGATCAAGACCAGACTGAATTAGACTCGCCATCTTATACCAAGTTTCAAACATTTCGCGACCATAAATACCTTTAATGATAAGGCCTTTAAAAATAACTTGGTTCCAATCCACCGCCATATCTGAAGGCGGAATACCTAGCATAGCGATTTTTCCGCCGTGGTTCATGTTATTTAGCATGCTATTAAATGCAACGGGTACGCCTGACATTTCAAGACCAATATCAAAGCCTTCTGTCATGCCAAGCTCTTTCATTACATCTTCAAGCTTTTCATTTGCTACATTTACTGCACGAGTCGCACCCATTTTACGTGCTAAATCTAGGCGGTATTCGTTTACGTCTGTGATAACTACATGACGCGCACCAACATGTTTAGCAACCGCAGCTGCCATGATACCAATTGGGCCTGCACCTGTAATTAATACATCTTCACCCACTAAATCGAACGACAATGCGGTGTGAACTGCATTACCAAATGGGTCAAAAATTGAGGCTAATTCATCTGAGATATTATCTGGAATTTTAAATGCATTAAAAGCAGGGATCACAAGGTATTCTGCAAATGCGCCTTCACGATTAACACCAACACCAGTTGTATTACGACATAAATGCACACGACCAGCACGGCAGTTACGGCAATGACCACAAGTAATATGGCCTTCGCCAGAGACACGGTCACCTACTTGGAAACCACGTACTTCCTGACCCATATCAATTACTTCACCAACATACTCGTGGCCAACAACCATAGGAGTTGGAATTGTATTTTGTGCCCACTCATCCCATTTATAAATATGGACATCTGTTCCACAAATTGCTGTTTTGCGGATTTTAATAAGCAGATCGTTATGGCCAACTTCTGGCTTTGGCGCATCAGTCATCCAGATCCCTGGTTCTGCTTTTAATTTAGATAATGCTTTCATGATTTACACTCAATTAAACAAAACCGAAGCAAAAGCTTCGGTTTAGGAAATAAAATTAGATAACACCCATTTCTTTACCAATACGGGTAAAGGCAGCAATAGCGGTATCTAATTGCTCTTTTGTATGCGCCGCAGAGATCTGCGTACGGATACGTGCTTGGCCTTTAGGTACAACAGGGAATGAGAAACCTGTTACATAAATACCTTCGGCAAGTAATTTGTCTGCCATCATAGAAGCGACTTTTGCATCGCCTAACATAACTGGGATAATTGCATGGTCTTTACCTGCGCAGGTAAATCCTGCCGCTTCCATTTGTTCACGGAAATATTTTGCGTTATCCCAAAGTTTTGCGCGTAACTCACCGCCATTGCTCAGCATTTCAAGTACTTTAATCGACGCAGTAACAATTGATGGCGCAAGTGAGTTTGAGAAAAGATAAGGACGAGAACGCTGACGTAACCACTCTACAATTTCTTTTTTACCAGATGTGTAACCGCCTGATGCGCCACCAAGTGCTTTACCAAGTGTACCTGTGATGATATCAACACGGTCAAGAACACCACAGTACTCCGGCGTACCTTTACCATTTTCACCAACAAAACCAACAGCGTGAGAGTCATCAACCATAACTAAGGCATCGTATTTGTCAGCAAGGTCACAAACCGCTTTAAGATTACAAATCACACCGTCCATTGAGAAAACACCGTCAGTTGCGATTAGTTTTGTTTTAGCACCCGCTTCATCAGCAGCAATAAGTTGCTTTTCAAGGTCGCTCATGTCGTTATTAGCGTAACGGAAGCGCTTTGCTTTACAAAGGCGAACACCATCAATAATTGAGGCGTGGTTTAGCGCATCAGAGATAATTGCATCATCTGGGCCGAGAATTGTTTCGAATAAACCAGCGTTTGCATCAAAACAAGATGAGTAAAGAATCGTATCTTCGGTTTCTAAAAATTCAGAAATCTTTTGCTCTAATGTTTTATGAATATCTTGAGTACCACAAATAAAACGCACCGATGCAACACCAAAACCATGGTCATCTAAACCTTGTTGCGCGGCCTTGATCAGCTCAGGGCTATTGGCTAAACCTAAATAGTTGTTCGCACAAAAATTGATTACCTTATCACCTGAGGCAACTTCAATTTGAGCTTGCTGCTGCGATGTAATAACACGTTCACTTTTGTATAAACCTTCAGCTTTTACTTCGTCGATTTGCTGTTGCAGCTGATTAAAAAACGCAGATGCTCTCATCTGTAATCTCCAAATATTCTTGTATCTAACCAGAAATGATTAGCATGACTGTAAAATTTGCGCCTATTGTAAAAGCTTAGACGAACAATTGCACTGTTTGCAGTTCGTCGCAAACCTTGAGGCTAAGGAAATAAAACTGGTCTTACCTGCTAAGACTGTAAAATTAAAGCAGGTAAATCAGCTAAAGACTCACATACGTAATCAGCATGTTGTTCTGTTGATTCAGCATAACTTTGCCCTGAACGAACCAGCACACGGGTCGCGATTTTCGCTCTTTCTGCTGCAATTAAGTCGCCCAGCTTATCGCCTACCATAATACTTTGTGAGGGAGTAATACTATGCTCTTCAATGGCTTGTAACAGCATGCCAGGAGCAGGCTTACGACAATGACAATCCTGTAAATAGGCAGGCTCTGCTTTAGTCGGATGATGCGGGCAAAAGTACACATCAAGAATTGGCACGTCATGACGCATAAACTCAGCTTTCATCCAGTCTGTAAGGTTTAAAAAGTCTTGTTCTGAATAGTAGCCACGCCCAATACCTGACTGATTAGTCACAATGACAATTTCATAACCTGCATCAATAAACTTTTTGCACGCATCAAACACACCGGGTAAAAACTCAAACTCATCCGGTTTATATACATAACCGTGATCAGCATTAACCACACCATCGCGGTCTAAAAACAGTACTTTACTCATGACAATTGCTCTTTATCTACAACACGGTTAAACATAGCTATAACCTCATCAATGCTTATTTGCGTCATTAAATCAGCTCCTTTAACGCGTGTTCCCCAAGGTAGCTCTTGAGCTGTTTTCCCTGTCTGTTCACGTAAGTTTTGGTGGTACACCTCAACCACGTAATCTAGATACAAGTATGGACCTGTACGTTTCGGGTTTGAGTGGGCATACAAACCTATTACAGGTGTACCAACAGTTACAGCCATGTGTGCAGGCCCCGTATCAGGAGCTAAAACTAAAGAAGCACGCTTCAACACACACAACAACTCTTTAAGCTTAGTTTTACCTACTAAGTTAAGCACAGGCGCATTCGTTTGCGAAATTATTTGTTCAGACAACTCTATTTCTAAAGGTGTTGGTCCTCCTGTGATAACCACCGAAAAACCTTGCTGATACGCGTGCTCTGCAAGTGCCGCATAACGCTCGGGCAACCAATTACGCTCTTTTTTACTTGCCGCAGGTGAGATAACAAAAATACGCCCAGCTAAACGTTCTTCACCCAATAAGGCATCAGCAGCTTGTTGATGTTCATCTGTGATTGGCATTTGCCAGTGAGGCGCATAGTCAGGTACACCAATCGCTTGAGCAAAGCCCTTAAAGCCCTCAAGGACATGTGCCTCAGATTGCGGAGCAATACGCTTATTAATGAATAAACTATGTAACTCTTTTGAACGAGCCCAATCAAACCCTACTTTGACTTTTGCCGGAATACAACGAGCTGCTAAATTTGCTCTTAGCGCCACTTGCATGTGTAAGAGCACATCAAATTTACGCCCCTTGAAAGTATCTTTTAGATGCTGATAGGCCTGTTTACCCTGTTTTTTATCAAATACAACAAATTCAACGCCCGGTAAATCAGCCAACAACATAGCCTCAACTTTACCTATCACCCAGGTAATTTTTGCCTTCGGATGTGCCTTTTGAATTGCTTGCACTGCGGATACGGCGTGACATACATCACCAATAGCCGAAAGCCTTAAAATACAAATATCTGAATAGGAGGTTGATTGAGTCACGTGCGCCCTTAGCTACAGCAAATAATATGCGATCTTAAATTAACTTGATGCTAATGCAAGCACTTATGCGAAAAGCTAAAAATACGGTAAGATAGCGCTAATTCTATTTAATCTTGAAGTTGTTATGTTCGAAACTCAGCATCTACAAAACACCACCCTTTTGTGTCACCCTGACTACAAAGATGAGCTCACGCAACAGTGGTTCGATGCCAGCTACTGGCAACAACAAGAAAAAATAGTTGGCGCAAAAAAAGGCCGCGCAACAGCGTGGTTTTTTAAACATCAACAGCTCACAGGTGTTCTGCGCCACTATTGGCGAGGAGGACTCGTTGGTAAGCTACTCAGCGATCAGTACCTATACTTTGGCTTAAAACAAACCCGAGTTTATAAAGAATTTACACTAATGATGCGTTTGCGTGAGCTTGGCCTGAATGTGCCCACACCGATTGGGGCCAAAATTAAAACCAGCGGCTTTATCTATCGGGGCGATATCATCACCGAGGCAGTGACAGGCGCAAAAAGTGTGTTAGATATTTTAATCACTCGCCCACTAAGCCAGTCTGAACTCAAAGCGATTGCAGCCACCCTCAGCGATTTTCACAATCACGGGGTATACCACGCAGATTTAAACATCAATAACATCTTGTTCGATGATACTGGTACGGTGTTTATCATCGACTTTGACCGCGGTGAAATCAAAAAGCCGCACCCTAGCTGGCAAACAGAGAATATTAAACGCCTTGCTCGTTCATTTGCAAAAGAGCAAGGCCGTAACGAAGAAATGCATTGGCGACAAAGTGATTGGCAGTCACTAATATGTGACTACCAAGCTTTGCTTAAGACTTAATCTTGCTAATTACGTTAGATGTTGAGCAACCATTAAGAAACTCAAGCACTTCGACTTTACCGCCATGGCGTAATACATGATCAGCTCCGGCAATTTGGTCAACAGTGTAATCGCCGCCTTTTACTAGTACATCGGGGCTAATTTGCTCAATGAGCTTAGCTGGTGTGTCATTCTCTTCAACGCTACCAAATGGAATAACCCAGTCAACAGACGCCAGCGCACTTAAAACCATGGCACGTTCATCGAGTGGATTAATTGGTCTTTGTGGGCCTTTTAAGCGAGTGATAGACTCGTCATTATTTAAGCCAACAACAAGCCTGTCACCACGAGCTTTTGCCTGTGCAAGGTAGCGTACGTGACCTGCATGAAGAATATCAAAACAGCCATTAGTGAAAACAATTTTTTCACCATTTTGTTTGGCAAACTCTATATGCTGAAGTACATCTTCAAACGGTGTTTGATAATGCTCGCCAGTTTGCTGTAAATATTGACCAAGCTTACGGCTGAGTTCTTCAGGCGAAACAGTGGCAGCTCCAAGCTTGCTTACAGCAATACCTGCTGCAAGGTTGGCAATTTCAACAGCATCTTTTGCTGCCATACCAGCGCCTAGCATCACTGCTAATGTCGCAATTACAGTATCGCCGGCACCGGTTACATCGCTAACTTCAAGCTGTTGGGCTGCAAAATCATGTTTTTCTGTCTGACTAATTAACGACATACCATGCTCTGAGCGCGTTAATAGCATCGCAGCTATGCCCGCTTCACTAATTAATTTACGAGCACTGTCAGTCAAGTTTTGCTCAGAGTCCGTCAAACCACCAGCAAGCTTAAACTCATTTAGGTTAGGCGTAATATAGTCAGCACCACGGTATAAGCTTAAGTCTGATGATTTAGGGTCAATAAGCACTGTTTTGCCTGCTTTCTTTGCAACCTGAACCATTTGTTGAATTAAGCTCAGTGAGCCTTTGTTGTAATCAGAGAACAACACAAAGTCATAATCATCCAATACTAGCTCTAGGCGATTAAGTAATAGTTGACTGTGCTGGTCAGTGAAGGTTTCTTCAAGGTCTAAACGAACAACTTGCTGATGACGACTAATAACACGCATTTTAGAAATTGTCGGTAAGTCACACACACTTACAAGTTGCGAATCAATTTTTTCTGAACTTAAGATGGTTTCAAGAATTTGCCCGCTTTCATCTTCACCGACTAAACCTAATAGGCCTACTTTACCATCTAAACGAGCAATATTTTTTGCGACGTTTGCTGCACCACCGGCTTTGTCTTCAAATTTACTCACTTTCACAACCGGGACCGGTGCTTCAGGTGAAATTCGCCCAGAATCGCCATGCCAGTATCTATCTAGCATGACATCACCAACAACTAAAATACGTGCCTTTGAAAGGTTTTTTAGTAACGCTAAATCCATTACTTTTGCTCCGCTACAACCATATCGATGGCTTCACATAGCCAATGCCCGATGAACATGTGGGCTTCTTGAATACGTGCGGTTTCATCATTTTTAATAATAATAGGTAACTTAGCGATGTCTTTTACTTTGCCACCATCTCGGCCTGTTAATGCTACGGTAAAAGCGCCGATTTCATTAGCAGCAGCAAGCGCTAAATTAATATTAGGGCTAGTACCCGAGGTGGTTAAGCCAATAACCAAATCATCTGGCTTACACAGGGCCTGAACTTGGCGCTCGAATACAGTATCAAAGTGATAGTCATTGCTGTGCGCTGTTAAAATTGAGGTATCAGTAGTCAGTGCGATTGAAGCAAGTGGACCGCGCTCTAATTTATAACGCACCACAAACTCAGCAGCTAAGTGCTGTGCATCTGCCGCACTTCCGCCGTTACCAAACCAAATGACTTTGCCACCCGCTTGCAAAGCACTGTGACATGCTTCAAGTAATTGCATCACTTCTGGGTGGTAGGTCTCCATCGTTTCAAACAACATTTGATGGCGATTTAAACTTTCGAGGTAGCTTGCCGCTACAGAATCAAGATTAGACATATAAATTCCTTAAAAAGTATTAACGGCTTACTTACCAAAAATAGGCAACAGATAACCACGTATAGTTATCGCCAAATACATCTTCGCCATAGGTAAGAGTTGTCTCTAATGTATGCTCGTTTAATTGGCGTGTATTGCTTAATTGCAGTTCAACGGCACGCTCATAATCTCCGGTCGTTTGACCCCACTCATTTAGGTAATTACTTTCGTTTTCTATCAGTGTGAGTTTACTGCGCCAAAGTGAGCGGTAGTTTTCACTATAAGTTAACTCCATGCTGTGCACTTGCGTCGGTGGCGCATCAGCATAAACTCTCGCAACACCATTGGCATGTAACTCAGTATAACGTTGATCAGCCGCATAATGACCCGTTACAAAACCACCCACTGTATTACCATATACTGGATAAATCTCATTGACGTACCACAGGCTGTGCATGTTGGTATATTCATACCTAAGCGACATTGTATTACTCAGTTTTGGCAAGAAGAAGCCAAAATTGCTAACAGTATTACCAAATTGGTAGTTTTTGTGGTCTTTTGTGTCTTCACCACCATATTCAAAGTAAAGTTCAACTGGCATTCCCCAATTAAAATTCACCGTGCTGGTAATTGTTACGTATTGGTCACCTAACTCATTATCTTTACTACCAGTGAGCCCTGAGTTGTCATTGCCCGCAGGATCAAAAAATGCATCGACCACATCACCAACATCGACTTTGCGGGGGCCCCCACCAAACTGCATCATACGATTAAGGCCCAGCTTCCAACCATCAATCGGCTCAATACTAAAATGCGTCCCAGCGAGCTTTGGTGTGCCGCTATGGAGCTCATTTTGATAAAGAATACCATTATCGACATGCTCAAGCTCAGAATAATAAAGCTCAAAATCAAAATTCCACCAATTGTGGGCTGGTTTTACCATACCCAATGAAATCGAAGGTGCTGTTTTAGCATTGGTAGAAATAATCTGCGCAGAATGTTTAAACGGCGAGAACCAGTGTTCTTTATAACCAAGATTTAACTGTAAATCTTCGCCTGCAAAACTTATAAACGAATTATAATTTACAAATTTATTAGCTTTAGCTCGGTAATCTACACCCACTTGTACCAAGGTGTAATCATTAGCACGCCAAATACCTTCAAAAAAACCTTGCCCCCATTCATCCGAGCTTAGGCCTCTTTGATTCGCTATTTTCTTTGCATTATCCGTATCTACTTGTAGTTTTACACCGACACGAGTCACTGCATCATCACTTTGATATGGCTTTATTTTTGAACGAATAGCAGCAGCTAACCCAGGCTCTTCCTTTTCAAGTACAAGAAGTGCTTTCTCGACTTCTGCTAAACGATATGGTTTAGCCATAGGAGTGCCAATTGTTAGTGCAAACAAAGTATCTAATTGATGATCAAGCTGTGCGTCCATGCCAACAGGTAAATAAGCGGTGGGTGTTGCATATAAAGGCATAGCGCAACTTAAGAGAGCACCTACTACCGAGGCTTTTATCATTTTAAATTTCATAACTGCTTCGTTTATTTAATAAGTAATCGAAATACTACCAAATTACCTGAAACTAAACACTTAAAACTCTCATAGATAACCCTTTTTAACATTTTATATTTAGATAGCGTATGTTCCACGCTATCATAGGGTTTTATTCATATAGGCTAACCAATGGCGCGTATTATATATTCTTTACTCCTATACATTTTGAGTCCGCTAATTGTTTTTTACTTATATGTTTTGCGAGGTAAGAAAAACCAAGGCTACCGAATGCATTTTGCTGAACGCTTTGGCTATGCAGATTTATCGCGCCACGATATTGTTTTTCATTGTGCCTCTGTAGGTGAAGTGCTAGCGGCAACCCCGCTTATTAAGGCAGTTCAATTCGAACACCCTGCGCTTACGATTTTAGTAACCTGCAATACCCCAACTGGCCGCGAGCAAATAAAAAACAACTTTAACGATACTGTTAGCTGCTGTTATTTACCGATTGATTTTTTCTTCGCTACACAGCGTTTTTTAAAGCGTATCAAGCCAAAGGTACTGTGTATTTTAGAAACAGAGCTGTGGCCTAACCTTATGGCTCAAAGCAACAACTACGGCACAAAAGTACTTGTTTTAAATGCCCGGCTTTCAGCTAAATCACAGCAAGGCTATCAAAAGGTGATGCCATTAACTAAGCTGATCATGCAATCAATTAGCGACCTTGCTAGTCATAATCAAGATGATGCCAAACGTTTTATTGAACTAGGTTTAAAACCTGAAAAGGCTCGCGTGTTTGGCTCAATTAAATTTGATATCACGCCGTCAGATGAGCAATTAAATAAAGTCGCAACACTTAAAAATCAGTATAACAACGAGCGCTTTATCTGGGTTGCAGGCTCCACTCACCCTGTTGAACATGAGCTTATTTTAAGTGCTCATAAAAAGCTGTTAAAAGCCTTGCCCAACGCTCTTTTGATTATTGCTCCGCGTCACCCCGAGCAATTTGATAAAGTCGCTGAAGTTTTAAAAAACTCAGATATGAGCTTTAGCCGTCGCAGTGCAGATAACTATAACAACCAGCAAGTTGTGCTAGCGGATACGTTAGGCGAGCTACAATGCTTATATGGAGTGGCAAACATCAGCTATATTGGCGGTAGTTTAATAGAGCGAGGCGGCCATAATCCGTTAGAGTCAGCAGCGTTTTCGGTTGGCGTATTAGCAGGCCCTCATACCTATAACTTTGACCATATTTACCCTGAGCTGATTAGTGCTCAAGGAGCTAAAATTGTCACTGATGAAAACCAACTTGCTGATACGCTTATCGCTTTGAGTAATGATGCAGAACAGGCCATAAAGCTTGGTCAACAAGCTGCAAAATGCGTGGCTAATAATCAAGGTGCTATCAGTAAAACGGTTAATTTAATTGAGCTTTACTTAGAAAAGTAAAATAGAGACATAGAATAGAGAAATAACGTGACTTCAAAGCAAGTGATGAATCGCCCAGAAAAACAAATGCGTGAATGGGTATCAAGTGTAATCGTGAAATACAATTTCTGCCCGTTTGCCCGCAAAGAAGTTGAAAGCAATTGCATTCATTATCAAATCAGCCAGTCTATTACACTTGATGATGCGGTAATGGATATGCTTGAGCAGTGTAGCGAGTTAGACCAACAAGCACAGCGTGAAACAACCCTGTTGATGTTTGAGCAAGGCTTTAAGGATTTTGAAGAGTTCTTAGATTTAGTCGATTTAGCCAATGCGCTTTTAGCTGCACAAGGTTATGAGGGTAAGTATCAAATAGCTAACTTTCATCCTGACTATGTGTTTGCCGATAGCGATGACAGCGATGCTGCAAACTATACTAACCGCGCACCTTATCCAACACTACATTTGATCCGTGAAGCCAGTATGAGCGAAGCGTTAGATAACTACAATGAACCTGAGTCTATCCCAGAGCACAACATTAAACTTGCAAGACGTAAAGGCATCGACTTTTGGCAGCAGCTATTACAAAGCTGCATCGATAAACGCTAACGCCTGCCGGCGTTATAAAGATAAAAAGCCAGCAATGCTGGCTTTTCTAATTTAACTTAGTGAGTTATTTTTTTACCCACTCACCGTTCACTTCAATGTAGTGACCCGGCTTAGTTTTCTCGATAGTTTTAGCAGCTGCAAGTGCTTCTACCTGCGCTAACGAAAGATTATTCTTTTTCGCTAGCTTTAAGTACTGCTCTTTGCGCTTTGCATTAATTTCATCAACGACTGCTTTTGCTTCACTATTATTAACCACTAAACCTAAATAGCCTGAGCTATCTTCACCCACTAAGCCTTGGCTCTTTGCGTCATCAAGGCTAATAGCCCACGCAGAAAAAGAGAAACAAACAGCACTGATCAAGGTGATCACATTTAGTTTTTTAAGTTGTAATTTACGCATGTGTGCTCCTTAGAATAATTCGCTGTCATCACTGAATAAGGTATCAAGTTCTTTATCCACTTTTACGCGGATCTCATGGTCAACTTTTACATTTAAGTTGATTGTAATCGGCTCTTTTGCTGCCACCTCAACACGGTGAGTACAGGCACTCAGCATGCCTACTGCCGTCAGCATTACTAACCACTTAGCCATCATTGCTTCCTTTTTTTGCATACTCTTTCTCAACTTTTTGAGTAATTTCATCACTTAAACGCAGCGCTCTAAGTAAAGTAAATACATTCTCTTCATGGTTATAATTAAAGTTCACTGCTTGCTGCTGCGCTTCATTATAACCTTCTAAATTAACACCTAAATGTAACCAACCATCAGGTTTGAGGTTAACACTGCTGCGTAGTTTTTTAATATCTAAATTCTCAAGTAAACTCAGCGTGGTACTCAGCTCCTGTTGCTGCGCTTTTACAGCTTCAAAACCCGCATTATTGGTGATCAGTAATTTACCATCACCTTGATTAACTAGCTGCCCTTGCTTTACCTCTATTCCCTGTTTGCTTATAACAACAGGTAAGGTGCCCGCTAAGCGCCCGCTTAAACTAATTCCAGACTCAGCATCAAGGGTGACTAATTTGCTGGCATCAATATTTTCAAACTTAACGGTCGCGGTTTGGTTGTCACTCAGTGGGCAGTATTTATTCACCACAAATTTGCCGCCCATAACTTGACCGGTTAGATCAGCTGCGCAAGGCTGATTAGCCGTTACCTGCAACTGACCCTGCATATTTTTGACCACAGCACCTGCGCGCAGTTCATTGAGTGTAAATTTAGTCGCTGCAATATTAAGCTTCCCTGAATTAAACGTCCCATCTAAATCCACGGCAAAATCATTTGCTAGGTAGTCATTATAAAGCGCACTGAGTTTATTAATGTGAACACTACCTTCTGCTTGCTGAAGATTTACATCACCTTTAATAATCCCTGAAACCACCCCATCAGTGATGGTTGCAAGGGGCTCAAACTGAGCAATTATCGGATTAAGCTTGGATACTGCCTGCTCAGGTATCACCAATTCAAATGGGTGCGCAACCTTAGACATATGATGGCTAACAAGCGCTTCAAAGCCATCAGCAAACACATGATGCGTTGCCTGCAAAGCGCGGCTTTGTAGGGCATTTGTAACGACAGACAACTTATTTAAAGTAAATTCAGGTGTTGATAATTTAGCAGCCGTGGTTTTGGCATCAATATCAGCAAATAATTCCCCCACACTGAGATCTGTACTAAGGGTTAGCTCATTACTGATTTTTGCTGCGTTAATATCATTATAATTTAATGATTTAACCTTACTGTTGGCTTTAACAATTAAGTGTTGCTCGGCATTATGCTCTGCCTCAATCGTGCTGGTAAAGTCGGCTATCTGAGCAGCCGATATAAGCGCGTTTTTAACACTGACATTTGCGTTCAATCTAGCAGCTATCGGGCTAGAAAATAACTCATCGATATTTAGCTTTCCTTTAGCCCCAATACCCTCAACCAGAGCACCGTCAGCCTGAAAATCCAAAAATGCAGGGAGTGAATCAAGTGACAGTTGAAAATCAGCGCTAACGTCACTTTCATGCAAATGCGCATTGAGCTTTAGCTCATCAATATCTTTACTGTTAAAATCAATACTAACTTGGCTATTAAGTGATGCGAGCGGATCCTGTAAAGAAAGGGTCGTATTAATGACTGTCACTTCACTTTGCCCTTCAGCTGCTAGCAATTTTACGATTGGGACTGATAGCTGCTCGGCTTCTACACTAACTGGTTTTTCAATTTCTAACTGCCAAGTAAGCGGTAGCTGCGCTTCAATAAATGATTGATGCTGTTGGTCTTTGATGATGCTTAAACATGCTTGGTTTGCGCTAAGTTGATTTTGTATCGCTGATAAATCCGCAGATAAATGCTGTTGGTTTAATTGATACTTCGCACTCAGTTGCCCTTCAGTGGTAAAACCTAGGTCGCATTGCGCTAGAGCATGCTGATAACTTGCATTGATGGTGCTTTCAATTGCAACCGTAATACCATCAAACTTAACCTGCGATTGAGTGCCAAAATGGCTGCTTGCTGGCAATGTTATGAACCGCCTAGCTACTTGCTCATCAAGGGTAAGATCGGCTTTTATTTCATAATTAGATATTTCAACATCTGCATTAAGATCACGTGAAATCGTAAAATGGTTTAAGCGTTTTTCTTGTATTGCCAACCTAACAGGGCTATCGGTAAACGGTGAGACTACATCAAGCTGCTCAATGCTTATTAGCGGTCTTTGCTCTGGTAATACTAAAGCGAGCTTTTTAAATTCAGTCTGTGCTGATTCTGGTTGTTGTTTATTTGCAAGGTCGCTAACGATGAGATTAGCGCGAGAAACCCTAACCTGTTGCTTGTTAGCAAGGATGCCAGCTAACTCTATTTGCTGCCCTTGATAAGTTAAGCATAATTTCTCGATATTTAAATCAAGCTGGCTGGTCAATGACCAATCAATGCAGTGAAGCTCAGCGCCATTTTTACTAAGCATAGGCGTTAAGTACCACGATGTCAGTGGTAGCCTGAACAGATACGCCAACAGCAGCATGCTTAGCACGATACCTAGCAACCCTACGCTTACCCGCTTAAAACTCAAAAAACTCTCCTTGCCTTTGAACTTACACTTACTAGCACCATTATAAACAAAAAGGCTGCACTTAATAGTGCAGCCTTTTTAGTTTAAACGATTTGTATGAACCTAGCTTGTATAGCTAGGTATATAGCTAAGTTTTAGCCAACGTTTTTACGTGCGTTGCGGAACATACGCATCCATGGGCTATCTTCACGCCACTCATCTGGGTGCCATGAGTTAGCAACAGTACGGAATACACGCTCTGGGTGCGGCATCATAACCGTGGCACGACCATCAGTAGAGGTAATACCTGTGATACCTTCAGGCGAGCCGTTCGGGTTAGCTGGGTATTGCGTTGTTGGGTTACCGTAGTTATCAACAAACTTCACTGCCACAGTGCCTGACTCAAGCGCAGCTTTAACTGCATCGCTGTTAGCGAATTCAGCATGACCTTCACCATGAGAAACAGCGATAGGCATACGAGAACCAGCCATACCGTTAAAGAATACTGATGGGTTTTCTTGCACCTCTACAAGGCTAAAGCGAGCTTCAAAGCGCTCTGACTTGTTGGTTACAAAACGTGGCCAGTGCTCAGTGCCTGGGATCAACTCTTTCAATGTTGAAAGCATTTGACAGCCATTACACACACCTAGGCTGAATGTATCTTCGCGGTGGAAGAAGCTTTGGAACTGCTCACGCGCCATCTCATTAAATAAGATTGACTTAGCCCAGCCTTCACCTGCGCCTAATACGTCACCGTAAGAGAAACCACCACATGCCACTAAGCCTTTAAATTGCTCAAGTGTTAAACGACCTTCAAGGATGTCGCTCATGTGTACGTCAACCGCTGCAAAGCCAGCACGGTTAAATGCCGCAGCCATTTCTAAATGAGAGTTAACACCTTGCTCACGTAGAATCGCCATTTTCGGCTTCGCACCAGTTGCAATGTAAGGCGCAGCAACGTCTTCGTTTAAGTCAAAGCTTAGTTTTACGTTAAGACCTGGGTCTTTTGCGTCAAACTTAGCGTCAAATTCTTGCTTAGCACACTCTGGGTTATCGCGACGTGCTTGCATTTGGTAAGTTGTTTCAGCCCAAATAGTGCGAAGCTCAGTACGCGTGTGGTTAAGCACCACATCATCACCACGAGTGAATACCACGCGGTCATCAGCGTTTAGTGTACCAATTTCATGGCTGATAGCTGCTAAGCCGTGATCAGCAAGAACGGCTTTAACTGCATCTAAATCAGCGTTTGCCACTTGGATAACCGCACCTAGCTCTTCATTATAAAGCGCTTCGATGTCTGAACCTGTAAGGCCTGCAAGGTCAACAGTAACACCCGTGTGACCAGCAAATGCCATTTCCGCAACAGTTGTGAATAAACCACCGTCTGAACGGTCATGGTAGGCAAGTAACTTGTTATCAGCAACAAGCGCTTGCATTGCTTCATAGAAACCTTTTAATAACTCAGGGCTATCAACATCAGGTGTTACATCACCTAATTGCTTATAAACCTGTGCAAGGCTTGATGCACCCATACGGTTTTGACCCGCACCTAAATCAACTAATAATAGTGATGATTCACCTTTATCAGTGCGTAGCTGTGGCGTTACTGTTTTACGCACATCTTCAACACGACCAAAGGCAGTGATGATTAGTGATAATGGTGCAGTAACCGATTTTTGCTCACCGTTTTCATCCCATTGAGTTTTCATCGACATTGAGTCTTTACCCACAGGAATTGTTAAACCAAGTGCCGGACAAAGCTCTTCACCTACCGCTTTAACAGCTTCGTAAAGACCCGCATCTTCGCCAGGGTGACCAGCTGCGGCCATCCAGTTTGCAGATAGCTTGATATTTTCAAGGCCACCGATGTTAGCACACGCGATGTTCGTTAATGACTCAGCCACAGCTAAACGAGCAGAAGCTCCATAGTTTAACAGTGCAGCTGGTGTACGTTCACCTAGTGACATTGCTTCACCGTGGTAAGTATCAAACGCAGCGGCTGTTACCGCACAGTTTGCTACTGGCACCTGCCAAGGACCTACCATTTGGTCACGCGCAACTAAACCCGTTACCGTGCGGTCACCAATGGTGATTAAGAATGTTTTTTCAGCAATCGTTGGTAAGCGTAATAAACGTTGTGCGGCATCTGCAGCATCAATGTTTGCAACGTCTAATGGTTGCGATTGTGCTTTTTTAGACTCCACTTCGCGGTGCATTTTTGGTGCTTTACCAAGTAAAACATCAAGCGGTAGGTCAACAGGGTTGTTACCAAAGTAGCTATCTTCAACCGTTAAGTGGCGCTCTTCTGTTGCTTCACCGATAACTGCGTATTGTGCACGTTCACGTTTACAGATTGCTTCAAAGCGCGCGAAGTCTTCAGCTGCAACTGCTAATACGTAACGCTCTTGAGATTCGTTACACCAAATTTCGTGTGGTGCCATACCCGGCTCATCGTTTGGAATATCACGAAGTTGGAATTTACCACCACGACCACCGTCGTCTACAAGCTCAGGGAATGCGTTTGAAAGACCACCTGCACCCACATCGTGAATGAAAGCGATTGGGTTTGCATCACCTAACTGCCAACATTTGTCGATAACTTCCTGACAACGACGTTCCATTTCTGGGTTTTCACGTTGTACCGATGCAAAGTCTAAATCTTCGTTCGATTGACCTGATGTCATACTAGACGCAGCACCACCACCAAGGCCGATGTTCATTGCCGGACCACCTAGTGCGATAAGTTTTGCACCAACTGGGATTTCACCTTTTTGAACATGTTCAGAACGAATGTTACCTAAACCACCTGCAAGCATGATTGGCTTGTGGTAACCACGTACTTCTTCACCGTTGTGGCTTGATACTTTTTCTTCGTAGGTACGGAAGTAACCAAGTAAGTTAGGACGACCAAATTCGTTATTGAATGCCGCGCCACCTAATGGACCTTCAGTCATGATATCTAGTGCATTAACGATACGACCAGGCTTACCAAAGTCGGTTTCCCATGGTTGCTCGTAACCAGGAATACGAAGGTTAGATACAGTGAAGCCCACTAAACCAGCTTTTGGTTTAGAACCACGACCTGTAGCACCTTCGTCACGAATCTCACCACCAGAACCTGTTGAAGCACCCGAGAATGGTGCAATCGCTGTTGGGTGATTGTGAGTTTCAACTTTCATCAAGATTTCGATGTTTTCTTGATGGTATGCGTACTCGCCTTCACTGTTCGGGAAGAAACGACCCGCTACTGAGCCCTTCATTACCGCTGCGTTATCTTTGTATGCAGATAACACATTTTCAGGGTGTTGCTCGTAAGTGTTTTTGATCATTTTGAACAATGATTTTGGCTGTTCGATGCCATCAATTGTCCAGTCAGCATTAAAGATTTTATGACGACAATGCTCAGAGTTTGCTTGTGCAAACATAAATAATTCGATGTCGTTCGGGTTACGCCCTAACTTTTGGAAATTTTCTACCAAGTAATCGATTTCGTCATCTGCAAGCGCAAAACCTTGCTCAACATTGGCTTTAGCAAGTGCTTCACGGCCACCACCTAAAATGTCAACTGATGACATTGGACGCGGTTCATCGTGGCGGAATAATTTAGCTGCATCAGCCATATCCGCATGCGTTGCTTCAGTCATACGGTCGTGTAATAACGCTGCTACTTCAGCTGTTTGCTCAGCTGATAGATTACCTTCAACGTAGTATGCAATACCACGTTCAACACGGTGAACTTGGCTTAAGCCACAGTTGTGTGCGATGTCGGTTGCTTTTGATGCCCAAGGCGAGATAGTGCCAGGACGCGGCGTTACAAGAATTAACGTGCCTGCAGGGCTGTGCTCTGCAATCGTTGGACCATAAGTAAGCAGCTTTTCAAGCTTTGTTTGCTCATCAGCTGAAAGCTCAGCAGTAAGATCAGCAAAATGCATGAACTCAGCATAAACGTTAGTGACTGGAAGTTGTGCCTGTTGGCAACGCGCTAAAATTTTCTGAACTCTAAAATCGGAAAGTGCTGGTGCACCACGAAGGATCAACATAGGTATTTTCATCCGGGGTTAGGGATTGAACGATATTTTAGGCGCGTATTATAGTGCAAATAACGTCTAGATTTAACTCAAAATTGCGCTTTTATTTAAATAATCTTCATAACCGCGATTATGGTTGCAACAATTAACTATCTTAGTACTCTTTATTTTCCCGCAGGCTGTTGTTCTGTATGACTTATCTATTACCGCTACTATTACAGTTATTAATTTTTAAATAGAGATATAAAACTATATGCGAAGTGACGTGGCAGTGAAGTTTTGCTATAACGGTAACGTAATGGTTTAAGGGGCATTTCTAATTTATGCAAAAAATACTCGCTATATTTACGCTTGTGCTCATGTTGTGTGCATGCGATATGCAACAACAACCATCACAACTTGCTCATATCAAAGCACAGAATAAGATAAGAGTCGGCACCTTAGCCGGCGCGAGTAATTACTATCAAGCACCGCAAGGTGTGCAGGGTTTTGAGTACGAATTAGCACAAGAGTTTGCCGATTATGTTGGCGTAGAGCTCGAGATGGTGCCTTTTTTTAATCTTACAGATATGTTCTCTCGCCTCGAAAGTGGTGATTTAGACATTATTGCCTCTGGACTTACTTATAATACCATTCGGGCTGAACATTATCGTTTTGGGCCAACTTACCGCACCATTAGCCAAAAGCTAGTATACAAGCAAGGCCGCACTCGCCCTCGAGAATTTGCCGATTTAACGGGGAACCTAACGGTTCTTGCGAAAAGTAGTCACTCACTTGCATTACAGCAACTTAAACAGCTTCATCCAGACTTAAAATGGCATGAAACAGAAGATATGGATGAAGAAGAACTTCTGCAAGCTGTCATTGATGGTGAAATTGATTACACTCTCGCAGACTCTCACACCTTGTCATTATTTCGCCGCTACCACCCTAATTTAAGTATTGGCTTTTCAGTGACTCGTAACGACCCTATCGCTTGGTTACTAAGAAAGGATGGTGACGATTCTTTATATGCCTTGATGGTGCCCTTTTTTGGTGATGTAAAACAAAACAACCAACTTTATGTATTAGAAGAAAAGTATTTTGGCCACGTTCGTCAGTTTAATTATGTTAATACCCTAGCCTATATCGAAGCTATCAAAGAAACACTACCCAAATATCAACCTTGGTTTGAGCAATATTCAGGGAATATTGATTGGCGCTTACTGGCCGCCTTGAGCTATCAAGAGTCAATGTGGAACCCTAAAGCCAAGTCACCGACAGGTGTTCGCGGGATCATGATGCTTACGCAAACTACAGCAAAACAAGTTGGTGTTACTAACCGTTTAGAGCCTGAGCAAAATATCAAAGGCGGTGCCGAATATTTAGCGAAGGTTATTTCGTGGATCCCTGAACGTATTCCACAACCCGATAGAACTTGGTTTGCCTTAGCCTCTTATAATGTTGGCTGGGGCCACGTAAATGACGCGCGAATTATTACCGAGCAAGAAGGGGCAAGCCCCGATAAGTGGGCGGATGTAAAAAAACGCTTACCGCTTTTAATTAAAAAGCGTTATTATCGTAAAACCAAATATGGTTATGCACGTGGCGATGTTGCCGTGCAGTATGTTGACAATATTCGTCGTTATTACGATGCGTTGGTTTGGCTTGATGAAAATGATGCAATTGCTGACCCAAGTGAAGAAGAGCAAACCATTGAAGAGGTTAACACTTCCACAGAAACGAGCGAAAAGCCAAACGACACAACACAACCAGACCCCCAAGAGCAGCAGACGTTAGAAAACAACTAACCTAAAGCACCAGAAATCTGTTTACTTGTCATCAAATGATCATTATCTTCCTGTAGAGATCAATATACCCAAGCCACCTCAAGATGCAGAATTCAGCGCTTCACAGGTGCTTAATATCAAGGCGTTACTTTGCAAGAATGGCCATCCCTTTTAAGAAGTAACAACGATGAGAGTAAGTGCCTGTGAAACGCCCAAAGGGTTGGTTTAAAAGCGATTTATACTGCGTTATTGATTTTAACAATAGAACCACTATTACTTGCAATCAATGCCTTGCCTAAATCGCTTTTAATTCCAACTGAAACTCGCATCTTGAGGTGGCTTGGGTATATAATGCTTTTCTCTCACTTAAGGAGCACACATGTTAAAAAGAAGACGCAAGACACATAAGTTCAAGCGTAATGTTATTTACTCAACAGCGACACGCCGTCGTATCATGCTGCGTAATACACACAAAAAAGTTATTTGGCGTCGCCGCTTATTTGCGATGCAGTTAATGGAAGCTCAAGTTCCTGCAACGCCGGTTGTATAACTAGGCGTTGCGAGCTGCAAGCTTAGCCGCCTTTTTCTCTTCTCTACGACGCTTAAAAAACTTAGATATCACCGCCCCACACTGCTCACTCATAACTTCACCGGTTACTTCAACTTGATGATTAAGCCTTGGTTCTTGTAATAGATTCATAATAGAACCCGCAGAGCCCGTCTTGGCATCTTTAGCACCGTATACGAGTCGCTTGATACGGCTATGAACCAATAGTCCTGCACACATCGAACACGGCTCGAGGGTTACATACAAGGTGCAATCTATTAGGCGATAGTTATTAAGTACTTTGCCTGCTTCGCGGATTGCCATCATTTCTGCGTGAGCGGATGGGTCGTTATCGGTAATTGAGCGGTTATAGCCAAAAGCTATTAGTTGATTGTCTTTTACGAGCACAGCACCCACCGGAATTTCATTAATCGCTGCCGCTTCATTGGCAAAGCTCAATGCTTTTTCCATCCAATACTGGTCGCTAAATTGTTCGCTCATATATCACACAAATCTTGTAAAACTGTGAGTAATTATACCTAGTTAGTGAAAAATGTCGGCAATAAATACTGCTACACTTAAAAATTAACGCAAAATTTAGTGGCTTTTTCATGGCTCAACAGCCTCATATTGCGCTATAATCTCGCGCTTTTTTTATTTAGCTTACAACACGGGTAGCAAATGAAATTTCCTGGACGCCGCAGGCATAAACATTATTTTCCGGTGGAAGCCAAAGATCCACTGACGAATCAACTTAACTCAACCGAACGACTACAACGTAGTTATATTACGGGTATCGACCAAATTGTGGTGGATATTGAAGCGAAAGTTGATCAAGCTTTCCTAGATGAATTTCAATTGCGCCGTGGCATGTCGCAAGTAATCGATAGCGATATTACCAATGCGTTATACGACAGACTGAAACTCGACAACATGATCGACTATGAGTTTGCCGGCGGTACAGTAGGTAACACCATGCACAACTACTCAACACTAGCTGACGACCGTTCAGTGTTATTAGGAGTCATGAGTGAAAACATTAAAATTGGTAGCTATGCATACCGCTTTTTATGTAATACCTCTAGCCGTGTTGATCTTGATTATCTTCAGCCTGTAGACGGCCCAATTGGTCGCTGCTTTACCTTGATTGACGAAACAGGTGAACGTACCTTTGCGATCAGCGCTGGACTTATGAATCATCTTCGCCCTGAATCTATCGATCAAGAACTTATTGAGAACTCTTCAGCACTGGTGATCAGCGCATACCTAATGCGTACGCAAGGTGATGAAACCATGACAGAAGCCACCATGCAGGCAGTAAAATATGCCAATGATGCAGGCGTACCTGTGGTTTTAACGCTTGGAACTAAGTTCTTAATTGAACAAGACCCTACCTGGTGGGCTGATTTCGTTAAAGAACATGTTGATATTCTTGCGATGAACGAAGAAGAAGGGCTTGCTATTACTGGCTTTGAAGACCCACTTCTGGCTGCCGACAAAGCACTAGACTGGACAGACTTAGTTATTTGCACTGCCGGCGAAAAAGGCTTATTTATGGCAGGTTATGTAGACGATTCATTCAAGCGTGAAACAGAATATCCACTATTACCAGGTGCGATTGCTGACTTTAACCGCTATGAATTTTCGCGCGCTATGCGTAAAGACGATTGCCAAAACCCTATTCGTGCTTATAGCCACACAGCACCATTTATGGGCGGCCCAGACAGCATTAAAAACACCAATGGTGCAGGCGATTGCGCTCTTGCTGCGGTATTACATGACTTATCAGCAAACGTTTACCACAAACTTAATGTGGCAAACTCAGCGAAGCATCAGCAACCTGCAATGACTTACTCATCACTTGCACAAATTAGTAAATACGCTAACCGTGCAAGTTATGAAGTACTTGTTCAGCACTCTCCACGTTTATCGCGTGGTTTACCTGAACGTGAAGATTGTTTAGAGCAAGTTTACTGGGATCAGTAACCGCTTTTAGAAAATCGAAATATCCAGTTTCTGGGATAAACGCTCAAGAGCGGCTATCCCAGCTACTGAGTTACCATACGAATTAAGCCTTGGCGCCCAAACAGCCACAGTAAATTGATTCGGTAACACAGCTAATATAGTACCCGATACCCCTGACTTACCCGGCATGCCAACACGGTAGCCAAAATCTCCCGCAGCATCGTACAAACCACTGGTAAATAGTAACGAGTTTAACTGCTTATTTTGTCTGGCGTTGAGCACTTTATTGCCGCTGGCATCTTTACCTTGATTCGCTAAGTAATTGTAAGCTTTTGCTAATTCTATACAGTTAAGTTCAATGGCACAGAAGTTAAAGTAGGCCCATAACACATCATCAACCTCATTATTAAAGTTGCCAAATGATTTCATTAAATGCGCCATGGCGGCATTACGGTGACGAAACTCATATTCAGAATTTGCGACTTTTTTATCTATAACAACCTGAGGATTCCCTGATAACTGACGAAATGACTCAAGCATTGAATGCATCGGTGCTGATAAACGACTATATAAAGCATCACAGGTGACAATAGCACCGGCGTTAATAAATGGGTTGCGTGGTATACCCTGTTCAAATTCAAGCTGTGTTAGTGAGTTAAAGGCAGTACCTGAAGGCTCTTTTCCGACTCGTTGCCACAGCTCATCACCATAACGCTGAAGTGCTAAGGTTAAGGTCATTACTTTAGAAACAGATTGAATAGTAAAACGTGCACCACAATCACCCGCACAGTAGGTTTTCCCATCCACGGTATGAATCGCAATAGCGAACTGGTTGGGCTCAACCTCTGCAAGTGCAGGGATATAATCAGCAACCTTACCTTGACTCAGTAATGGCTGAACTTCTTTTGTGATTTCATCTAATACGTGTTGATAATCAATCTGTGACATACCGCGTCCTTAAAACAAAAAGCCCCGCATTTGCGAGGCTTTGTAGTCTACTAAAGATGGTTTGCTATAGCGATTGCTATTAGCTCATTGCTGATTGCAGTTTTTTCATCGCTGTTTTTTCTAGCTGGCGAACACGCTCTGCTGAAACGTTATATTTCTCAGCAAGTTCTTGCAGTGTTGCTTTGTCATCAGCTAACCAACGTGCACTTACAATGTCTTGTGAACGTTCATCAAGGGTTTTTAACGCACTGAATAAACGAGCATGAGATTGCTCTTGCCATTGCTGCTCTTCGATATCGTCAGCAAGGTCAGCACTGCCATCTGTTAAATATTGTACTGGCGAGTATGTGCTTGTCGGTGCGTCGTCATTGTCGTCGCCCGTTAAGTCAAAGCCCATATCTTGGCCACTCATACGTGATTCCATCTCACGTACTTCTTTTTCGCTTACACCTAGCTCATTAGCAACAGTGCTAACCTCAGCTTGGTTAAACCAACCTAGACGCTTTTTGTTTTTGCGTAGGTTGAAGAATAATTTACGTTGCGCTTTTGTTGTTGCAACTTTCACGATACGCCAGTTTTTCAGTACGTACTCATGAATTTCAGCTTTAATCCAATGTACTGCGAATGAGACTAAGCGAACACCTACACTTGGGTCGAAACGTTTTACCGCTTTCATCAGACCGATGTTACCTTCCTGAATTAAATCAGCTTGCGGTAAGCCATAACCTGAATAGCTTTTCGCAATATGAGCAACAAAGCGTAGATGCGACATAATGAGTTGCTTCGCAGCTTCAAGATCACCTTCTTCCTGAAGACGTGTCGCCAACTGCTTTTCTTTCTCTGCATCAAGCATAGGAATAGTGCTAACCGCTTGAAGGTAGCCGTCCATACTTGCGCTCTGTTGACCTGCAGTAAGTGCCATTGCGTATAAATCTTTACTCATTTTTCACCTCAGTGATAAACATTTGAAACCATCTTAGCACTCTTTAAGCGAGAGTGCTAACTTGAATTAAAAACTTTTTTAAAGTTCAAATCAAGTGGTTTTTTTAAGATAATTTTATTTTACTTTAAGGCGCTGAATAAGCGATGAATTCTAGCTTTTTAGGCGTTTTGAAAGGTAAATAGAGTATCCATTCAAAACCTAAATAAACAGCATAACGGCTAAATATGACAAATTAACGACAGTAAAAAGCGCTAAAATTATAGCGCTCAATACGACTAGCTAAACTTTATCAGGTTCTATTTCTTTTATATAACGGTTTACAGATAAGTAAGAACCAACAAATCCTAATCCAGTTGCAAGAGCAACTAAAATAGCAAACTCAGCCAAAGTTAATCCGATTAAATCAAAGCTTGTTTCATATACGCCAGCCACTTCACTCACCGCAGCTCCTAGCCACCACATCATTAAAGCAACACAAATAAAAGAGAACAAACCACCAATAATGCCGTACCAAATCCCTGTCCATAAAAATGGCGCATGAATAAAGGTGTTCGTTGCGCCAACTAATTTCATCACTTGAATTTCATCTTTCTTATCCATAATTGATAAACGGATAGTGTTACCGATGATCAAAGTGACGGAAGTTAATAATAGTAGAGCAATGGTAATAACGCTTTCTTTTAATAAACTTAAAAGTGCATTTAAGCGTTCAAGCCAAGCAATATCGAGCTTACCAAAATCAACTTCTCTTTCGGCCTCCAGCTTTTGCAGTAATTGCTTGGCTGTATTCGGCTGACGGTATCGTGCTGTAGGCGTAACAATCACAACATCTGGCAACGGATTAGCATCTAAATACTCAAGTGCTTGACCAAATCCTGATACTTGTTTGAATTCAGTGAGGGCATCACCTTTTGAGATAAACTCCACTTTATCAACTTCTGGGTAGAGTGCTAAACGCTTAACTAAAGTTTGCGTTTGTTGCTCTGTCATAGTTTCTTTAACAAACAATGAGATCTCTGCTGCATCTTCAAAGCCACTGCTTACTTGTGAGACATTTTTGACTACTAAATAAAGTGTCGCAGGGAGCGTTAAACTTAACCCCAATACCGCAATGGTCATTAACGAGGCAAGAGGCGTTCGCCACATTTCACCCAAACTGTGAATACCTTGACGAATAAGGTTAAGAATAAAGAAGTACGGCGCTGCTAAAAGTGATTTTTTTTGGCGCTCATTTTGGCTAGGCCGGCTTTTAAATAATAAACTCATAGTGCCCCCTCAGCTAACGGGTCTTCAATCATACGACCATCTTTGAGCGTTAAACTGCGATAGCGCATGCGTGCAATAAGACCTATATCGTGAGTCGCAATAAGCACTGTAGTACCGTGGTTATTAAAATCTTCAAACAAACGCAGAATATCCATAGAAAGCTCAGGATCTAAGTTACCCGTTGGCTCATCGGCAAGTAGAATCGGGGGGGAGTTGACGATTGCTCGGGCTATACCAACACGTTGTTGCTCACCACCCGATAGTGTCGCAGGATTACATTTGGCTTTATCAAGTAAGCCCACTTTATCAAGCGCACCATTTACTCGTTTTGCAATTTGTTTATGATGCGTCCCTTCGATTATTAAAGGCAAAGCAACATTATCAAACACAGAGTAACGTTCTAATAAGCGGTGATTCTGAAAGATGATCCCTATATCGCGGCGCACATAAGGTATTTGCCGCGATTTAACAGCGTTTAAGTCTACACCATTAATAAGTACCTGCCCTGCCGATGGTCGCTCCATCAAACTTATGAGCTTTAGCAAAGTACTTTTACCTGCGCCACTGTGACCCGTTAAAAAGGCTAACTCGCCAGGCTTTATATGAAAACTAACTTTCTCAAGGGCACGGTGGCCACCTGGGTATGTTTTACTGACTTGCTGAAAATTTATCATTTTAATTATCAATCATCTTGCAGCGAAAAAGGGAGCACGCTCCCTTTTAATTAATTATGCATCGTCCTCATCTTGGCTGAATAGTGCATCAATGAAGTCATTACTATTAAATGTACGTAAATCATCAATACTCTCACCAACACCAATGTAACGAATTGGAATATTAAATTTATCTGCAACAGCGAAGATCACACCACCTTTAGCTGTACCATCAAGCTTAGATAAGGTGATCCCAGTTAAACCAACACATTCATTAAATAGTTTAACTTGGCTAATTGCATTTTGCCCTGTGCCAGCATCAATAGTTAACATGACTTCATGTGGCGCATCTGGGTCGATTTTTTTCATTACACGAGCAATTTTTTCAAGCTCTTGCATTAAGTTGTCTTTATTTTGCAAGCGCCCTGCTGTATCGGCGATTAACACATCAATGTTACGTGCTTTTGCAGCTTGAAATGCATCAAATACCACTGACGCACTGTCTGCACCTGTGTGCTGGGCAATAACCGGAATGCTATTACGCTCGCCCCACACTTGTAGCTGCTCAACCGCTGCAGCTCGGAAAGTATCACCAGCTGCAAGCATCACTGACTTACCTTCGTTTTGGAACTGCTTAGCTAATTTACCAATCGTGGTGGTTTTACCAACACCATTTACACCTACCATTAAGATAACAAATGGTTTTTTGTCACTAGGAATAACCAGCGGCTGCTCAGCCGTTTTGAGCATGCTTGCCATTTCTTGCTTCATCAGCTCGTAAAGCGCATCACCGTCTTTTAATTGCTTTCGGTCTGCTGCATCAGTTAGGTTATCAATCAACTTCATTGTTGTATCAACACCTAAATCAGCAGTCAGTAATTGTGTTTCTAGTTCTTCAAATAACTCATCATCTATTTTCTTACCACTAAAAATAGACGCAAAGCCTGAACCTATATTAACGCGAGTTTTTAATAGGCCTTTTTTAAGGCGTGCGAAGAAACCTTCTTTCTTTGGTTTTTCAGCCGCAGCTTGAGCAGCTTTTTCTTGCTCTAAACGTTCCGCCTCTGCTTGTTCTGCAGCGATTCGTTGTTGTTCTAAGCGCTCCGCCTCTGCTTGTTCTGCAGCAATTCGTTCTTGTTCTAAACGCTCCGCCTCTTCGGCAGCGATACGCTCTTGCTCTAAGCGCTCCGCCTCTGCTTTTTCGGCAGCAATTCGTTCTTGTTCTAAACGTTCCGCCTCTGCTTGTTCTGCAGCAATTCGTTCTTGTTCTAAACGCTCCGCCTCTTCGGCAGCGATACGCTCTTGCTCTAAGCGCTCCGCCTCTGCCTTTTCGGCAGCAACACGCTCTTGTTCTAAGCGTTCCGCCTCAGCCTTTTCGGCAGCTATACGTTCTTGTTCTAGGCGCTCCGCCTCTGCCTTTTCGGCAGCGATACGCTGTTGTTCTAAGCGCTCCGCCTCTGCCTTTTCGGCAGCAATACGCTCTTGCTCTAAACGCTCTGCTTGTGCCTTTTCGGCAGCAATACGCTCTTGCTCTAAACGCTCTGCTTGTGCTTTTTCAGCAGCAATGCGCTCTTGCTCTAAACGTTCAGCATCGCGTCTTTCGGCAGCAATGCGTTCTTGCTCTGCACGTTCAGCATCGCGTTTTTCTGCTGCAAGTTGCTCAGCTTCACGCTGCGCCTGTTCTGCTGCAGCACGTTCTTGCTCTAATTTCATTGCTGCTTCTTGCTCAGCAAGACGAGCTTGTTGTTCTTGGCGTTGTTGTTCTGCCGCTTGCTGCTCTTGAGCTAAACGTTCCGCCTCTGCTTTTTCAGCAGCGATGCGCTCTTGCTCTAAACGTTCAGCCTCTGCTTTTTCAGCAGCGATGCGCTCTTGTTCTAAGCGTTCCGCCTCGGCCTTTTCGGCAGCAATACGCTCTTGCTCTAAACGTTCAGCCTCAGCCTTTTCGGCAGCAATACGCTCTTGCTCTAAACGTTCAGCCTCAGCCTTTTCAGCAGCGATGCGCTCTTGTTCTAAGCGTTCCGCCTCGGCCTTTTCGGCAGCAATACGCTCTTGCTCTAAACGTTCAGCTTCTACCTTTTCAGCAGCGATGCGCTGTTGTTCTTCTAATTGCTTCTGGTTATCAGCCTCAGTCGCTGTTTGCTCTGCTTTTTGTTTTTCTGATTTGCCAAAACCAAACCAAGACAAGAATTTACTTTTTTTTGCCATACTTGCTAATAACCACTTATAAAAATCTGATAAACTTACATGAATAATAGTTTGGTGGTAGTCCAGCTAATTTAGCCAAACTAAAACGGATACCATCTATCGCTAGGGTCGCAATACTAACACTTTTAGCGCTTTAGAAAAATGACACGCTAGCCATTGCTTACAATATTATCTGAGCAAGTGGTCAGTTACCAATGATTAGTGAGTTAAATGAGAAAAAAATCAACAGCTAAACGCCCAGTTAAAGCCGCTAACAATAAAACAGCCAATGGCTTTATTCGTATCATTAGTGGTCAATTCCGTGGCAGAAAACTGCCCGTAAAAGATGTGCAGGGCTTACGTCCGACCACAGATCGTATTAAAGAGACTGTATTTAACTGGCTAATGCAAGATACACGTGACGCAGCCGTACTCGATTGCTTTGCCGGCTCTGGAGGGCTTGGTTTTGAGGCACTTTCTCGTTTTGCAGCCAGCGCGGTATTTTTCGAACTCGACAAAAGCGCAACGGCGCAGTTGAATAGCAATATCGCTACTTTGCAACTTAAAAATGCCACAGTAAAGCATGGGGACAGCCTAACACTCTTAAACAATAATGCTGAGAACGATAAATTTGATTTGGTTTTTGTTGACCCACCATTCCGTCAGAATTTAGCCGAAAAAAGTTGTTTTTTGCTCGAATCAAATCACTGGTTAACTGAGCAAGCTCTTATCTATGTAGAGGTTGAAAGTGAGCTTAGTAATTTAGACATTCCTGATAACTGGCTGCTTTTAAAAGAAAAAACTGCAGGCCAAGTCCTTTGTAGATTGTATCAACGCGAAACAAATTAGCACTGTTTTGCCGACTCAGATTCTGTTAATATTATCCTTTACATGTGGTGTTGCTTCGGATTACAATACCGCACCATTTTTGAACCACTTGATCGTTATTCGATCAACTTGAGCAACGCTCATTATTTAGGTAGGTGAATTTTTAATGCCAGTAATTAAAGTAAGAGAGAACGAACCGTTTGACGTAGCACTTCGTCGCTTCAAGCGTTCATGTGAAAAAGCAGGTATCCTTTCAGAAGTTCGTCGTCGCGAGCACTATGAAAAACCAACAGCTGAGCGTAAGCGTAAAAAAGCTGCTGCAGTAAAGCGTCACATGAAGAAGCTTTCTCGCGATAACGCACGTCGCGTTAAATTATACTAATCAGTATTTGGTCTTGTATAAATGAGCCTTTTATTAACGCTAAAAGATGCGCAAAAAGATGCGATGAAGGCAAAAGACAAAGAACGTCTTAAGCCAATCCGCATGGTACTTGCAGCAATCAAGCAACGTGAAATTGACGAGCAAATTACACTTGATGACGACGGTATCACCGCTGTCTTAGTAAAGCTTGTAAAACAACGTCGCGATTCTTACACCCAGTACATTGATGCGGGTCGTGAAGATTTAGCTGAAATTGAAGCCAATGAGATTAAAGCACTTGAAGAATTCTTGCCTCAACAATTGAGTGAAGAAGAAATCATTGCTCTTATTGACTCGGCTATTGCTGATACAAATGCAGCGGGTATGCAAGACATGGGTAAGGTAATGGGAGTTATCAAAAGCAAAGCTGAAGGTCGTGCCGATTTAGGTAAGATTTCTGGCTTAATCAAGCAACGATTAACTGCCTAACCCCCACATACAGATGTATGATTCAAGCAAACCGAGCCTAGTGCTCGGTTTCTTGCTTTTAGTCTTTCATAAACACCGTATTTGTGTTCAAATCTTATTTTAAAACGCATAGATAGCGCAGGAAAAAACAACAGCTATGGCCGGAAAAATCCCTAGACAATTTATTGATGATTTACTCGCTCGTACAGATATTGTGGAGCTAATTGATTCAAAAGTTGGCTTAAAAAAAGCGGGAAAAGACTACCAAGCATGTTGTCCTTTTCATAACGAGAAGACCCCTTCTTTTACTGTCTCCCAAGATAAACAGTTTTATCACTGCTTTGGTTGTGGCGCTAATGGCAATGCTATTTCGTTTGTTATGGAATACGACAAACTAGAATTTGTTGATGCCATTGAAGAGCTAGCGAGTATGCTCAATTTAGACGTGCCTCGTGAACAAGGTGGCAGCTCAGGTCCTCAACGCACTGCAGAACAAAAGCGCTCTGATTACGATTTAATGTTACACGCCGCTCGCTTTTATCAACATCAATTGAAGCATCATGCTAATTCTAAAATGGTCATCGACTATATCAAAGGGCGTGGTTTAAGCGGTGAAACAGCGAAAAAATTCATGATTGGTTATGCGCCTAGTGAATGGGAGGCGTTATGCCAGCAACTTGGCCGTAACAAAGAACAAAAAGAGCAGTTAGTAGAGCTAAAGCTTGCTTCTGAAAAGTCGCCTGGTCGCCAATTTGACTTTTTCCGTGATCGACTCATGTTTCCTATTCGCGATAAACGCGGTCGGGTTATCGCCTTTGGTGGCCGAGTCATGCAGGCCGATCAAGGGCCTAAATACCTCAACTCACCAGAAACACGTATCTTCCATAAAGGCTTTGAACTTTATGGTTTATACGAAGCAAAACAAGCACATAAAAAACTTGACCATATTTTGATTGTTGAAGGTTATATGGATGTGGTTGCTTTGGCTGAGCAAGGTATCGAATATGCCGTTGCAGCCCTTGGTACAGCAACAACCGCAGAACATATGCACACTTTATTTAGAACCACAGATAAAGTGATTTGTTGTTACGATGGTGACCGTGCTGGTCGTGATGCAGCATGGCGTGCACTTGAGAATGCACTTCCTTATCTTGGCGATGGTAAATCATTAAAATTTGTATTTTTACCTGACGGTGAAGACCCTGATTCACTGGTACAAAAAGAAGGTAAAGATGCCTTTGAAGCAAGATTGAGCGATGCCGACGACTTTAGTAAAGTATTATTTAATAAGCTCAGCCAAGAAGTTGACCTAACTCAAGATGCAGGTAAAGCAAAGCTACTCAGTGATGCCTTACCATTAATTGAAAAAATCCCAAGTGATTTTTATCAAGAAAATATTTTGGAACATTTAGGCCGTTTAATTGGTCGAACAAGAGAACAATTAAACAACCGTGTTAAGACTCCAAAGCAACAGCATGCTATTGAGCGTAAATTTAAAATAACGCCAATGCGCCAAGCTATCGGAATTTTATTACAGCATCCAAATCTCGCGACAAGCATTGCTTATATGCCAGAACTTGCTGAAATGAAAATTGCCGGTATTGAGTTATTTTTACGCATTCAGCATTTAGCGCTTGAGCGACAAGGTATCACCACGGCACAAATTTTAGAATCGTTCCGAGGTAGCCAAGAGTACGATGCGTTGATTAAATTAGCGACTTGGCAGCACCAAATAAATGACGATCGTTTAGAGACAGTTTTTAAAAATACTTTTAAATTTATTGAAGACCAGTGTTTAAATTATCGACTAGAGACCCTATTAATAAAAGACAAGACCCAAGGCTTAAGCAGCGAAGAAAGGCTAGAATGTCTGTTACTAACACAAGCGTTAAAAGGTAGCAACAGCTAGTCAGAACTGAATAATTCTGTTATACTGTGCTATTCACTGCGTCTAGTTAGTTTTCGTGTCGCTTATTTAGTAAGCGAGCTGGCGCCTGTTGTATCAACTTTCAGAGTGGAAGAATAAATCTCTATGGATCCAACTCCTCAGTCACAATTAAAGCTTCTGATTCAAAAAGGTAAAGAGCAAGGTTATTTAACTTTTGCAGAAGTTAATGATCACCTTCCACAAGACATTATCGACTCAGATCAGGTAGAAGATATCATTAGCATGATTAATGACATGGGTATCAAGGTTAGCGAAAATGCGCCTGATGCTGATGAATTAATGATGCAAGAAACAACGACAGACGAAGACGCAGCAGAAGCCGCGGCCGCTGCACTTGCGACTGTAGAAAAAGAGATCGGTCGAACAACCGACCCTGTGCGCATGTATATGCGTGAAATGGGTACTGTTGAACTCCTCACACGTGAAGGCGAAATTGTTATCGCTAAGCGTATTGAAGAAGGTATCAACCAAGTTCAGATTTCTGTTGCTGAATACCCAGAAGCAATTACTTATCTACTAGAGCAATGGGATAAGTTTGAAGCCGAAGAAATGCGCTTAAGCGACATTATCTCTGGTTTCTTTGATCCTAATAATGAAGACGAATCACAAATTTCTGCCACACACATCGGTTCAGAGCTAAACGAAGAGCAGCTTGACGACGAAGACGACGAAGCTGACGATGAAGACGATGATGACGATAGCGATGATGATAGCGATGGTGATACAGGTCCAGATCCTGAAGAAGCACGTATTCACTTCGAAAACTTACGTGAGCTTTACAACAAAGCACGTGATACGTTTGAAGCAAAAGGCCGTGCTCACCCAGATTCACAAGCAGCTATTGCAGAAATTGGCGAACTATTTAAAACCTTTAAGTTAGTTCCTAAACAGTTTGACCGCATGGTAAACAACATGCGTGAAATGATGGACCGCGTTCGCGTACAAGAACGTATCATCATGAAACAAGCTGTACAAATTGCGAAGTTACCGAAAAAGAACTTCATCAAGCATTTTGCTAACAACGAAACAGATACTAGCTGGATTGACCTTGAAATTGCTGCAAACGAGAAATATTCGGTTGCACTTGAAGAAGTTAAACCAGAAATCATCCGTTGCATTAGCAAGTTACGTGCAATTGAAGAAAGCACGGGTTTAAGTATCGAGCGAATTAAAGACATCAACCGTCGTATGAGTATTGGTGAAGCGAAAGCTCGCCGTGCGAAAAAAGAAATGGTTGAAGCGAACTTACGTCTTGTAATCTCGATTGCGAAAAAATACACCAACCGTGGTTTACAATTCTTAGACCTTATCCAAGAGGGTAACATTGGTCTAATGAAAGCGGTTGATAAGTTCGAATACCGCCGTGGTTATAAGTTCTCAACTTATGCAACATGGTGGATCCGTCAAGCAATTACACGTTCGATTGCTGACCAAGCACGTACCATCCGTATCCCTGTGCACATGATTGAGACGATCAACAAACTAAATCGTATCTCTCGTCAAATGCTACAAGAGATGGGTCGTGAGCCGAGCCCAGAAGAATTAGCTGAGCGTATGTTAATGCCTGAAGATAAGATCCGTAAGGTACTTAAAATCGCGAAAGAGCCAATTTCGATGGAAACACCAATCGGTGATGATGAAGATTCGCACTTAGGTGACTTCATTGAAGATACCACAATCGATTCACCTATTGATTCTGCAACAATGGAATCATTACGTGGCGCAACAAACGATGTACTAGCGGGCTTAACAGCACGTGAAGCTAAAGTACTACGTATGCGTTTTGGTATCGATATGAACACTGACCATACATTAGAAGAAGTAGGTAAACAGTTTGACGTAACACGTGAGCGTATTCGTCAAATCGAAGCGAAAGCGTTACGTAAATTACGTCACCCTTCTCGCTCAGACTTACTGAAAAGCTTCTTAGATGCTAAGTAACTTAGTATCGCATTATTAACTAAAAGGCCGCTGTTGCGGCCTTTTTTCTATTCGAGAGATATTCATGGCTTGGATCCAAATTCGCATCAATGCAAATGCTGACAACGCAGAATTAATCAGCGACTTATTAATGGACACTGGCAGCGCGTCAGTAACTTATGTTGACGCCAAAGATACCCCTATTTATGAACCTAAGCTTGGCACTGTTCAACTATGGGCCGATACGACTGTAATTGGTCTTTATGACGCTAACCATGACATGGACAGCGTGGTAGAAACTCTAAAAGCTGAAGCAACCCTTGCCGATAAGCTCGTTTATAAAATAGAACAGCTTGAAGATAAAGATTGGGAACGTGAATGGATGGATAACTTCCACCCTATCCAATTTGGTGAGCGCTTATGGATCTGTCCAAGCTGGCGTGATATTCCCGATCCTAATGCTGTTAATGTATTACTCGACCCAGGCCTTGCCTTTGGTACAGGCACCCATGCAACCACAGCGCTTTGCTTGAAGTGGCTTGAAAGCCAAGATTTAACAGGTAAAACCGTGGTCGATTTTGGTTGTGGATCGGGTATTTTAGGAATAGCCGCGATCAAGCTTGGCGCTGAGCGTATGATCGGCATCGATATTGATCCTCAAGCACTTGAAGCAAGCCGTGATAATGCACAGCGTAACGGTGTCGCAGATAAACTTGAAGTCTATTTACCAGAAGATCAACCAGAGTTTACTGCCGATATAGTCGTTGCAAATATTTTAGCTCAGCCTCTTCGCGAACTACATGAAGTGATCTTAGGCCTTTTAAAACCGAATGGTAAAATTGCTATGTCAGGTATTTTAGAAGAGCAAGCTCAGTCTGTAGCGGACGTTTATGCCCCGTTTTTAGCACTTGATGAGATTGCTATTGAAGGTGAATGGACCCGAGTAAGTGGTACGAAGAAGGCTTAACCCTCTCTAGAGCATTAACTCTAAGCTAATAGGTAAAGCCAGTATTTAACAGGCTTTACCTTATTTTTACAGTCTGCAGTTTCTCGCCTTTGTACAAGCAAAATTATTTTTGTTCAAATAACAAACAAATCAACCTACTCGTCAAACTGTTATCAAAAGTCAATACGAAAAGGGCAAAAAAAAGTCACTTTTGTTCAATTTATAGCCTTTGATTTTTGCAAAAAAAACCGTAAACTTAGCGCCCCTTGAAAAGAGGCCAATTGAATAACGTGCGTATCGGTTCATACCAACTTGAGAACAACGTAATTGTCGCGCCAATGGCAGGCATTACAGACAGACCATTTAGACAACTTTGCCGTCGCTTAGGTGCTGGCCTTGCTGTTTCTGAAATGCTCTCGTCAAACCCGAAAGTATGGAAAACCGAAAAATCGATGAACCGTATGGATCACAGCGGTGAGTCGGGAATTCGCTCGGTGCAAATCGCCGGAGCCGATCCTGAGCTTATGGCGCAGGCAGCACAATTCAATGTCAGCAATGGCGCACAGATCATAGATATCAATATGGGGTGCCCAGCTAAAAAAGTGAATAAGAAACTTGCAGGCTCTGCCTTATTACAGTTTCCTGAATTAGTGGAAGAGATACTTGATGCGGTAGTCAATGCCGTAGATGTTCCTGTCACATTAAAAATCCGTACCGGATGGGATCAGGAAAACCGTAATGGTGTCGAGATTGCGAGAATCGCTGAACGTTATGGCATAGCATCATTGGCCGTACATGGGCGTACACGCGCATGTATGTATAAAGGTGAAGCTGAGTACGCCACAATTAAGGATATTAAACGTTCAGTGTCTATCCCTGTGGTTGCCAATGGTGATATTACTTCACCAGAAAAAGCAAAGCAGGTTTTGGATTATACGGGTGCAGATGCCATTATGATTGGTCGAGCCGCCCAAGGTCGCCCTTGGATATTCAGGGAGATAGACCACTATTTGCGAACTGGAGAACATTTGCCAGCACCTGAAATTGCAGAGGTGCGTAGCATTTTGATGGAGCATTTAGACAATCTTCATCAGTTTTACGGGGAGCCAATGGGAGCGCGTATCGCTCGAAAGCATGTATCTTGGTATTTGCAAACCCATGACAGTGACGGTCAGTTTAGGCGAGTATTTAATGCGTTAGATAACCCACAGGCACAAGTCGACGCATTAGAAGAATACTTTAAAACACTAGCAGCTAACTAAGAAAGAAAGAGACATATAACGATGTTCGAACAAAACGTGACTTCTCCATTTATCACAAACCCTCATGTACAGTCACACGAGAAACCACAGCCGTTGCGTGATGCAGTGAAAAAAGCTGTTCATCACTACTTAAAGCAACTTAATGGTCAAGACGTTCAAGACGTGTACGACCTTGTTCTTTCTGAGCTAGAAGCACCATTACTTGAAGAAGTAATGACGTACACGCGTGGTAACCAAACTCGTGCAGCAATCTTACTAGGTATCAACCGTGGTACTTTACGTAAGAAGCTTAAAAAATACGGCATGAACTAATACCCGTCTTAATGGACTGATAGTAAGCCTGCATATTCATTGTGCTAATAAACGCTTACTCCCCCATTACAACTGGTATAAAAGTTTTGAATAAAAAGCACCTTAGGGTGCTTTTTTTATTGCTGTTAAAAACTATGCAAAATCCTCACGCTTTAAACATCGTTTTCTCAGCAATATTCAGTTAAAATACCGCCTTTCTAAGCTAGCTCAAACATTGAGGTAATCAAAACTACAATGGATACACATCGTCCAATTCGTCGCGCACTATTAAGTGTGTCAGATAAAACCGGTATCGTTGAATTTGCTCGCGCTCTTGAAGCTCAAGGCGTAGATATTTTATCAACTGGCGGTACTTGCAAATTACTTGCTGATAACGGCATTAAAGTCACTGAAGTATCTGACCATACTGGTCACCCTGAGATCATGGATGGTCGCGTAAAAACACTTCATCCAAAAATTCACGGCGGCATCCTAGCGCGTCGCGGTCAAGATGAAGACGTAATGGAGGATCACAACATCTCTGCTATCGATATCGTTGTAGTTAACTTATACCCCTTCGCAAACACTGTTGCGAAAGAAGACTGCAGCCTAGAAGATGCGATTGAAAACATTGATATTGGTGGTCCTACTATGGTTCGCGCTGCGGCGAAAAACCATAAAGATGTAACTATCGTAGTAAATGCAAAAGATTACGACCGTGTAATCAGCGAAATGCAAAACAACAACGGTTCAACAACGTATAAAACACGTTTTGACCTTGCAATTGCAGCATACGAGCACACTGCTCAGTACGATGGCATGATTGCAAACTACTTCGGCAAAATGGTTCCTGATTACACAGAAGAAGCTGCTGAAGAGACTAAGTTCCCACGCACTATCAACATGCAGTTTACTAAAAAGCAAGATATGCGCTACGGTGAAAACTCACACCAAGACGCCGCTTTTTATGTTGAAAACGACCTAACAGAAGCATCTGTTGCAACTGCGGTTCAATTGCAAGGTAAAGCACTTTCTTACAACAACATTGCTGACACTGACGCAGCATTAGAATGTGTAAAAGAATTCGACGTACCAGCGTGTGTTATCGTAAAACATGCAAACCCTTGTGGTGTGTCAATTGGTGACAACATTCTTGAAGCGTATGACCGTGCATTCAAAACTGACCCTACATCAGCATTTGGTGGCATCATCGCATTCAACAAAGAACTTGATGCAGACACAGCTGAAGCAATTGTTTCTCGTCAATTCGTTGAAGTTATCATTGCGCCTAAAGTTTCTGAAGCCGCTGCACAGATCGTTTCTGCAAAACAAAACGTACGTTTATTAGAATGTGGTGAATGGTCTGGTAATGCAACAGGTCACGACATTAAACGTGTTAATGGCGGTATCTTGGTTCAAGACCGCGACCTAGGTATGGTAACGCAGAGCGATCTTAAAGTTGTATCTAAGCGTCAACCAACTGAGCAAGAATTAAAAGATTTATTATTCTGCTGGAAAGTCGCTAAATTCGTTAAGTCTAACGCGATTGTGTATGCACGTGACGGTATGACTATCGGTGTTGGTGCAGGCCAAATGAGCCGTGTTTACTCGGCGAAAATTGCAGGTATCAAAGCCGCTGACGAAAACCTTGAAGTGAAAGGTTCTGTTATGGCATCTGATGCATTCTTCCCATTCCGTGACGGCATTGATGCAGCAGCAGAGGCTGGCATCACAGCAGTTATTCAACCAGGTGGTTCAATGCGCGATGAGGAAGTTATCGCTGCAGCTGATGAAGCTGGTATGGCAATGGTATTTACAGGTATGCGCCATTTCCGTCACTAATAACACAAAGGGTTAAGCGAAAAGTTTAGCCCTTTTTGTTTGCCACAAATTCACGTATTCTGATTACTAATAATAATGACCCATATAATGAAGGAATAGATGATGAAATTTGCCGTAAAAACACTGCTAGTTGCAGGCCTTGCACTAACATCAGCACAGGCTTTAAGCCACAGCCATGAATCAGCGCTTACAAGTGCTGTACAATCAAGCGAACGTGATGCTAAAAATAGCGCACGTGATCAATATCGCCACCCAGTTGAAACACTTGATTTCTTTGGCTTTAAGCCAAATATGACAGTCGTTGAAATTGCACCAGGCGGTGGTTGGTACAGCGAAATCCTTGCGCCAGCTGTAAAAGGCCATGGTGTTTACTACGCGGCACATTTCCCAGCAGATTCTGAAGTAGGTTATTACCAACGTTCATTAGCTGGCTTTAAGAAAAAGATGAGCGAAGACGCGCGCTTCAGTGAAGTTAAACTGACTGAATTTGCGCCAGTAACACATCTTGATATTGCACCAGCGGGTAGCGCAGATCTTGTTTTAACCTTTAGAAATGTTCATAACTGGTACATGGGTAAAGATAAAGAAGGCGCGTTGAGTGCATTTAAAGCATTTTACAAAGCACTTAAGCCGGGCGGCACATTAGGCGTAGTTGAACACCGCCTTCCTGAGTCGCGCAGCGATGAAGATCAGAAATCATCAGGTTATATGAAGCAAAGCTATGTAATTGATATTGCAAAACAAGCTGGCTTTGAACTAGTGGCAAGCAGTGACATTAATGCAAACCCTCTTGATACAGCAGATCACCCTAAAGGGGTGTGGACACTGCCACCAAGCCTTCGTTTAGGCGAGCAAGATGCCGCGAAGTATAAAGCGATTGGTGAAAGTGATCGTATGACGCTGAAGTTTAAAAAACCGCTTTAAATAGGATTATACGCCATGAATGTACTTGTCATCGGCAGTGGCGGCCGCGAACACGCTCTTGCGTTTAAGGCTGCACAAAATAGTAAAGTAAACACCGTTTTCGTCGCTCCAGGTAATGCTGGTACTGCACTTGAGCCAAAACTTGAAAACGTAGCTATCAATGTTGAAGACCTAGCTGGTTTAGTTACTTTTGCAAAAGAAAACAACGTTGAATTAACCATTGTTGGCCCTGAAGTACCGCTGGTTTTAGGTGTCGTTGATACATTCCGTGAAAACGGTCTGGCTATCTTCGGCCCAACGGCTGGTGCAGCACAGTTAGAAGGCTCTAAGTCGTTCACCAAAGACTTCTTAGCACGCCACGATATTCCAACAGCTGATTACCAAACGTTTGAACAAATCGAACCTGCGCTTGCTTACCTGAAAGAAAAAGGTGCGCCAATTGTTGTTAAAGCTGACGGCTTAGCAGCAGGTAAAGGCGTTATTGTTGCGATGACTGAGCTTGAAGCTGAAGAAGCTATTCGCGATATGCTAGCAGGCAACAGCTTCGGTGAAGCGGGTAGCCGTGTAGTTATCGAAGAGTTCTTAGAAGGTGAAGAAGCCTCTTTCATCGTCATGGTTGATGGCAAAAACGTACTGCCATTTGCAACCAGCCAAGACCACAAACGCGCTTACAATGGTGACCAAGGTCCGAATACTGGCGGCATGGGCGCATACTCACCTGCCCCTGTGGTGACGGATGAAATTCACCAACGCATTATGAAAGAAGTGATCAACCCAACGGTTGAAGGTATGGCAAAAGAAGGCCACCCATACACTGGTTTCTTATATGCAGGTTTAATGATCACCGCTGATGGCACGCCAAAAGTGATTGAATACAACTGTCGTTTTGGTGACCCAGAAACACAGCCTATGATGCTTCGTCTTAAGTCTGATCTTGTTGAGCTAATCGAAGCGGCTAACCGTGAAGAGCTAGATAAAACAGATATCGAGTTCGACCCGCGCGCAGCAGTAGGTGTTGTATTAGCAGCTAAAGGCTACCCTGATAGCTACCCGAAAGGTGACACTATCAACGGCTTGCAAGTTACTTACCCTGAAGGTGAGAAAGTATTCCACGCAGGTACTAAGCAAGACGGCGATAACGTAGTAACGGCTGGCGGTCGTGTTCTTTGTGCAACGGCACTTGGTAACACTGTAACTGAAGCGCAACAACGTGCCTATAAACTCGTTGATCAAATCAGCTGGGAAGGCATGGAATATCGTACTGATATCGCTTACCGCGCTATTGCTCGCGAACAAAAGTAAGTAAGTTAAAACTTATTTCTCTTAAAAGCGCAGTTTATCTGCGCTTTTTTAATGCTACACTATTAAGAATAATTAACTAGATAAAGAACGCGTTTTGAATAATAAAGCATTGAAATATAATTTTGTTTCTTTTTTTATTCTTGCTACTTTGTTTTTTATCATCGCCAATTTGTGCGCGCATCTGGCCAGTCCAACTCGCTATACAATTGATAAGACAGCGCCAGTGTATTCTCAAATGGCTTATCGTATTGACCAAAGCAAGTCTCTCACCCTTAACCAATTTCTTGCAGAGCCAGAACAACTTATAAAAAAGCCATTCTCGCAAATTGAGTGGCATTTAGGCGCTCAAGATTACTGGTTAAAACTCGACTTAGAAAACCGTCAAACGAAGCCGATTGATCTCATTATTCACTTTGATAACCCTATGGTTGATTACCTCACTGTTTACCGTGTAAACACACAACAACAGCTTATTAAAAAAACAGTGTTAGGCGATAAAGTACCTGATCTAAGCCTATTTAAATACAGTACCCCACATACGTCTTTCACTCTTAATGGTAATGAGCAAACATCCATCATCATTAAAGTTGATACCGTGGGGATCAGTAAAACGCCTATTAACATCTATGGTAAAAATGAATTTCAAGACTTAGTTCGCGCACAAGTAGGTGTATGGGGAATTTTTATTGGTGTGCTGATCATGGCTGCGCTCTATAACCTAGTGTTATTTTTTGGCATACGAGATCGTGTATACCTAATTTACATAGGCTATATTATTTCGGCGCTGTTATTGATGGGCTCAGTGCTCGGCTTTGGCTTTTATCTCTGGCCATTATCGTGGCAGTTATTTTTAAATAAACAGGTGGTATTTAGTAACTACGCTATTGCCTTTTTTACCGTTGCTTTTTGCACCATGTTTTTACGCTACCACAAAGACAATTGCCGCTTATATAAACTTAGTCTCAGCTTTTTAGCCCTACTGTTCAGCTTAAGCTTAATTAGCTTTTTTATGCTCGAATACCACTCATCAAAAATTTTCTTTGCCATTATGGTGCCGCTGTACATTTTATGTATTTGCATGATTTATAAAAAATTAGTGAGTGGCTTTCGGTGGGCAAAATTTTATGTGATGTCATGGGTCCCTCTGATTGTTGGCGCAGCAATTCAACCGTTAGAACTTACCGGCTTTATCCCTTATAGCTTTACCGTTAGGCATATATTTTTAGTCGCTATTTTATGCGAGATTGTATTAATGGCTATGGCTCTAGCAGATAGAGTGCGCTATCAAAGAGAGAAAGCTCTCTATCACGCAACTCATACTCAACAAACACAACTTCTAAATCAGGCCATGCTCAAACAAGCTTATATGGTTCTGAGAAAACAACAAAGATCAGCTAATCTGTGCCTTATAAAGATAGAGCAATTCACTGCACTGATGAATATTCTAAATTCAACACAAAGCAGTCATATCATCATCACAGTTGCTGATTCACTAGAACGTCAAGTAAGTAAACATAGGCAATTCATTAACCTTGAATCAGCCCTCGATAACAGCCCTAAAATAGCAGACTTAGGAAACGGAATACTGGCATTTATCTCTACAAAGATTCAGCCACCAGAGGAGCTCTATGCAGAGCTTAACGACTTATCGAAACAGTTGCCAAAACAATACAGCATTTTGGGTCTTGATCTACAACTTAACTATCGCTGCAGTGTCGCAGAACCGATTGCTGACGACGGATTTGATGCCTGGTTACAGCGTGGTTACTTAAGCTTGTCTCAACGACCTCAATATAATATTGAACATGCAAAACCTCATGTAGATATGAATCTAAGTTTAGCTGCTGCACTGCAACACGCTATTCGAAACAATAATTTAGCTATCTACCTGCAACCAATTATCAACTTAAATACAGGCAAAGTGGCAGGCGCAGAAGCTTTATTACGCTGGCCTTGCGCCGATAAAGAGATCCATATTGAGCAGCTGATCCTATTAGCTGAGCGCACAGGGCTAATAAACGAGCTTACCTTATGGGTAATTGATCAAGCCTGTCAAAGTGTTGCAAGCCTTAATCAGCATGGTTATCGTGACCATACAATCAGTGTTAATTTAAGTGCCAAAAATCTCACCATTCCAAAGCTTATTGAAAAAGTTGAAAATACCATCATGAAGCATGGCATTATGGCCAGCCAATTAAAATTTGAGCTTACCGAGTTCGCGCTAATTAAAAACCATAATGAAATGGTATCTTTCATCAATGAGCTCAATAAACTAGGTAGCCAAGTGGTTTTAGATGACTTTGGTACAGGTTACTCATCGCTCAATTATCTGGTTAATTATTCATTTAGCACTATCAAGGTAGATAAATCATTTACCCTTGATTTAACAACTAACGACAACAACCAAGTTATCGTGAAAACAGCCATTGATATGGCCCATAACCTCGATATGAATATCACCATTGAAGGCATAGAAGATCAAGAAACAGAACAGATGCTTATAAAAATGGGCGCAGATCAAGGCCAAGGCTATTATTACAGCAAAGCGATACCATTAAGTGAGTATCTAACGTTTATTGCCACACAATTTAAATAGACCATGTTACACTTGCCTCTTTTAACATCTTTAGGGGCCAAGTGAAGATGCAAGGTACGCTCAGAAAATTAAAGTCGACCCTCACCTCTCCAGTCGAATATCAATTACCTATTGGTGATGAGCTAGTTTCATTAAATGACTATATTGGTAAGCCACTAACACTTACGTTTACGGGCAATATTTTTTGTTGTAACTGTGGGAAAAAAACCAAAAAGAGTTACTCACAAGGACACTGCTTTGTATGTATGCGCAAATTAGCTAGCTGTGATATGTGTATTATGAAGCCTGAAACCTGCCACTTCGATAAAGGTACCTGCCGCGAGCCACAATGGGGCGAAGAAAACTGTATGATCCCACACTATGTATACTTAGCGAATACATCAGGGTTAAAGGTAGGGATTACTCGCCATACACAAATTCCAACGCGTTGGATTGACCAAGGTGCAACGCAAGCACTGCCTATTTTTAAAGTACAAACTCGCTTGCAATCAGGATTAGTTGAAGTTGCACTAGCCAAGTTTATTGCTGATAAAACGAATTGGCGAAACATGCTAAAAGGCCCATCAGAAGCAATTGATTTGAAAGCCGCTGCCAAAGAGCTTATCCCACAAATTGATGAAAAACTCAGTGAGCTCGCTGAGCTATTTGGGGCCACAGCCATTGAAAAACTAGATGAAGATGTTGTTGAGCTAGAGTATCCCGTGAGTGAATACCCTAGCAAAATCAGCTCTTTCAATTTTGATAAAGCGCCAGAAGTATCGGGCATTTTAAAAGGTATTAAAGGCCAGTACTTAATTTTTGATACTGGCGTCATTAATATTCGTAAGTTTACTTCTTACGAAATTAGCCTAGCTTAGGCACTTTTTTCGGTATTGAGGTAAAAGGCATACCATTGCTGCTTCGTAATTGGGCGGCAATAGTAATAACCTTGAATAGTATCGCAGTTAAGTGAACGTAAGTAATTTAACTGCTCTATTTTCTCAACCCCTTCTGCAACCACATGCATATTAAGGCTTTTAGCTAATGTGACGATTGCCGTTACAATTTCACTATTGCCGTATTCATCAGGCACTTTAGCGATAAAACTGGCATCAATTTTTAGTGTGTCGATTGGCAATTTAGTCAAATAGCTAAGCGCAGAGTAACCCGTACCAAAGTCATCAAGAGTTATATGCACACCGAGTTTTTTCAGTGCCATGAGTTCTTGTTTCGCTTCACTAAAGTGACTAATAAAACAGCTTTCTGTGAGCTCTATCTCTAACTGATAGGGGTTAACCTCATAGTGCTCAAGTAACCGCTCTACATTCGACGCTAGTTGCCCCTGACGTAAATGATTCGCCGAAATATTAATGGCTAAGCGCCCTGCTTCAATGCCTTGTTGCTGCCAATTAACTAACTCTTTGCAAGCCTCTTCTATCACCCATAAGTCTAGCTTTACAATGAGGCCTAACTCTTCAGCCAAGGGAATAAACTTTGCTGGAGAAATCACCCCTAAACTTGGTTCGTGCCAACGTAGGAGTGCTTCTACCCCTAAAATTTTCCCTGAAGTTAACTGCTGCTTAGGTTGGAAATACAGCTCAAACTCATCACTCTCAATCGCATTTTGTAACCGGCTCATCATTGCAAGTCTCTCTAAAGAGCGCGCATTCATCGCAGGTTTGAATAATTGAAATGAATTACGACCAACTTCTTTAGCACGGTACATCGCAATATCGGCGTGCTTAAGTAAGGTAGCGCTATCTACACCATCATCAGGGTAAACCGCTGCGCCAATCGATGCCGTAATGGCCACAACATGCTCGTTAATAGCCAAAGGCATACTAACTTGTTGAAGCACTTGCTCAGCAAAGTTTAGCAAGTCTTCAATACGATTTACTTCACATAGTAAAACAAACTCATCACCACCTAACCGCGCCAAGGTATCTCCATCCGGAAGGATCGATAAAATTCGCTCTGCAACTTGCTCAAGCAAGTTATCACCAGCATCGTGTCCTAAACTATCATTCACTTCTTTAAAGCGATCTAAGTCAATAAACATCACCGCCAGTAGGTCATGATTTCGTTTTGCAGCACTCAATGCAATTGATAACCTATCATGAAACAAACGCCGATTAGGCAGACCAGTCAGCTCATCGTAATAGGCAAGTTGGGCAATCTTTTCTTCGGCACGTTTACGCTCTGTAATATCACTAAAAATAGCGGCATAGAGCACTTCGTCAAAGTTGGGATCTTTGATCTGAATGATCGTTAGCCACTCAACATACTCTTCGCCATCTTTTCTACGATTACAGATCTCTCCTTGCCAAACCCCTTCGTATTCAATGGCATGCCACATTTTTTGATAAAAGGAACGGCTATGTTTTGCTGAACTTAAAATGTTGGGCCGCTTGCCAATAACTTCATGCTCAGCAAAGCCAGTCAGTTTAGTAAAAGCAGGGTTAACTTGAATAATAGTGCCGTCTTTACGGGTTAACATAATGCCATCGAGTGAGGCATCAATAATTTTATTTGCAAGAAAAAGGTTTCGCTGTGATTTTTGCAAAGCAATGTCACGCTGTTCAATCGCTCGCTCAAGCTCGCAGCAATAAGCCGACTCAATCTCTGTTATTAAATCAGCAAATGAAATCACTCCACAAATAGCGGTGTCTCTGACCACCAAATGACGCACATTGCGTTCTGTCATGACTCGATAAGCATCAAAAAGACTACTTTTATTATCAATTTCAATAAGTGGATAACTCGCGTATTCCCAGCACGGGTTTAACCACTCTGTTTGTAAAATCAACTCAACGATGTCACGCTGGGTAATGATGCCATAAATTTCAAGTGATTGATTATAAACCAATACACTTTCAAGGTGTTTCATGCGCATCAGTTCAACCACTTTCTCAATAGGCGTATCGGCATCAACCACTTCTAATTCTGTACAATACTGCTCATGAATGGGCCTAAACTGCAAATAGTGGTCTAAACCTTGGTTGTGAACGATATCAGAAAGGTTCAACATCCCTAAAGGCTGGCTATTATCATCAATTACCAATAAATGACGAATACCGTGTTGTTGAAAACGTAATGTTGCATCACTTACTGGATACTGACTTGGCACTGAGATAACCGGTGCCGACATCACTTCGTGAATTGCAAGATTCTTGTAAGTGGGATTAGTTATATCTACCTTTAAGCAATCAGCTTCAGTCCAGATACCAACAATCGACTTTTCATGTTTAATAAAAATGGCGGTTACACCATGCACATGCATCAACCTTACGGCATCAACCAAAGGCGTATGCGCAGGACATGAAACGAGCTTTTGCGAAAATACATCGCACACCTTTTGATGTCGTCTTGGTTGATTCATAGGTAAATAATCCTAGTTCTTGCATGGACTGACAATTATAATCATTTCATCCTTGGCAACTTTGACGCAGGACAATAAATGCACACATCTTTTCCTAAGATAATTTTTTCATCTAATGAATTGGCATTAGTTGAAGATGAAGCCGATATAGAAAGCTTTATTTATGGTTTAAGTGAAGAGCAGCAACAAGAAGCGAGGATACTTTTAGCAACAGGGCACTATGTCAACTTGCAGGGAGAAAGTGTTAAAGCGTTAACTGACGTAGAGCTTGCTAATAAAGTGACTGAGCATCTAGCACAAGAAGGTGTGTGCTGTTTAAGTAAAGTAACTAGGCTTACTGCAACGCAAGCCTTTGCGATGCTGGCAGATTAAGGTGCGTCCACCAGCGCTTTAATATGCGCCACGGCACTTCGACCAAGGGCTGATAAGGCATAGCCCCCCTCTAAAAACGAAACAATTCCCTTGCATTCTTGCTGCTGACAAAACTCAGCAAGTTGCGTAGTTAGCCATGCGTAATCGTCTTCAACAAATTTGAGGCTTGCCATGTCATCTTCTAAGTGAGCATCAAAACCGGCGCTAATAAACAACAGTTCAGGTTTAAAATCATTAAGTTTTGGTAGCCACTGCTCAAGGTAAACAGCTTTAAGATCATTACCATCACTGGCTATCGGCAGCGGCGAATTAACTAAAGTCGCATTATTTTCAACGGCAGTATTAGGATAAAACGGATGTTGAAACAAAGAGCAAAACAACACATTGTCGTCATCTAAAAAGATATCTTGGGTACCATTACCGTGGTGTACATCAAAATCCAAAATAGCAATGCGCTTAACGCCTTTGCTTTGCGCGTATTTCACCGCAATGGCTAGATTATTAAAAACGCAAAACCCTGCAGAGGTGCTGCGGTTTGCATGATGGCCTGGCGGTCTAACGGAGCAAAAAGCCGCGTCGAGATTATCAGCAAGAATTTCATCAACCGCTAATAATCCAGCGCCTACAGCGCGTTCAATTGCTTTCATTGAATCTGGGCATAACCAAGTATCGCCGTCTAATTCAGCGAGCCCTTCATCAGGAATAGTCTGCTCGACGTGGTTAACGAGAGATTCGTCATGAGCACGTAAAAAATCGTCTCGGGTAGCTTTAGGAGCTTGTAAGTGAGTAATTGCAACATCAACACCACTGGCGAGTAAACGGTCTGTGATCACATCTAAGCGTGCTGGACATTCAGGGTGATCGTCAATCATTTTATGCTTACGGCAAAATGGGTGAGTTATTACAGCCGTTCTCATAATACACTCCTTGGATTATTTTCCCCCAGTATAACAAAGCCACCTGATGGTGGCTTTGCGACTTTTGTTTACTTTTTAGCGTGTAACTCTAGATTTCTAAAATCGAAACTAAAGTCAGTTACTTCAGTAGAGACAGCCCGCATTTTCGCACTACTCACACGGTTATCTGGGCTCATTTGAAACTCAATAAAGGCATCGGCCTCAAGTAACTTTTCATCCCACTTAACAATAAAGGTATTGCCGGTGTAATGCTCAAGCTGGCCTTTCAAACGCTTTGTATGAGTAAAATCAATACGTAACTGACCATTTAATTCTTCAATGACCACATCACCATACCAGTTGTCATGTAGTGTGCCTGTGTAGTTGATGTTTGGCAGTTTTGGTTGATAATCTGCTGGCGTTTCTGGTTTTGCATTTGCGTACGCTTTTTCTTTGTTTTCGAAATGCTTTTTAGCCAACTCTTCGACCCAATCTTTGTCTTCAAGATCTAACGCATCTTCAAGCACTTCATAGGTCACCGCAGATAGCGCACTAAATGCTTGCTGGTTACTTAGAATAACAATACCAAGGTTTTTCTCTGGTAGTAGCGTCACTTGAGACACCATGCCTAAGATGCCGCCACCGTGACCCAGTTTTTTAATACCGTGAAAGTCTTCAATGCTCCAGCCTAAACCATAACCTCTAAATTGTTGATGATAAGCTTCGTAAGCGCTTTTTGATGCCAGTGAGGTAATGTGCGGGTGCCACATTTGTTGTTGCTGCTTTTCAGTGAATAACTGCTGACCATTTGGCATTTTACCATGCGCAAGCTGCGTGCGTAGCCATTGGCTCATATCGCTCACACTAGAAGCGATTGCACCTGCACCACGGAAATCTTCAAGGTAGTTCACAAAAAATGGATGTAATTGACCATCCATTGGAATATGGCCCGTCGCCCAGTTTTTATTACTACTAGGAATGCGTGAAAACCCTGCACGTGAGTTTTTCATATCGAGTGGCTCGAGAATATTTTTCTCAATGTAATCATTCCAGCTCATACCAGATACACGCGCAACCACTTCACCTGCGGTTACAAACATCAGGTTGTTATACGCGTATTTACTACGAAAACTACTCGCCGGTTTTAAATACTTAAGGCCCGCAATAATTTCATCAATTGATTTGTCAGTATCAGGCCAAATCATTAAATCGCCTTGCCCTAAACCTAAGCCGCTGCGATGGCTTAATAAATCGCGAATGGTCATTTCACGGGTTACATAAGGGTCATATAAACGAAACTCAGGTAAGTGATCGATTACTTTGTCATCCCAGCTGAGCTTACCTTCATCAATCAATTTAGCTAACGCTGCGGCAGTAAATGCTTTGGTGTTTGACGCGATACCAAATAAGGTATCTTTATTCACTTTTTTACCAGTATCAAGGTTTGCGATACCAAAGCCTTTTGCTAACACGACTTTATCATTTTCAACAATCGCCACTGCCATACCCGGCACATCAAAACGCGCCATTGAGGTTTCGATAACGTCTTCTATTTTTTTAGTATCAATGTCGGCATAACTGTAAAATGAACAGCTTGATAACAATGCCGCTGCAACGGCTAATTTACGGAATATCATAATGTCCCTTGGTGATTTTTATTGTTGTGAATAGCGAATTCTCTCGCTGCCCGGGTTTTATCTGGATCATCGCAACTTTGTCTTGCGAGTATTGCTTCACTGTAATGATTTGGTACGCCCGCTTCAAGCGCTCCGCGATGAACGTGCTGAAGATACCAGTCGAATGGTAAAAGTGAGTCATCAACGGTATTGGCAATGTAGCAATGAGCTGATACACGCTCGCCATCAATAAGCTCAACGGTGATATCTACACAGTCATAACGCGGGCCTTCAATTTCATCAAGAATCGACTTTTCCATCTCATTGAGCTGATATACCACGCCATACACCAAGGCATCTGTATTATCTGTTTCGCGAATACTACACTTTGCAGAGCCGTCGGTACTGACCATATCAAACGTAAGCTCATAGCCTTTTAAAATAGCTGTGCCAATACGCTTTGCTTCTGGAAGCCTTGCAAGCAAACGGCTCGAAGACATATTTGACCCAAATGAAAAGTTATAAATAGTCATAGTCACCTCACACAACAACGCGAATAGCTAACGCAATAAGCACAATACCTATGCCTCTATCAAACCAGTACCCGCTTTTTAAGAAAAATGAACGAACCGATGCTCTTGATAGCACCAAAGATAAAAATGAAAACCATAGCCAAGTTGCAATAGCCATATATAAACCATAACCAGCTTGTACTAAAACGGGTGTCTCAGGGCTAATTACAAGGGTAAATAACGACATAAAAAATAGGGTTGCTTTAGGGTTAAGTGCATTGGTAAAAAACCCGCGTCGAAATGCTTTATACACCGATTCTGGCTCAGCCTGAGCAAGGGGTTGCTGTTTACTATCGCTCGGCTTGGCACTGCGTAAAGCTTGCACGCCTAAGTAAGCCAGATAAGCCCCCGCTACGTATTTTAAAGCCATAAATAAGCTAGGCGACTGCGATAAAATTAACGCCACACCTAATACACAGTAGGCAATATGCAACAAAATAGCTGCGCCAACACCAGCGCTAGTCCAAAGTGCATTTTTACGTCCTTGCTGAATACTTTGCTTAAGCACTATCGCAAAGTCAGGTCCAGGACTGGCTACCGCAAAAAAATGGGCAATGGCAATCAATAAAAACTCATCTAGATACTGCACAACTACTTACCCTATCGCTTTTTGATCTAATGCCAATAACATAGGATTAGCACTGTCATGCATGAGAGCTTTAATTTGTTTTTGCGCTTTTTTATATTGGCTGCGAAGATGTGGCTTTAAAAACGTCTTCGACTGACTGTCCCCTTTAAAGTGTGTAACCAGCGCATGCATAAACAGCGTTTGTGGCTCAGTCAGCGCCGCTTGACGATTAGCATATGGGTTATAACCGCAGCCACAACCTCCTTTAAATTGATACACCGTATTGCTCATCATCACCCCAAAGCCTAAATAACATGCCAACGCATCACTTGCCTGCGGTAAATACTCTTTACCGCCAGGTGGTAACACACCCACATGGTGAATCAAAATCGTCGCTAATGTCCCTGCAAAACTGGCGACTAAATCTTGTGGCTGATTTATTTGGTTCGGGTTATATGAAATATTCACGTGATGATTTGCAGGAACGATCAACTGTACATTTTCGCCGCGTATTGCGTCTAAAAATTCGAAGTGTGGAAACACCTGAGGTGTCAGCCCAGAAGGTGCAACCAAGTTAATTGGCCACGCCTGCATACCCGCATAATCAACCACCCGACTAAATACCTTTTCAGCCATTTCGGCTACACTTGATACCCTATCAGGAAAGAACTGCCCATTAGGTAAAATGATTTTCGTATGCTTTAAAAAATAATCACTATCAAAGTGCTCAACAGCCCACAAAAAGGTATCAATTAGCCACTGCTGCTCTTGCTCATCAATAAGGGGACTTGATTTAAATAACGCTAACATAAATTACTCTTGTGATTGTGCCCATTGCCATGCATCAGTGTTATACAAAGGCACTGTTGATAAAGCGTGATGATGACTGCCACTTGATTCTTTTGTTGAATACGACAAATATAAAAGTGTACGTGTTGGCGCATCATAAATACGGCGCACTTTTAATGACTTAAATAAAATACTTTTTGATGATTTAAAAACCACCTCACCCGATTTACTACGATCTATTTTTTGTAATTGTTCCGCTGTAATAGGCCCTGTTTGACGACAGGCAATAGACATATCAGAAGGATCAGCAAAGTCTAGGTTGGCTTCAATGTGGCTGATGTGACAGGTTACACCGCTAATAATTGGGTCTTGTTGTGATACTACTTTAATGTCTTTTGTAGTAAATAACCCTAAACTTACCGAAGCAGCATCATCCGAGCAGCCACTCAACAAAATAAGTGACGCAGTAAGTCCAGCTAATTTTAGTAACTTCATCCTAGTGTTCCTTATTAAAAAGCGATAGTTGTCCGTTTACAACGATTTGCTTGCTATGTTTCAATACTATCTCAAAATATCTTCAACAACGAGCACCTAAACAATGAAAAAATCGCTTGGTTTACTGTGTTTCATGTTCTTAAGTAGTACAGCTCAAGCTGGCTACTCAATTAGCGCCGGTTTCGGCAAAAACTTTACTAACTCGGTGCAAACCGAAGAAAATCTAAAGATTGAGCTTGAGGATGACAGCCATTTTACTGTCAGCTTCGATAGAACCATTGATAATGCTCGCTATGGCTTCTTCTATTCGGCAACCGAGCTTGATATGAAAGACCAAACCAACAAGCAAGTCGAGATGCAATACCTGCTATTTCAAAGTGCCATAGAAGTGCCACTGGCTAATCGTGTGGTTAGCTTTGTTGGCGCCCAAATTGGCGCAAACCACGTCAGCACTGACTTTGCCGACTCAGATACGTATTTTACCTCGGGCCTTTATGCAGGCGTCGATTATTTATTTACTGAACAAGCACGGGTTTATGTTGAAACTCGCTGGCTGGCAACTATTGTAAATAATGCAAGTAACGTATCGTGCACTTTACCAACATCAGAAGACAATCAATGTCTATGGCACTTTGATGGTGATGTGTTAAACCAATTTCAGACAAACATCGGTTTTAGTTACCGCTTTTAAGGAAGACCCCATGCCGCACATTGTTATAGAACACTCAGAAGATTTGCCAATTCTGCCACAAGTGTTAGTTGAAAAAGTTCACCAAGCCGTTTTTGACTCTGGCTTATTTGAGCTTTCGACCATAAAGACTCGTGCAATTGCTTATCAGCATTACGAATTAGGTGAAGGCAAAGATGGCTTTATTCACATCGGCGCATCAATCATGGCAGGAAGAACCATAGAGCAAAAGCAAATGCTCAGTGAGCAATTACTAAGTTGCTTAAGAACATACTGTCGCCGCTCGTATAGCCTAAGCGTTAATATTTACGATATGGATGCTGATATCTACCGAAAGTGTTAATTACTTTGGTAAATAGGCTGCGGGTAAGCGTTTGATTTCTATCTCAGGCGATAAATACGCAGTGTAAACCAGCCAACGCTCATTGGGTATGTAGGTCAGGCCCGATGAGCGACTATAAGCACGCTCTGGTAAAGCAATTAAATCATGATGCTGCTTACTTGCTAAGTCATAGTAGCTAATACGGTAATCACCTAAGCGTTCTTTATAGTAATAAATACGTCCCTCATGATAAGCATTCTTTGCCACTAGCAACCATGCATAGCTGCGCGCTAATTTAATATCATTCACCAGCATTTCTTCTACACCCGTATCATGATGTTTAATCCAAATAGCATGGCGCGAGTTAGTAAATAAAATATCACCTGTTTGTGTTTCAACACCATACTGCGCTGGCACTTCAACTGCTTTACCGAAGCTTTTTGCTGTTAAGTCATAACGGTAAAGATAGTCTCCATCAGAGACTAAAATATGCTGGCTATCAGCACTAAACTTGGGTTTAACAGCATGGCTAAATGGCAGTTTGATTTGTTGGCTTTGCTCTACTTTGAAATCATAAAAATATAAGCGGGTACTGCCATTGTCATACAATGAAAACAAAATATAGCGTCCATCGGCTGACCAAGTTGGGTCACGAATTTCCCCGGTGTTATGTGCAAAGTCAGTAAGCTGCTTTCGCGAGCTGCTATCGGGGTTAACAATCCAAAGCTGTGAACTGCCCGATTCATTCGACACATACAGCAGTTTGTTTTGCTGCTGATTATATTCTGGGAATAGCGAGCTAAAATTGGTCGATAACATAGAAAACGGTGAACTGGCCACTTGTTCGTCTATTTTCAGACGCGTGATCACCTTATCTAAATCCCACTGATGATAATAAACACTGCCATCGCTACTGTAGTTAGGAGAGCTCATGCCAGCGATTTGCGTGTTGATTAGGGTTTGATTATCAATATCGTAGAAGTAGCCATAACGTTTGCCACCCTCAACTGCACTAAACGCCAATTGCGCTTTAGATGGATGCCAATCTACACCATGAATATCAACAAAATCATGAGTTAGGCGTTGGCTTTGCCCTGTTTTTACATCAATTAAAAACAGCGCTTTTTGGTTGTTTTTAACATTACGCGTAACCACAACTCGCTGTGCATCTGGTGAAAACGACACAGACTCATACACAGTTTCGCAGTCATCATTACAAGGAATAAACGTTTCATTTGTTTGTTTTGCCTGTAAATCGAGCAGTTTGATACGAGTGACATAGTCACCTGATTGCGTGGTGTGATCAGCAATATAGACTAAGGTTTTACCATCACTACTAATATCGAGATCAGTCGGATATTTATTACTACACTCCCCTAATACGACACTGGTGGCATTAATCAAAGACAACTTAACAATTTCACAGACATCAGACCCCATGCGGTAATAGTACAAAGTATTTGCATCTGGGCTGAACACAGAGCGCCCTTCTGTATAAGGAGAGTCAGTTAGTTGCTTGGCTGGATGCTCAGGAAAATGTAAATCGCGTAAATATAAGTTATTTGGTTTACCGAGCTGTCGCCATGAATACACCAAATAGTGCTGATCATTAGAAATTGAAGGGTAAATCTCGCGACCTGGGCTTGCAGTAACACTTTCGATGCTATTAAGCGGTAACACAAAGCTTGACTTTATTTGTTCCGAAGGCGAAGAGAACAGCCAATACATTACCACAAGACTAATTACACACATTGCCACAAACAGCTGACGAATTTGCGCAGTAGTGATGCTAATACCCACTGACTTTTCTTTATCAGCTGTATCTATTGGCTCAGGCTTTAACAAAACACGATAGCCCGTTTTACGTAGTGTCTCTATGTAAGTTTGTTCTGGGTCGAGTTCTTTAAATGCTTTTCGTAGATGCCAAATAGCATTTGTTAAGGCTTTTTCACCAACATAAAAGTTACCATCCCAGACATGATTAATGAGCTCTTCGCGTGTGATGGGCTCAGGATACCGTGCGACTAAACACCCTAATAGTTCAACAAACTTAGGCTGTAGTATCTGTTCAGTACCATTACAGTTAAGTTTGTTTTCGAGTGGGTTAATAACACAAGAACCCAGCCGATACGCGCGATTAGATGTTTCCATTAACTCTAAATAAAACCCCATTTTAGAAGTACAGCAGTATAAAGCCCTATCAATTTATCTTAAAAGCGTTTCTTTCACCAGCTTTAACGTTGCAAAACAGTTAACAATGAACATTTCTTAACTCGCTGATTTTAAATGAATAGATATTCAGTAGATATAAAATAGAGACATAAACGAGCCACCTAAGATTGTAGTTAAGTTCACATTTCTATAAATATTTTTACGTCAATACCGACCAGCCAGAGTGTTGCTCACTGTAAATTTTAACTGCCCTTAAAAAGAGCATCACTCTGGTTCTAAAAATTAAAAATAAAACAACTAGGAACACCTGTGAGAAATCTACTAACCAAACCCTGTGCTATTGCACTTGCTGTTGCCAGTGGTTTTAGCCAACATGCATTTGCCAATGAAGCTGAGATTGCCCGCACCGCCAACACCACCCCAACAGCTAATGAACAAACTGAAGAGCCTGAAAAAATTGTTGTAACGGGTTCGCGTATTAAGCGTGATAGCTTTTCAATTCCTACACCGCTGGTCACAATGGACCGTGAAGCCATTGCCGATACCGGTTTAACAAATTTATCAGATATTCTTGTTGATAACATGCCAGCTCTAAGTGAGAGCATAGGTAACACCACCAGCCAATCAAGTGTTTCAGCAACGGGGTTATCTACTGTCCAACTACGAGATTTAGGTGCTAACCGCACTCTAACACTGATTGATGGCCGTCGTGTTGTATCAAATAGCTACAGCGGCAACTATGTTAGTTTAAATACCATTCCAAGCGGCATGGTAGAGCGCGTGGAGATAATCAGTGGCGGTGCATCGGCAACCTATGGTGCTGATGCCGTAGCAGGTGTGGTGAATATTATCACCCAATCAAAAAAAGAAGGCTTTGATTTTAAAGCGAACACAGGTGAAACCACTGATGGCGGCGGTAAAGAATTTACCCTTGATTTAAACTACGGTACCTCGTTTGCTAATGAGCGTGGCTACGCTTATTTCAGTGCCAACTGGGACCGTGATTTTGGTATGACTTTTTACGATCGTAAACGCGCACAAATTGAAGATAGTTACGATTACGATCCAGATCGCATGTGTAATGTAATGCAAACAGCAGATGGCGATCAATGTATGCGCGACATCACACAAGCTGACTGGGTTAGCAAAAGTGATGGTATTCCGGGCGGTGTATTCTTAGAAAACAGCCGCAACGACACGCAGTTTTGGTATGACGGTCAAACTCTACGTGATGACTGGAAAGGCAATGAAGAAATTTACGGTATTAACTCAAATCAATACGTAATGCTTGATGTTCCAAGCGATAACGTGTCTGCGGCAGTTAAAATTGATTATGACTTAACTGACGATGTGATGTTTTACGCACAAGTTCAATACAGCGAAAGTGGCTCGTTTAACAATAAGTCGCCTGAAGATGAATACGAAGGTGCGTATGTACCACGTTACAACCCTACTACTGGCGAGCCCCTTGCAGATGTAGCACCGGGCTATATCCCAATCGACAACCCGTATGTGCCGCAAGAAATCCTCGATGCCAACCCATATAAAGATCGCATTTATTGGGATCGCCGCTTCAGCGAAGTTGGTAATATCAGCACAGATAATACCCGTAAAACGATTCGTAGCTGGGCAGGTCTTCAAGGCACGTTATTTAACGATGAGTGGGACTGGGATCTATCTGCAAGTTATGGTCGTTTTACCCAGCACCAAATTCGCAGCAATGAATTAAATACCGTAAAACTTAATCAAGCTTTGCAAGCTGAACAGTTAGCGGATGGCACCATTCAATGTATTGATGAAGCAGCTCGCGCTGAAGGCTGTGTACCAATTAACTTATTTGGTGAAGGCTCTATCACCGAAGAGATGGCGGCTTGGATCCGCACTAACCCAATTATTGATACCGAAATAAAGCAATACGGTGTGGTTGGCTACATAACAGGTGATTTATTTGAATTACCAGCAGGCTCAGTATCCGCAGTATTTGGTGGTGAATACCGTAAAGACAGCCAAGACCTATCAACCAGCGACGACATGAAAGCTGGCGGTATTACCTTTAACTATGTACCAAATTTTTATGGTGAAGTTGAAGTCTACGAAGCCTTTGCAGAGCTTGCGATCCCGCTGTTAAAAGATGCTCCTTTAGCAAAAAGCTTAAGCGCAGAAACTTCATTACGTTTAGCTAACTACAGCATGGAAAACGTCAATACTGTTGCCAGCTACAAGCTAGGTGTATTTTGGGAGCCAATCGAAGGCTATGCATTTAGAGCAAACTACGCCCGTGCTCAACGTGCGCCAACGATCACCGAGCTTATGTCACCACCACGTGGCGATTACGACAGCTATGACGATATTTGTGACGGTTTAACGGCAACATCGACTAAACCAGGTCACGATAACTGCCGTAAGGAGCCTACATTAGCTGCACAACTTGCTGCTGATCCTAACTTTGAGTTTAGCGATGAGAACAACAGCTATTCACCGGGTACTGGTAACGAAAACCTAAAAGAAGAAACCGCTGATACCTATACCTTTGGGGTTACAGTGGCTCCAACCTTTTTAGAAAACTTTAATCTTGCCGTTGATTACTATGATATTGCCATTGTTGATGCGATTTCGCAGATCAGTAATGAAAACATCATGCGTGAGTGCTACAACTCAGAAGCAGCATGGGGCGAAGACAACGTGTTTTGTAATGACATTACCCGTAACAGCGAAGGTAATATTATTAAAATCTTACAACGTCAATATAACCTCGATGAGCTAACAGCGCGGGGTTATGACGTGGTTGCACAGTACAAATTAGACTTAGATAACCTGGGTCAGTTGTCGTTTAAACTAGATTACAACCATGTAATCGAAAACTCGCAAACTTATGAAGGCCTTGATGGCAGCTTGGTAACCAGTCACTACGCAGGTTATGGCAGCAGCAAAGATAAAGCATCAATGTCAGTTACATGGCGTAACGATAACTTACGTATTCGCTGGCGCACAAATTACTTAGGCTCGTTTAAAGCAAGCCAGAGTCTTGAAGAAGACTATCAAGAGTATATTGCCGAAAACGATGCCCGCTGTGAGGCTGGTGAAGATACTTGTATCAGTAACCCAGAAAAACTTGCCTACCAAGATTATGGCTCGTTCTTAAAGCACAGCCTTTCAGCGTCTTACACCATGTCACTTGGTGAACAGAGCCAACTGCGCGTATTCGGTGGTGTAAATAACGTGTTTGATAATAAAGGTGACTTTTATCCATATGGCCGTGGTAACTACTATAGCGCATACGGCGGTGGTGCTGGTCGCTACGTGTATGTAGGTGCTCAATATAGCTTTTAACCATTTCATATGAAGATCCCCAGCTAGGCTGACAACAAAGGCGCATTTAAAATGCGCCTTTTATCTTTTCCAGCTTTGCATCTCAACTAGTCGAGACTCGGTACGCGCATACTCAAATGCCAGCTTTTGCCCTTGATATAAATCGCTTATACCGACCTCGGCCGAGATCACCAGTAATCGGTTGCGATCATAAAACTCATCAACCAAAGCAATAAAGCGCCGTGCTTCATCATCAAAAAAGTGTTCTTGTAAATCCTGTTTTTCTCGCTGATAACTATCTTCAATGCCATGCACAATTTGTTTGCCCGTTGCTCCGCGCCCCATTACCGGCACATTGAGTAAATAAACACGCTGAAAATACTCTGCCAAGTAAATGTAATCCGCAGTGCTTCTGGGCCCTGAGCAAAGTGTCATAAAGTCAAACATAATGGCGTCTTGAGCTTGCATTACACAGCTAAGCTTGCGATGGCAAACCTCTATCGTTGTTTGCCTCTGTATTGCTTGCTCTTGTTTTAAAAAGCGCTCTGTTAGCGCCTCTTTATTATCAATAAAGTAATGTTCGGTTTGTTTACCAAAGCGAAAGCGATGATCTGTATGGCCTTCAACACTCAGAATATGGCAATGATCATTTAATAAATCGATAGTGGGTAAAAAGCGAGCTCGCTGTAAACCGTTACGATACAACTGTTCCGGTTGGCAGTTCGACGTTGCCACTAACACGACTTGCTGCGAAAACAAGGCTTTAAATAAGCCTCCTAAGATCATGGCATCGCCAATATCAGACACAAAAAACTCATCAAAACAAATCAAGCGAATGTGCTCTGCCCATTCTTTAGCAATCACATTTAGCGGATTTTTTTGCCCTTGCAACTCACTTAAACGCTCATGCACTTGCTTCATAAAATGGTGAAAATGCAAACGGATTTTACCCTCAATGCTAACTCGTTGATAAAATATATCCATTAGCATTGATTTACCGCGACCAACAGGGCCATACAAATACACACCTTTAATCGGCTTTGCTCTTTGCCACCAATGACTTGGCGTTGTTAGCAATTGTGATAACTGATCCAGTGCGGTTATAGCTGCTCTTTGAGCGACATCCTCAGTTAAGTTGCCATTCGCTATCTCTGTTTGGTAGTGCTGTAATATTTGTCCTTGCTTTACTGTCATAGGTAACTAGTATCCGCTATACTCGCCGCCATTGTAGCTGACTAAAAATGTGATCCCAATGAAATTTCCATGCCGTTTAGATAAATTTATTAGCCATATTGCTGAGTTACCGCGCAGTAAGACCAGAGCTGGTATTAAACGCAAATACGCCACTGTTAATGGTGAGGTGATTACCTCATTCGATTTGTCTGTAACACAAGATGATGATATTCGCTGGCAAGGTGAGCCTCTAGTATTTTTAGGTAAACGCTACTACATGCTACATAAGCCTGCAGGTTATGTATGCGCTAATAAAGATGAGCTTCACCCTACTGTATTTGATTTAATCGATGAGCCAAACATGAGCGACTTTCATGTTGCAGGTCGATTAGATATCGATACCACAGGTTTAGTGCTGATCACTAATGACGGCGACTGGTCGCATAAAATTACCGCACCAAAGCATAACAAATTCAAAACGTATTTAGTTGAAACTCAAGAACCTATTGAAGACGAGGCAATTGCAGCGTTAGAGCAAGGGGTGCAATTGCACAACGAGAAAGAGCTAACTCGCCCTGCTATTGTTGAAAAACTTGCAAGCTACAGCTTACGCCTTTCAATTTGCGAAGGTAAATACCATCAAGTTAAGCGAATGCTTGCCGCTGTAGGTAATAAAGTTGTTGAATTACATCGTGAAAAAATAGCTGATATTACTCTTGATGAAAACCTTGCAAGCGGTGAATATCGAGCGCTTACAGAAGCCGAACTGAAGCTCTAAATAGGTACTTGAGCAAATATCATGATAACGCTGTCATTTTTACTTAATAAAATAATACAAACGTGGTAGAAGTAATAAGGGGAAATAATAAAGGAGGCTGACTGTGTTATCAGGATTAGCTTTAAAAACAAAAATCACCTTATTTGCTATCGCTATGTTTATTGCGTTATCTGCGATAGCTTTACTTGGCTTACAATCTTTACGCCATGCCAGCGAAAGCGACAACATCGCGCGTATCAACCAGCTCATGAAGAGCACCACCAATATTGTTGAGCAATTTGAGTTGATGGTTAAAAACAATCAACTCGAAGAAGCACAAGCAAAGAAGCTTGCTATTCAGGTGCTTCGTGAAAATAAATACCACGAATCAGAATATGTTTATGTTGTCGACAACAACTTAGATTTTGTTGCGACTCCTCACGACCCTGAACTGCACGGCACCAGCTTTAACGATTTTAAAGATGCCAGTGGCAACAGCATCGGCCGTATGGTCGAAAACCTCGTGGGTAATACAACCAATAAAATCATCACCTATCACTGGGATTCAGTGCGAGATGGAGAAACCGTTGATTTAACCTCTGTAGTACAAAAAACACCGCTGTTTGGCTGGTATGTTGGTACAGGCATTAGCGCCAAGGAAGTTGATGAACGTTATTGGAATACCGCAAAGTGGTTGCTGGGTTTATCAATGCTCATCACTATTGCACTTACTTTTGCTATTGCTCGCTTTGGCTCATCACTCACCAATGCCTTAGGCGGCGAAATTGACGAAGTAATCGGTATTGTTAAAAACGTTTCTCGCGGCAACTTAAACTCACATATTCGCCAAGATGCCCCACCTGAAAGCATTATTGCTGCTATGCATTACATGCAGCAAGGCTTACGTGGCGTTGTGGACGGTATAAAAGGCGTTACAGATAGCCTAAAGAACCAAAGTCTTGATAACGAATCACGTTCTGTTGAGCTCGATAAACTTACTCGTAGCCTCAACGAAGAAACTCAAATGGTTGCTTCTGCTATCACTGAGTTAACAGCTTCGGCGCAAACAGTTGTTGAACATGCAGAACAAGCGGCCTACTCAGTGCAAGAGGCGGAGCAACAAGGTCAAAGTGCCAGCCACTTAACCAGCGAAGCCGCTGACACTATCGCGCTTTTAGAGCAACAAATTGACAGCGCTGGTAATAATATTCAAGTGCTTGATGATGAAGTAAATAACATCGCAAATGTGCTCAGTGTTATTCAAGGTATTGCTGAGCAAACTAACTTACTTGCGCTTAATGCTGCAATAGAAGCTGCGCGCGCCGGCGAACAAGGGCGAGGCTTTGCTGTGGTTGCCGACGAAGTTCGCGGACTTGCTCAGCGCACACAAACCAGTACAGAAGAAATACGTAATATGATTGGCAAGTTACAAGCAGCAACTCAGGATGCCAAGTCTGCTGTCTCGCTAAGTATTTCAACCAGTGAACAAACAGTGCAAAAATCCACCAAAGCCAATGATGAGTTAAAGCGTGTTGCCAGCTCACTAAGTGCCATAGCACAAATGAGCGACCAAATCGCAATTGCCGCTAAAGAGCAACTCGATGCAGGCGAAGACACTGCCAAACGTATCGTTATCATCTCTGATACAGCATCACAAACGGCAGATGTTTCTAATCAAGCGCACACAGCAACTGATCTAATTAAAGGTCTAACAACTGATTTAGAAAAGGAAACTGATAAGTTTAGTTAACGATTAAAAACACGAATGTTGACTAAAGCCTAGCCTATCGCTGGGCTTACTCTTTTTATTGTCTTAGCATGATTAAGCATTATTACGTATTATTACGTATTGGCATAATACAAATAAAAAACCGCACTCTGTGCGGTTTTTTCAAAATCTGTTTACTTTTAGTATTAAAGACCTGCGCGGTCCTTAATAACAGCGATTAGTGGTGAACCACCATGGCCATTTGCTTCAGCCCATGCGATGTCAGCACCATCTTCTAAAGAGCTTTTTGATAAGTTCTTAACAATGTACTCACCAGTATCAGCAGCACCGCTCTCGATAGCATGACGAAGCATATTATTACCATTACATTTTACAGCGTCAAAAATGTTACGAATTTTAACACGTGAGCTCTTAAGCTTATCACGTAAACGGTTTTTATCATCTGCCGCGATATATTCACAGATAGATACAGCTAATTGGTCATCAGCTTTCGCTGGTGCGGTATACGCAACCGAAGCCGAAACAACTGCCGCCACGAGTAATAAGTTAGATAACTTCATCATATTTTGCCCTTATGCAATACTTTCTTCGTAGAAATATCGGACATTATTATACCAACCAATTAGTTTTACCGCAATAATGTTACGAATTTTTATACAGGGTTACAAAGGTATACGAATAAGGGTTTTTGTTATCAGGCTGATGCTGTTCTTGCTCAGCAACCGTCCAATTAGCAACACTTTCGTAATCTGGAAACTGAGTGTCACCTTCAACTTCAAGATCGATGAACGTTAAATATAATCGCTCAGCCTGAGGTAAAAACTGTTCGTAGATATTTCCGCCACCAATAATCATGACTTCTTCAACATCAGCGACTAATGCCAACGCTGCCTCAGGCGAAGTGACTACCTCAATGCCTTGTGCACTATAATCTGCATTACGAGTAATAATAATGTTTTGACGGCCAGGTAATGGACGACCAATTGATTCAAAAGTTTTACGCCCCATGATCACCGGCTTTGCCATGGTTACTTTTTTAAAGTGTTGCAGATCGGCAGGTAAATGCCATGGCATTTGGTTGTCTTGACCTATTACTCGGTTATTTGCCATAGCAGCAATCATTGAAATTTTCACACTAAACCTTAATACTTTTTTCTTATTAATAAAAAAGGAGCGCATGGCTCCTTTTCAGTTTCAAATTTTATCGTTGGTAGATAACTTCTACATCGTAGTCATCATCGTCCCAGTCGTCATCCCAATCATCATCGTCTTGAGATGTTGCTTTCTGATGGTAAGTATCCCACTTAAATTCAACTTCTTCTTTCTCTTCTTCAGCGAATTTTTCTTTCGGCATACTATCAAGCAGCGCCATGATGTCATGACATAATGCTTGGGTATTTTGCTTATTTGCTGCAGAGATGCGGTAAACATTAGTTTCTTCACCTAGCTCTTGAGCAATCTCATTACATAGCGCTTCGGCTTCATCTTCCGGCAATAAATCAATCTTATTGAAAACTAACCAACGCGGCTTTTCTGCAAGTTTAGGGCTGTATTGGTGCAGCTCGTTAATAATTGCAAAGGCATTATCAACAGGGTTAGTGCCATCAACTGGCATAATATCAATAATGTGTAGTAATACACGACAACGCTCTAAGTGCTTTAAGAAGCGAATACCAAGGCCTGCACCTTCTGAAGCCCCTTCAATAAGACCTGGAATATCAGCAATCACAAATGATTTATTTGCATCAGGACGAACCACGCCTAAGTTAGGAATTAGCGTCGTAAACGGATAATCCGCCACTTTTGGTTTCGCTGCTGAAACACTGCGAATAAACGTTGATTTTCCGGCATTTGGTAAGCCAAGTAAGCCAACATCTGCAAGTAACATTAACTCTAAACGTAGGCTGCGAACTTCACCAGGTGTACCTAGTGTCTTTTGACGTGGTGCACGGTTAGTACTTGATTTAAAACGTGCATTTCCCAAGCCATGGAAACCACCTTTCGCAACTACAATTTTTTGACCATGTTTAGTTAAATCACCTAGTGACTCTTCAGTGTCAACGTCAGTGATACGCGTACCTACAGGTACTTTAAGCGTCAAATCAGCGCCCTTTTTACCTGTCATGTTACGGCTTTGGCCATTTGTGCCGCGCTCTGCTTTATGAAAACGCTCAAATTGATAGTCAATTAAGGTATTTAAGTTTTCATCGGCTTGTAGATAAACGCTGCCGCCATCGCCGCCATCGCCGCCATCAGGACCGCCGTCTGGTACATATTTTTCACGTCGGAAAGATACGACACCGCTGCCGCCATCACCCGCGTCACAACGAATTTCTACTTCATCTACAAACTTCATGATTACTCACTTTAAGATTGGCTTGTTAATAACTCTATTATATACCTAAGCCCTTCTGATTGCAGGCTTAGCTTAGATATATATTTATACGCCTTATTATTTGCCTTAAAACAAAAAACCCCGCAAAGGCGGGGTTTTTCAAATATCGAGATGATTACTCAGCTACGATATTTACGTATTTACGGTTTAAAGGACCTTTCTGTTCGAATTGAACTTTACCATCTGCTTTTGCGAAGATAGTGTGGTCTTTACCGATACCTACGTTTGCGCCAGCGTGGAAACGAGTACCACGTTGACGAACAATGATGCTACCCGCTAGAACTGATTCGCCACCAAAACGCTTAACACCTAGGCGTTTGCTTTCTGAATCGCGACCGTTACGAGTACTACCAGCTGCTTTTTTATGTGCCATTTCTCAGTACCTCTAATTAAGCGCTAATGCCAGTGATTTTAACTTCAGTGAACCATTGACGATGGCCCATTTGCTTACGAGAATGCTTACGACGTCTAAATTTAACAATCTTCACTTTCTCACCGCGACCGTGTGAAACAACCTCAGCTGTTACTTTACCACCGTTTACGAACGGTACACCGATCTCGATTTTCTCACCATCAGCAACTAAAAGTACTGAATCAAATTCAACTGCTGCACCAGTTTCAACGTCTAATTTTTCAAGACGAATTGTTTGACCTTCAGTCACACGGTGCTGTTTACCACCACTTTGGAAAACCGCGTACATAATTAACTCCGTCTGTGCGCCCTCAAATCGACGCAACTAAAATATTCTTCAATAGGGCGCGAAGTTTACGCTAATGCGCAAAAACTAGCAAGCCTCTTTTGCTATAAAATGAATAAAAAATAGCTGCATTGAGAGCAATTCAATATTTTTCCTTATTCTATCCTAAAAACACCGTATGCCAAGCGGTTTTTACGATCTCATGACAATTAAATTAACACGTCAAAAGCGCCGTTAAATAAATGCAAGCATGTTTACTATTCAACCAAACAACTACAATTAACTGTTCAAATTTGATTTAAAATAAAAAACTTTACAGTGTTTTTTTACTGAATCAGCACAAAATATCGAGCAAGTGCTTTTTTTGTTGTACAATCAGCCTCGTATACCCATAAATATTGGCTCGGAGATCAATGGATATAAAAGCTATCCAGACGTTAATCGATCATGAGATGAATGACGTCAATCAACTTATACATGCCCAAATGCGCTCAGATGTCGCATTGGTCAATCAACTCGGTTTATATATAGTAAACAGCGGTGGTAAGCGTGTTCGCCCTATGTTGGCCATTTTAGCAGCAAAAGCTTTAGGCTATGAAGGTAAAGACCACATTACACTGGCCACTATCATCGAATTTATTCACACTGCAACTTTACTGCATGATGATGTTGTTGATGAGTCACATTTACGTCGTGGTACGCCTACAGCAAATGCTGAGTTTGGCAATGCCGCTAGCGTGCTAGTTGGTGATTTTATTTACACACGCTCATTTCAGTTGATGGTTGGTCTTGGTAAAATGCCAATCATGGAAATTTTAGCTGATGCAACGAATGTCATTGCTGAAGGTGAAGTATTACAGCTAATGAACTGTAACGATCCTGACACCACAGAGCAAAGCTATATGCAGGTCATTTACAGCAAAACAGCTAAGTTATTTGAAGCAGCAACAGGCCTTGCAGCAATTATCACTGAACAAGATGATAAAACGCTTGAGGCATTAAACCTTTACGGCATGCATTTAGGAACAGCCTTTCAGCTTGTTGATGATGTGCTTGATTACAACGCCGATGCTGAGCAACTTGGTAAAAACATTGGTGATGATTTAGCCGAAGGTAAACCTACCTTACCGCTTATTTATGCCATGCAAAAAGGCACGCCAGAGCAAATCAAGCTCGTTCGTGAAGCAATTGAACTTGGCAATGGTATGGATCACCTAGACAGCATTCTTGAGGCGTTAGCTGATACCAAAGCACTTGAGTTTACAATGCAAAAGGCAGAGCAAGAGGCTGATAAAGCCATCGCCTGTATTGCATTTTTACCAGAAACGCCATACAAGCAAGCATTAGAGAGCTTGGCACGCATCGCCGTTGCCCGCGATCATTAAACTCTATTTATTCGAGCCATTAAAAAAGCCTGCATATGCAGGCTTTTTTGTTTTAGGTGCTTTAATAGCACCTATCATCTATCGGAATTAACCGTTGATGAAATCAACACCTTCTTGGATGTCTTTATTAAGCGTTTCAAGCATGTCGTTTTTAGCTTGCTCTTCGAAAGCGCTTAATTCACCGTAAGAAAGAATTTCTTCAACACCGTTCTTACCTAAACGTACTGGGTGTGCAAAGTATGCTGCGTCACCGTTTTCAACTGCAACGTATGCGTAATCAACTACTTCTTCACCTTGTAAGCCTTTAACTAAAGACATACAGAAACGTGCTGCTGCTGCACCCATTGAAAGAGTCGCTGAACCGCCACCCGCTTTAGCGTTAACAACTTCAGTACCTGCGTTTTGGATACGTGGAGTTAATGCTGCCACTTCTTCGTCAGTGAAAGTAACACCTTCAACTTGAGATAGAAGAGGAAGGATTGTAGTGCCTGAGTGGCCACCGATCACTGGAACTTTAACGTCAGTAGCGCTTAAACCTTTAAGTTCAGCAACAAATGCTTCTGAACGGATCACGTCAAGTGTTGTGATACCGAATACACGGCCAGCATCGTAAGTACCCGCTTTTTTGAATACTTCAGCAACGATTGGCACAGTGCCGTTTACTGGGTTAGTAATGATACCAACTAACGCTTTAGGACAGTTTTTAACGATGCCTTCAGCTAATGTTTTGATGATACCTGCGTTTACGTTGAAAAGGTCCGCACGGTCCATACCCGGCTTACGCGGCATACCCGCTGGGATAAGAACGATATCACAACCAGCTAAAGCATCGTCTAGGTTATCAGCACCGAAACCTTCAACTTTAACGTCTGTTGGGATGTGAGAAAGATCAACCGCTACACCAGGAACAACAGGGGCAACATCGTATAATGATAATTCAGAACCTGCAGGTAAACTTGTTTTTAATAATAAAGACAATGCTTGGCCGATACCGCCAGCTGCGCCTAAAACAGCAACTTTCATTGGAATTCTCCGTAATTTGAGGTAGGAAATATTTGTGGCCCTAAAGATAATGAAATTAGCGACTAAAAACAAATTTATCCTGCTTATTTCGCGTATAATTTCGACCATAGTTGTAAACTATACTGTAAACACACAGCATTTAGGGCGAGAAATGTAAACTAGTACTGCATAAGTATGCAGAGTTGTGTAGAATTACTTCACGTTTTATGACTACAGATACGGCAACATGCAACCACAAGACAAACAAGAAGCACTAATCAAAGCGTTCAAAGCGCTATTAAAAGAAGAAAACTTCGGCTCACAAGGTGAGATTGTCGAAGCATTAAAAGAGCAAGGCTTCGACAACATAAGCCAAAGTAAAGTCTCTCGCATGTTAAGCAAGTTTGGCGCGGTACGCACCCGTAATGCAAAACAAGAAATGGTGTATTGCTTACCCGCTGAAATGGGAGTACCAACAGCGAAAAGCCCGTTGCGTCAACTCGTTATCGATATTATGCATAACGAAATGATGATTATTATTCGTACCAGCCCAGGTGCAGCACAACTTATCGCGCGCTTACTAGACTCATTAGGTAAAGCTGATGGGGTACTTGGTACAATTGCAGGTGACGACACAATTTTTATCGCTCCTGCAAAGATTTCTGAAATAGATGTCACGCTTGATCGCGTGCGCACTTTATTCGATACAGTTTAAAGCTGCTTCAAAAAGTTTACTGACGGGGCGAAAAACGCCGACCCCATATCGGCTTGAGTAAAATCAAGCCAATGGTCGTAGCAATCGCCCTGCCCCAAGCGACTCTTTAATACCTGCTCAAACGCATCACCTTGCGCGGCACATGACACCATTAAAATACCCTGCTTATGAACATCACCAAACGGCATGCTCTGATTAAGTATCAACGGCTGGCCATTTTCATCTTTTAGTTCACTACGCACTGCATGACTAGTTTCGAGTGCAGGCATAATTAAGGTGTTATCAAGCCGAGTACGCCCCATAATTTGCTCTTGCTCTGATAACGACAAATGTTGCCAAACACTTAAATCGTGCACAAAGCGCTGAACATGAATGTAGCTGCCTTGATCTTCAAAATGCCCCGGTCTGTCTATCAATGCGGTACTGCGTTTTTGTCTACCATGAGGGGTGTCACCCGCATAAATAAAGCCGTTAAAGTCGCGGCCATCTAAAAAACGAAAGTTACGCACTTGCTCCACAAGCTCTACATCTGGCGTAAATAATTTAAGGATCTGTAGGGCAAAAAGATGGTTAACATCTTCACGGTCTGAACGAATTTGTACAAATAAATCAAATGGCTGTGCACTCATAACATGTTCACTATGAGTCACATTAGGAAAGCTTTGTAATTGACTTGGAATAAACTCAGGCAAAATATGCGGCCAATATTGCGCACCAAGCGCAACCACGCACGACAGCATGGCTTCTGAGAACTGATCCGCAAACTCATCTTGAATGACGCTCACGCGTTTTAGCTTTTTACGTAATGACTCGTCATGGCCATCATAAACATTAAAAAACAGGTGCAAACCATGTAAGTTTGCTTCAGCACAAATCCCAGATTGCGCTTGCGCCATAGTGAATCCTTAGCTTCTCGTTATTTGCACCTAGCCAAGAATTCAAGATTGTTAAGCAGTACTAATCATGAAAAAAATTGACTGTGTGCGGCATTATTTTTATTTTTACAGGCTGCTCAACTGCAAACACGCGGTCTTGCTCTGCAGCGACTTCACACTCCTGCCCCGCTATATTCACACGATAAACATAACGTGTGCCTATAAAGCGTCTGTGCAAAATTGTCAGGCTATTTTCATCACTCTGATCAGCTTCACATAACTGAATATAATGAGGCCGTACATAAACTTGCCCTTGTTTGTGAGCACTGTTATTTACTGTGAGTGAATGTATTACACCAAACGCCGTTTCGTATTCAGTTGGCGTTAAGACTTTCGCCGTTAAGTATATGCCTGTACCAAGAAACTCTGCAACCTCCTTTGAGTTAGGTTGGCTAAATAACTGTTCTGATGAGCCTTGTTGGGCTATTTTTCCACCATGCATTACAGCCAAGGTGTCAGCAAACGCAAACGCCTCTTCCTTCGAATGGGTAACAAACACTGCTGATACTTGCTGAGCTTTAATGATACGACGGATGTCGGCAATTAACTCAAAGCGAACCTGCGTATCGATATTAGAAAATGGCTCATCAAGTAATAACAAGCTGGGTTTATAAGCAAGCGCACGAGCAATTGCAACACGCTGTTGTTGACCACCTGATAATTGATGCGGATAACGTTCTGCACAGCCAGTTAACTTAACTAAGCTCAGCATTTCATCCACGCGATCACGCTTTTGCGACTTACTCATATTGGTTAAACCAAATGCAATATTGTCGCTCACCGATAAGTGAGGAAATAACGCGTAATCTTGAAACATCATGCCAATATTACGTTTTTCTGGTGCAACAAAATGCTTGTCGTCATTAACAACAAGCGAATCAATGCTCATAAAACCTTGTGAGGGCTCTATAATTCCGGCAATCGCTTTTAACGTCGTTGTTTTACCGCAACCACTTGCCCCCAGCAGGCAAACGATTTCGTCTTGTTCAACATTCAAGTTAAGCGCATCCAATACCTTAGTGCCATTGTATTGATAAGCTAAATTTTTAATTATCAAATGACTCATGAATGATTTTGCTCCATCGAACGATTAACGAAATACAAAGGAATAAGCCCGACTAACACAATAAACAGGGCCGAGATAGACGCTAACTCTAACTGCTCATCACTAACATATTGAAAAACATGAGTTGCAAGAGTTTCAAAATTAAACGGTCGTAATAACAAGGCCGCGGGTAGCTCTTTCATACATTCAATAAATACCAGAAGCCCAGCGGTTAAAATGCCGCGTTTAAGTAAAGGCAGATGTACTTTATACAAGGTTTGAAATGCACTTTTACCCATAGATTGACTTGCCATATCAAGAGAAGGGCTAATACGTAAAAAGCTGCTTTCAAGGGCGCCATGTGCAATCGCGTAAAAGCGCACAATATACGCAAAAATCATCGCAAATAATGTCCCACTCAGAAGTAAGCCCGGCGATAAACCTATTGGTTCAAGCCATTGATTAAGTGCATCATCAATTTGTGTTAGTGGTAACAATACCGCAATCGCCAGTACCGTACCCGGTAGCGCATAACCCGTACTTGCTAAACGCCCCGGAATAAGTGGATACGCTTGTTTAGCAATACGCTGATAAAACAGTACCAACAAGCTAAGAAGGATTGTCACTAGGCTGACAACAATGGCGACTTTAAAGCTCTGCCAAGCATAATTAAAAAATGCCCCATTCCATGCTTCATCCGCATAAACAATAGCGTATTTAACAAGCACTCCAACTGGCAAGACAAAAGCAAGTACCAGCACAACTGTGCAGACTAAACTTGCAGCCCATGCTGTGCTACCTTTTAAGCGATATAAAGTTGCGCTGTTAATGCTCGACTGGCGTTCATACACAGCTTGATTACGACGACTAAAGCGCTCAACCATAATAGTGAGAAACAAAATAAGCAGCATAATGCCTGATATTTTTGCCGCAGCGGTTAATGAATAATAGCCAAGCCAGGTATCGTAAACAGCGGTCGTTAGTGTGCTCACTGCAAAGTAATTAACAGTGGCAAAATCAGCCATAGCTTCCATACTGATTAACGTAACTCCTGCCACAATTGCCCCTCGACCAAGCGGTAAACTTACCCGTAAAAAGCTTTGTAATGGCGATAACCCCATTAACTGACTAGCTTGCACTAATTTAAAAGATTGCTCTCTTAAGGCCGTTTTAAAAATAAGATAAAGATACGGATACAGCACTAATGCAATCATAATAATTGCACCCGGCAAAGTTCGAATATCAAAAAACCAATAATCATCGGGTGACTGCCAATCAAACCAGTCCCTGAGCGCAATTTGTACAGGCCCAGCATAATCAAGTAAGTCCGTATAAACATAAGCAATGAGATAAGTTGGCATTGCCAAAGGCAGCATCAGTGCCCATTCAAAGTGTTTTCGACCAGGAAATTCACAGTACGCAGTCAACCACGCAAGCGGCAGCGCAATAACACAGCTCAATAACCCAACCCCAGCTATGAGTACAAGGGTATTACGCGTATAATCCCACAGCACAGTATCGAAAAGGTGCTGAAAGACATCCGAACCACCTTGCAGAGATTCAAACAATAAAAAACCTAGTGGCGTAACAAGTAGCAAACCGATTAGCCAAGCCAATACTTGCCAACGCGACAACGAAAACTTCACATGCATAAGTGGATTAATACCAGATAAAATAAAAGCTGTTAAAAAACAGCTTTTATAAAAGACGAGGAAAAACCTCGTTATAAGTCAAACTTTACTTCGTCAATAAGCTTTAACGCAACAGGACGGTATTTACTTATTTCATCAAGAGCAAGACTATCTTCTTTAAACTCACCCCATGACGCAACCATCTCAGACAATGCAACCCCTCGCTTTACTGGGTATTCCATATTGACCGAAGCATACATATTTTGCGCTTTATTGTCGGTCATATACTCAATCAGTTTCAAGGCATTTTCCGGATTTTTAGCGTATCGCGTCATAACAACACCCGAAACATTAATATGTGAGCCACGATTGGTTTGGTTTGGAAAGTTAATATTAACCGCTTCAGCCCATGACTTTTGCTGCTCATCTTGCATCATTTTACCAAAATAGTAGCTGTTGCCTAATGCCAGATCACATAATCCTTCTTTCACAGCTTTGACTTGCGCTCTGTCGTTACCTTGTGGCTTACGTGCTAAATTGGCTTTAACGCCCTCTAACCATTGTTTAGTTTTTGCTTCGCCATGATGCGCAACCATAGAAGCAACTAAACCTAAATTGTATGGATGCTTACCTGAGCGAGTACAGATTTTGCCTTTATATTTGGGATCAGCCAAGTCTTCATAACTTAAATCAGCGAGTGCGCCAACACGCTCTTTTGAAGAGTAAACATTACGAACTCGTTTCGTTAAAGCGATCCATTGGCCATCAGCATCACGAAATGTGCTAGGAACATTTGCATCTATAACATCGCTTTTTATTGATTGAGTTAAGCCAAGATCTTCTAATTGAATAAGTGCGCTAAAGTTTGAAGTAAGCACCAAATCAGCTTTGCTGTGCTTACCTTCACGTTTCACACGTTCAATTAAGCCTTTTTTCGCAAACACCACATTGGTTTTAATACCAGTTTGCTTGGTGAAGTCATCTAAAATTGGCTGAATTAAGAATGGTTGACGAAACGAATAAATATTAACCACATCGGCAGAAAGTGCTGACGTACTCATTAAAGTAGTCAAAATCAGTAAGGCTGTTTTTTTCATTGTTGGCACCTAAATAATAACAATTATCAAAATATTTTACCTATACTCTGCTAAAAGTGCACCCGTTTATATTCCCCCTATAAGTTTACGTACTGCCATTTGAGAACTTACTTGTAAGATATATCTCACCTAAATGGCAGTTATTGAGTAAAAAAACTCGAAAAACGGTCCCTAAAAAAGCTTAAAACATTGATAAATAGTGATTTATTATTAATTACAATAATGTAACCGTTATTTTAATTGCGATTTTGACCTATTCGATGCTCACTAATTCCCTATACTTAAATACAACAACTAAGCAAGAAGCTTAATGAGTAAACGGATATGGAAGTATTACTCATAAAACCGCGGAATAAGGTTCATTAGGATAAAAAGGAACTAAGGACAGGCTCAGGAAGAGTATCGCAATGGAATGACACACTAAGGACAACATCAGGATGATGTGAAATGGCATAACAACAGGACGTTGTTATACAGGATGTTTCAAAAGTGGATTAAAGGACAGGCCGAAAGGTATCGCAATGGAATTGCTAACATATGGATAGTGTCAGGACGACGCGTAAAGGATAGGTAAAGAAATTACCCGCATGGATGTAAAGGAGTGACAAGGAAACAAGGCTGGAAAGCCTTACATTGCATAGAACCAAAAAGTAAAGTGCAATCGCATGGATAGGCAAAGTTTAGGGAGTTGATTAGATTCAATTGCAGGATGCAAAAAATTAAGAAGATTCCGCAAGCGCGACTAGCAATAGTTCGCGCTTTTCTTTTGCCTGAAAATAGTTATTCCAATCCGCAACAATACTTAATCATTTTGAGGGATTAATTAAGCAAATTAGTATTACTCTGGGCGTCCTTTATTTCGCTTTCCTAGTAAATATGCATCCCTAAACTTTATAAAGTGCGTTTCGAGCTTTTGTGTAGCATCTACTTCACCAGCAAGCGCAAGCACCATTATCGCGACCTCAGCTGTACCTAGTTGATGCTCATGTGGAGCAACTCGTAAACGATAATCTGAAAGCTTTTCTGGGGTAATAGACAATACAGGTAAGTTATCTAAATAAGGGCTTTTGCGAATCATCTTTTTTGCTTCACGCCAAGTACCATCTAAAAAGATAAACAATGGGCGCTTACCTTGCTGTGGCGATACTTCATCGATTACTCGCGTTTCATCTTCAACATCACTCGCCGGAAAAATCACCATTGGCTGATATTGTGGGTCTTGTAATAAGGCTAATAATGCGTGATCAGGTTCTGTTCTGTCCCACTTAAAGGCATAGTTTTCAGGAATAATTTCAGCAATCAAACGCCCTGTATTCGATGGTTTAAAGCTTTCATTATGATACATCAGTAAACACACTGCGGCATTACACTGCGCTTGTTCAACACCTTCACAAATGCAATAGTTTTCAGCTAATAAACAACGCTCACAACGAGTAAGCTTTGCACCTCGTGCTTTAAATTCGCGCCTTGATTCGCTCATTTGCTGTGCGCGAAGCGCTAAAACTGCGTTATTAAAAATATTAGCCACTGTGATTACCGAAAAATTAAACGGCGCATATTGTAGCTAAAATTAATGGTAATAGAAATCTACCATCTAATGATGAGTTATTTTTATACCAAGGCTAACAACCTTACTAATGTCATCTTTGTAAGTTCACCCATTTGTTCATGATTACTTAAAGCATACACAGCACCTTCAACGGCGCTCTCATCTATATCTTGACGAGACTCTAAAACACTGGCCCAAAGCACCAGATCATCAAAATCAATTTCACCATTAATAGCTCGCTCTAGAACTTGGCGAAATACTGTCTTGGTCAATATATATTCACCCTCTTGGCTATCTGGGCAGGCAGCAATTACAGTGATAGCCTCATCCCAAAACTCCCCAAAACAAGCGAACTGACTTAATGCGTGTAATTTATCCATTTGCTATGCTTACCTTTTAAACTGACCGGTTAATCCTTGACTCAATGACAACCCTTACCTGCTCACACTGCGGTGCCTCATTAACATGTCGTGCTGATGATATAAATGCCTGCTGGTGTAACGAACTGCCTGCAATCTTACCTATTAATAATGCAACATCCTGCTTATGTCGTGAGTGTACTATAAAACAGATAAATATCTTTTTATCAAAACTATATGAACAGCCCCTGGCTGAGCAAATAGCCTTTGCGAAACCCTTTTACCAGCATGGTAATTTGATTGAAAACCTCGATTACACATTAGAAAACAACTATATGGTGTTTAGCCGCTGGTTCTTTTTAAAGCGTGGTAAGTGCTGCACCAACGGGTGTACTCATTGTCCCTTCAATGACTAACGACTCCTCACTAGAGTATTTATTCAAATAACGTGAATTTTTTTGCAAATAAGACATGACGAAAAGAATAAAAATACATTATAATTGGATATAAATTCACTAATTCACTCTAGAATTACGCTTAAATTATTAACTTTGTTTAATTTTTGAGCATAAATTTACTACAACATAATCGGAATCAATCATGAACACCTTTAAGCCTGCTCTACTTGCAAGTGCAATTTCTGCGGTTTTAATCAATAGCAATATGACGTTTGCAGCTGAAGATGCTATAGAAGTTGATAAATCAATTGAAACTATTCAAATCACTGCAACACGACGTGCAGGTTCAGTGCAAGATGCACCGCTTAATATCACAGCCCTAAATGGTGATGTAATTAGCGACCAAAACATTGGTGATCTTGAAGATGTCGCGCGCTGGGTACCAGGCTTAACAATTTCTGATCAAGGTGGCCGTGAAGGTTCTCCGATAATCGTTCGTGGTTTAAACACAAATACCTCTGATCGTATTTCTGATAGTGGCACAGTGGCCACTTATGTTGGTGAAATTCCACTTAGCATCGACTTACGTTTAACTGATGTTGACCGTGTAGAGGTGTTAATTGGTCCACAAGGTACACTTTATGGTGCGGGAACTTTAGGCGGTGCGATCCGTTACTTACTTAAGCAGCCCGATCTAGATCTAACAGAAGGTCAGGTTACAGGCGATGTATTTAGTATCAACGAAAGCGACGGCACCGGCGGTGAGTTTGGCGTGGTATTCAACACTCCGCTTATTGAAGAAAAACTCGCATTTCGTGCCAGCTTAAACTATTACGATAACCCTGGTTACATTGACTACACTCACGTGGTTCAAGAACCGGGTGTATCAAACCCAAACCCTGACTTTTCAGACAGCAGCGATGTAAATGCCAACTTAAAAAGCGTAAGCGATGTTAACGATGAGCAAATCACCACAGCACGTTTATCACTGCGTTGGCTTGCAACCGAAGATGTTGATGCAACGCTAAACTACTTTTATCAAAAGCAAGAAAATGGCGGTAACTCGACATCGCAATACGGCTCACTTGCTGATAGTAGTGCACTACAAGGTGTCCCAGGAAAGTACGAAAACGTAGCTCGTGTACTTGAGCCTGGCGAAGAAGAAAATGATTTATTAAGTTTAGAAGTAAAAGCAGATCTTGGTTTTGCTGAGCTGGTATCTGCATCTGGTTGGTCTAGCTATGAGCAGTCTGGTCAACGCGATCAAACTGATCTACTTTACGATATTTGGTCAGGTTATGCTGACTTCCCTTCTTTTGTTGGCTACACGCACGATACCTCAGATCGCGATACCTTTACGCAAGAGCTTCGTTTAGTATCAAATAGTAATAGTGCTTTTAACTGGATTGTAGGCGGCTTCTACAACAAAGTAGAAAGTTACTCAGATGACCGTGAGTACACGCCGGGTCTGACTGAGTATTGGGGTGGCGGTATTCCCAATGTTGAACAAGACCTTGAGTATATTCTAATTTCAGATAGTGAAACCACAGAAAAAGCACTTTTTGGTGAAATCGGCTACAGCATCACAGATCAGTTTGATATAACTTTAGGTGCTCGTTTTTACGAATACGATGTATCAACAACATCAGGTTCTGCAACACCGCTTTACTCAGGGGATTTTGATTCACTCGATAATCTAGTTATGGAAAATGTAAGCGCCAGCGATAACGGAAACTTATTCAAGTTTAATGCTAACTATACATTCGATAATGGTGTGCTTGCTTACTTTACCGTGAGTGAGGGTTTCCGTATTGGTGGTGGTAACGGTATTGCCCCGTGCCCTGATGTACTACCTGAACAACAAATTGTTTGTGCTCTACCAAACGAAGAAGATTACAAGCCAGATACAACAGTCAACTATGAGCTAGGCTTTAAGTCGTCATGGTTACGTAACCGCCTACACTTCAATGCAGCGCTATTTAATGTTGATTGGAAAGATGCGCAAGTTGGTAGCAGCACTGTAAATGGCCAAGAATTAATTACCTCGAACGCAGGCTCTGCTAATTCTAAAGGTGTTGAACTTTCTACTCGCGCAATGATTGGTGATAACTGGGCAGCGTATGCAACATATGCGTATGCAAAGGCTGAATTGACCGAAGATGCGCCTTACTTATTTGGTGTATTAGGCGACGACCTAGCGCAATACCAAAGCTACTATGATGGTGCCAAAGGCGACCGTTTACCGGGTGCTCCTGAGCATCAATTCTCATTTGGTCTTCGTTACGAGCAAGATATCCTAGGCGATAAACTATTAAGCGTAAACTACGGTATTACAGCGCAAAGCGATGTGATCACCAAAGTAGGCTTAAAAGCAGACGGCGAAGTATTACCGGGTTATGCACTAAGTAACTTATCTGCCAAAATTACTGGCGATATGTGGTCTGCAACGCTTTACGTAGACAACTTATTCGATAAGTATGCATTCACTTCTGTACGTCGTGATAAGTCTTGGGCTGGTATGTCGCAATATGCTGAGCTTAATAAAGAGCTACCTGAGCTGCAGCGTGTTTATGGCCACTACACCACCGCGCCTCGTACTATCGGTATGAAGTTTAGCTACAACTTTGAGCTGTAATTAAACATACCCATAAAAGCCTTGCCACTTTTAGGCAGGGCTTTTTAATAATTAAGTATTCTGGTGAATTGATATAATATGCGCTTATGCTAAATGATACCCAACAAGCGCTTCGCGCTCATATCCAACAGTTGTTAAGCAACAAGCAACTAAACGATGCACATTACCTACTTGTGCAGCGCCTAAAGCAAAATCCTGAAGACCACGTTTGTTACTTTTTACTCAGCGAAGTTAACACCGCAGCTGGTGATATCAACAAAGCGATTAAACTCCTTGAAAAAGCGCTAAGCCTAGCCTCTTTTGCGATTTACCATTTAGCCCTTGCCAAGTTATACGTACTGTTAGGCAAAGTAAGTAATGCAGCTGTGCACTATCAAAGCGCGTTGCAAACAGCTGACTTTAGCGCCGCTGACTTTGATACATTAGCTAATATTGCCACCCGTTTAGGGCATTATGACGACGCTCTTAACTTGCAAAAAGCAGCCTACCAACGCAACAAGGATAACCTACAAATTAGCTATAATTTGGCGGTGTGTTTTAAAATTCACGGACTGTTCGATGAAGCTAAAAGCTTGTTACAGCAACTAACTACAAAGCAACCTCGCTTTTATCAAGCCCACTATTCGCTGGCTGAACTCAATACTGTTCTAGATGCAGAGCAACATATTCAAAAACTACAAACTTTGGCGGATAAAGAAAAAAGCATTGTTGAACAACAAGTGTATTTTCATAGTCTTGCTCTTAATTATGAGCACCTCAATGACTACAAAAATGCATTTAAGTACTTTGCACTAAGTAAGCAAGTCATAGCAAGTAAACTTAACTATCAAGCAAGCCAACACCACCACTTTTGTCAAAAGCTCATTACGCAAAGTAAGCAGCAAGTACTTGCAAGAAGTGACTCTGAGTTCTCGCCTGTTTTTGTTGTTGGTATGCCCCGCTCTGGCACAACCTTAGTTGAAAAAATCCTTAATCAAAGTACACAGCTACGAGGTATTGGGGAATTAAATGATATTGCGCAATTGATACAACACGCCACGCAATCAGCTCGTGTGATTGATAGCGAAATGCTTGATAAAGCTTATTCATCAACCGCTGTAACTAAAGCACTCGCTAGCTATCAGCAAAGAGCACAGCTGCTGAGTGATGGCCTTATAAGTTGTGATAAACAGCCATTTAACTTTTACTATATTGATTTTATTTTAGCGGCATTTCCTAATGCTAAAATCGTTTGTATGCAACGGGAGTGGCGTGATTGCAGCATTGCCAATTTTAGGCAGATGTATAGCCCGCAAAGTGTGTTTCATCACTACAGCTTTACACTTGAAGATATAGCCTCATTCCATCAAGATTACTTGGCTTTAGTCAGTCATTTTGCCAACAAGTATCCTGAAAACGTTTTTTTACAAAGCTATGAGCAATTAGTGGCCGAGCCTACCCAACAAACTCAGAAGCTCTATGCGTTTTGTGATTTAAGCTGGCAGGAAAACTGCCTAACTTTTTATAAAAACAATGCAGCATCAGCCACCGCGAGTAAAAAACAAATTCGCCAGCCACTGAATAAAAACAGTATCGGCAGCTGGCAAAATTACGCTGAGTTTATTGATGCGGGCCTGTTTCAATAGGTAGGTCGTGACGAGCGCCCCATTCACTCCAAGAGCCATCATAAACACGTAAGTTAGCGTAACCGCATTCATCGGCACACAATGCTATTGCACAAGCGGTCACACCCGAACCACAGCTAAATTGCAATTGGGTATGATGCGGCGCTATATGTTGCTCAAATAATGCCTGCAACTCGCTAAGCGGTTTAAGCTCACCATCATTCAATACGGTTGACAGCGATAAACAACGACTATTAGGAATATGACCACTGCGCATACCTTCACGCGGCTCAGCTTGCTCTCCTGTAAATCGAGCATAAGGGCGTGCATCGAGTGTTAGTGTGCTTTGCTCATCAAGTGAGTTAAGCACTTGCTCAGCACTAATAAAGTAATCAGCACGCGGGCTTGCAACAAAATTGCCTTGCCCAGAAGCAGCTGAATAGCTTGCTTGTGTTGCAAAGCCAAGTGCCTGCCACTTAGCTAAACCGCCACTTAAAACTTTTACGTTATCAAAACCCATGGCTTTAAACATCCACCACGCACGCGCTGAACTGAATAAGCCTTGGTCTTCATAAATTACAACCAGTGAGTCTTGGTTAACCCCCGCAAACTGCATATGTTCTGTAAACTGCTCGCTACTGCACATCATACTTGGTACAGGGTTAGTGCTATCTGCCAGCGTATTTTTAAAATCAAAACGCTGTGCATTAGGTAGCATTGCTTTAGGCGCATATTCCCCAGACAGGCCAGGACGCACCATTCCGGCATCAAAAATAACCAAATTATCGTGGTTTAAATGCTCGTTAAGCCACTCTGGCGAGACAATGTTTTTCATTAACTTTCCTTTTGCGATAGCTGTACAAATGTATCTTGCTGAGTTAAGCGCTTTTCGACCGCTTCAACATGCTCAGTTGTACATTCTTTCCAAACACCGGGCAAGCAATACACATGCTTTAAGTAGGTAAAAAATTTATCTCTTACAATACTATTTGCTTGCCAGCCATTTTGTAGTTTTTCTAAGGACTTAATCAAAGTAGCTTGATCACTGGCGTGTAGTACAAGCTCATCAATGTTGTAACAAGCAAGTCCCAAGGTAATCACTTGTTTATCTAGTAATAAGGACTCTAAGCCGACTGTCGAGTTAATTGTAATTACTGCCTCAGCGCCATTGATGAGTTCTCGAGTACAGTTGCCATTTGCAAAAATTGCAACGTCGTCTTTGTCGTACAAGTGCGCATAATGCTTATGCCAAGATGGGTGTTCTTTAAATACAACTTTAAGGTTTGGATCTGCTAATTCTCTCACCGAGGCCACAACTGCATCATATAACGCTTCCATTGATTTTAACCAAGGTGAATAACATGCTATCTGTGTATCATGAGGCACTTGAAAAGGCACAAAAAGATACCTTTCGGGCAGCTCAATAGCATCAAATTGACAACGCTTTTTATGATTTATACGAGGGATTAACTCAGGAGCTGAAAATGGTAGCTGTTTCGCTTTGTCGAAATTCAAATAAAACTGACTGTTTCTTGGCAAAGATGCAGCATAGTTAATACCACTCGGATCTAAACTAGTCGTGCCCGGTAGCAGCCCATTTTCATAAAAATAAGTAGTCAGTCCTAGCTGTTTAGCAGCCATACATACTGTGATATTTGGCAGCTTATTACCATTCCAAATTACCAGAGCTTCGGGTGACTCTGATTTAAGTAAATCATAGTACTTAGCAAAGCGGCAGCGCTCTACACATAACATAAACATCGTATAAACTTTTATGATTATTGCATTACGCCACAAGCTATTTCGCGCCTGCTTGCGTAAAAGTTGATTTGCAATAACTTTATTAAAGTCAACTTGCGACGCTTTTTTTAGGTATTTTAAAGCGCCTAATCGCGGTACGCCCATAATATGCAGTGTGCAATTGAAGGATAGTTGTTTAATTAATTTTTTATAATAGCGTGCATGTACATTGCTGCGAGAGATAAAAATAAAAGCCATATGAGAAAATCTTAAAACCTAAATTAGAAAGAAGATAAATGTGCATATAGCTATTATGTTAATTTTAGATGACAGTATTATGGCTGCCTTACGACCTCAATTATTTCTGTAGTCGATATAGAAGGGGTTCGCGTTAAATAAGTCACATCGCAAAGATGTTTAAATTGATCGAAGCGTCCTGCCCAATCATCGCCCATAACAAGTAGGTGAGCTTGATGATTTTTAATATATTCGCCTTTTAGTTCAAGAGAGTGTTCGACAAACACTTCATCAACACACTTTAGAGAACTAATAATTTTCAGTCTGTCTGATTCACTATATACAGGCTTACGACCCTTTTTAGTTTGATTTAGTTCATCAGAAGATACTCCAACGATTAAATAATCGCCCAAAGCTTTTGCCCGTTCCAAAATATTAATATGACCCACATGGAAAATATCAAATGTTCCAAACGTTATTACACGTTTCATTTATGCTCCTCTAAATAAGATACTATTCTTTTAGCTGAGCGACCGTCCGTTTTACCCGCTAGTTTATTAATAATGTGTTTTCTTGACTCTTTAAACTCTGCTGTCTCACAAAAATCGGAGTTAAGTATAGTTTGCAACTCGTTATAGTCTCCTGCCCGTGAGCAAAGCTTGTTGAAGTATTTAATATCTTCATCTAATCGAGATTTAAGTCGGAATGAAAAAATACCACGATATGACCAGCGTAACTTATAAAAATCACACCATACGACAGGCTTTTCAAGTGCTGCAAATTCAAATATGGCTGATGAAGCATCAGATACCATAATATCAGCGATTGCTAAAAAAGGCGTTAGATCAAAGTCATGCTCATTCGCTACATAAACATTTTTAAACTCTGACCATCGCTGAAGTTTTGTTCGCTGCTTTTTGTACTTTTGTTTAAACAAGCTAAAGAAGTGCGGCTTAATGATGATATTAAACTTCTCACAGTGTGCAGGAAAACTGTCACTCATACACTCTATCGAGCTTGGATAAAAAGTAGGGGCATATAAAAGTGTTTTTTTACTAGGGTCTAACCCTAAGCGACTGAGGTCAATATGACTCATTGTTTGGTTGAAAATAGGATCTAATTTGGCGTAGCCACTATCAACAAAGTTACCGTCTGGGTATAACGCTTGGAGGCGCTGCAACCTGTGCTCTCCCTCAACAAAACGTACCGTTGTTTTATTATGCGATACATCATAATAACACTGCTTGGGGCCAATACCATGTTGCATCAACGCCGTTTTCTTATTGAGCTGCTCAGCCCCGGCAAAGGTATTACCAAAAATAACCCAATCTGCGTCTGAGTTTTGATAGAAAGAGAAGGTTTCCTCTTTATTTGTTAACCAAAACGCATTAATACCCTGTTCTTCTATAAACCTTTTACATGCAGCCAAACTGCGTGCATCTTGATTTTCATAGAAAACCATCGACACTTGGTGACCATTTGATAACAACTCCTTTAATACAGGGGTGTACTGCGGAATGTAATAAAGATGTTGAACATCAAAGTATAGTTGCATTTTTTACAGCTTTATAGTTGATAATGCCGGCCATTGTACATAAATTACATTTTTGTTTCAGCCATCAATAAAAAGTTTGTTAAAAGCTAAATATTAATGACTTCAGGGCGAAGGGGTGCTAAACGGCTTAAAATCTTGTTTTGCACTGTTTGCGGGATCTGTTGCTCATCCATCGCGTTTATTAATAGTTCAACAACTCGATTAAAATCTTTTTCAGTGATATGCATGCCAGTATGGATATCGACCATGCTATCACCTTGATACTCACATGGGCCATTGGTAACACTGCACAAGTGGATAATGAATCCTTGACGAAAGTGTGCAACATTCGTTTGCTTAAAATAAGGCAAAATATCAGCATCACGGCCTATTTGATTGATAAAACTATCGACCAGACTTTCAATACCTTGTTGGCCGCCTATCTGCTGATAAACGGTGTTATTACTTTTGCCTGCACAACCAAGAAAAGTAATACAACACACTAGAATAAAAAGACGTTTCATCATTACCAATACCCTGTTACAGAAAGATACCAACCAGTTTGGTCGTCAGCACCAGCTATACGCCCTAAATCGAGCCACGCAGCTGTTACACTTACATGTTTATTAGGAAACCAGGCAATAAACACATCCTGCCAATCTTGCTCCCCTAAGCCAAGGTTGTTGGATTTTTCACGATACTCAACCCCTACAGCTAATTGGTGCGTTAAAAACACCGCTGTCGATGCTTCAAATAATACCTCTTTATCGCTATCAGCACCGCCAAAGCCTAACAAACCTAGTTGATTCGCATCGCTGTAGCGAAAGGTGGTATTCCAAAACCAGTTGTAACCTGCAAGAGCGCCCAAGTGCAACTTGCTGGCAGCTAAGTAGATATCAGTACCGCTGGTGTCTTTTGCACCTAATAGGTTTGCAATACTCCCATCATCCAATGATTTATGTTGTACACCCAAGCTCAACTGTGGCCATTTACTGTAAACAATATCGCCATAGACACGTACTTTTGCGCTAGTAATTGATTGCTCAATATCGGTATTTAATGCTGGAACTTCAAAGCGCTGCTCCGCGTAGCTAAGCTCCACACGATCATAAAAGTTAACTTGTGCACCACATACATCTAAGCTGTAATCACTCACATCTGCACGGCTACAAAAACCATTGATGGCTATTTCGTTATCGCTTGCATAGCCCGCAAGTTGCGCCCAAGGTACGATACCGCCGCCAGCGCTGCCTTCAACTTGCGATACGCCTGGTGTTGCTAATAATTTTCCTGAAGCTGCGTGTCCCGTACTTGCAAAGGCTAAAAGAACTAAGCTAAAAAACCCATTAAGATGCTTCATTGTATACCTCTAACCACTGCAAAAATTGCTCTGATTTTAGTGGTCTACTCAAATAGTAACCTTGTGCATAATCACACTTCATGTCTATCAATAAGTCTAGCGATGGTTTATTTTCAACACCTTCAGCTACAACAGAAAAACCTAACTGGTGGCCTAAGTTCACCGTTGACTCAACAATAAATTGATCTTGCTTCGATTGATCGAGTTGTAAAATAAAACACTTATCCAGCTTTAACTCATCAATAGGTAGTAGCTTCAAGCGCCCCAATGAGGTTTGCCCAACGCCATAGTCATCAAGTGATATTTTTACACCTAATGTTTTTAAGTTTTCTAGCGCTTTAATGCCTTGCTCTTCATTTTCGATCATGTCGCGCTCTGTTAGCTCTATCGTGATCAAATGGCCACTTAAATTATGTTGTTCTAGCTGTTTTGCTAGGTGCGAATAAAAGTGAGGATAGGCAATATCTTGTGCAGAAACATTAATAGCAGCTTGCATCGTAATCCCTTGCTGTTGCCACTGTGCAACTTGCGAAACCACGGTCTTCACAACCCATGATGTCAGCTCAACAATAACACCCGACTGTTCTGCTAAGTCGATAAACAACTCTGGAGACACCCATTGACCGTCTTTTCGCTGCCAACGGATCAGCGATTCAACTTTATCAATACGCTGTGTTTTAATATTTAGCTTAGGTTGATAAGTCATAAACAACTGACCGTCATCATCCAATAATGCCTGCTTTAATTCATCAATAATCGCTAAACGCTCAAGGTGTTCTTCATCTTCGCCTTCTTGGTAATAATGAATGGCTTTGTGCTCACAAGAAGCGGTGTCAACCGCAATCAATGCTCGTCTCATTAGATCTTCAGGACTGACACTTTGTGAAAAGCAATGCACAACTCCTACACTAAAGCGTAACGTGATGTTTAAGCTTTGAATTAAATAACCCGCTTGTAATTGTGCAAGCATCTTCATGACAGCATCTTTAAACTGCCCGGTATCTCTTGCTGGTAGAATGGTTAAAAACTCATCCCCCCCAATACGTGCGTTCATTCCTTTTGAGTGCGCTGCAAATTCGGCAATACGTTGTGCAACCGCTTTTAAACAATCATCGCCAATACGTGGTCCTAACTTATCATTGATATGACGTAAGCCACGTATATCGATTGCAACCAGCGTGTATTCTGCACCTTCTTCAAATAATGACTCCATTGCTTCTAACATCGCAGAGCGGGTTAAAAAGCCCGTTAAAGAGTCATGACTTGCTTGAAAACTTATTTGCCGCTCACGCTCTTTTATGTCATTACCCATGTTATTAAATGCATCAACTAAGGTAATGATTTCTGTACTTTGCTTATTACCTACAAACTCAGCTTTATAGTTTCCAAGCGCAAATTGTTGTGCCAGTGAGGTGAGCTTTGATAAGGGAGTGGTAAGGTTTTTTGCTAATATGCCACTAGTAAGCACACCTATTACAACCGTTATGGCAGCAAGAATAATAATAGTAAAAAACAGCTGCTCAAATTCTCGGTAACTATGAGTAAGATCTGCACTTAACAATACAGAAACTAAATGTCCTGGTAGAGAAGGTAACTGCACAAGTCGATTACGATAAACGGGCTTTTCACCAAAAATACGTTGTGTTGTTTGCGTATTAAAATGCGCTAATACTGAGTTATTTTTTGGCTGCTCTGCCAGTGATGTTTCAACCACACCATCATCTTCGCCAATAAAACTAACATCCATCGTGGTGAGATTTTTTAGCTCTTCAGCCACAAGGTCCGTGATTTCAAATCCCACTAAACTATATGCCACAGTACGAGGAGCTCGAACTGGCAATAAAATGACCTGATAAAGCGTTTTATCTAACACAATGAAGTTCGATTGATCAGCATTGACCATAAGCTGATTCATTAATGGGGTAAATTCACTAGGCGTATGATTAAAATCAGTATTTGCGGAAATTAATTGCCCAGATAAATCAATTAGCATCATCACATCAGCATTTATGCGACGACTGTGATTATTCAACACACTACTAATTGTGTCTGCGTCTTGAGTAGCAACCGCTTGCTTAAACCCAAAATCAGCGGTCAACACTTTTGCAGCTGTAAGTAATAAACTTTCTTTAGCACTTAGATACTGTTTAAAAACATTTTCAGCAACATTAATGTCTTCAAGTAACTTTTGATCATTAAAGCGATTCGCTGACCACCAGGAACTTACCAAGCTAACTAAGCTAGTCAAAAGGACTAGGCTCACACACAATGCAATGATGCGCCCTCTTAAACTATTAATCATTGTTGCCCTTAAACATTTCACCAAATGTGTTTCGTGGTGCAGGTTCTTGAACGTTAATGCTTACATCTTTGCCTTGCTCAGATAAGGTGACTGATTGCTTTTTAGTGAGCGGTGTTAATTGATTAGGATGCCACACAGTAAAGGTAGTAGGTAAAGTCACGCCGTTAAGAGTCACTTTGCCATCAGCTGTGGTTTTTATGACTTTGTTCGAATTTGCCACATAGATATACCCCACCATTGAGTCATGAATATTACAACCCAGCACAACAACACCTGGGTCTTCAAAGCGCTCCGGCTGCTCTGGACGGTCTGAATATAATTTAATATCAAATACTTTACTGTGCTTGAATGAATATACATGGTGGCGAATGTTATCACTGTTAGGAAAGTCCACAGACTGCCCTGGTTGGATCACTAAAACTGACGGTGAGAATTGTTTATCTACCTGATCCATTATCGCTACTGGCAAGGATTGCGGTGACGAATGTGCTGAACTTTCAAGCTCAATAACGGCGTTAGCTAAAGGCTCTCCAGATTGATCACGCACAACAAACGAAAGATCTGCAGCGAATAAGTTTATAGAGCTGAAAAATATTGCAAGACCACACACAGCGCGAGCACAATGCGCAAAAATCGACATAATTAGATCCTTGCTTAGCTTAGTTAGCTAATTAGTATAGGTTAATCTTAGTTTAAGTTAATGACTAGAAGCGTTAAAAGCAAGAAAAAGCCAAGCTGTTTTCTTAGAAAAAAGCTTGGCTTTAGTATTATTGACCTAGCAAATTGCTAAATCTGATTGATAAAAGTTAACCGTGCTTAATTAAGCCGTACTCTTTATCTAATATCGCAATGACCTCACTACGAGGATCAGCTGGAATCGTAATTTCTTGACCAATTATTTTGCTGGCAATGCCAACATAGGTATTAGACACTTCAAGCATCACAGATTCTGGCAATGTGTAATCTTTTGCTAACTGCTCACGCTCATCCATGCGGTCTTTATTTAATAACACGTCGCTGTCTGGCACGTTATTAATTAATAACTGACGGAAACCCTCTTTTGAGTTTTCAATAATTTTACCGTCACGATAAGCAGGGCCATCCCAAATGCGTGATGAATCAGGTGTACCCACTTCATCGATGTAAATAAGCTTATCTGAGCCATCAATGTCTTCAACATAACCAAATTCAAACTTAGTATCGACAAAGATTTGGTCTAGCTGTGCAAGTTCATCACTAATCAGCTTAAAGCCCTCAACAAGTAATTGCTCGTATTTAGCGACATCGTCTTCAGACTTAAAGTTAAAAACAGCTAAGTTATTCGTGATGTTTTCACGCGTGATATTCACATCATCAACTTCTGGAATATCAGCAACACCGCGGATAATACCTTTGGTTGATGGCGTAATTAACACTTCATCTAGCTTTTGGTTCGCTGCTAGTCCCTCAGGTAAATCAATACCACAGAAATTACGCGTACCTTTAGCGTAATCACGCCACATGCTACCCGTAATATACTGACGAGCAATCGCTTCTACTTTAACCGTACTCGCTTTACGGACAATCCACACATATGGATGAGGAATATCAACAATGTGATTACCTGCAAGGCCTGCTTTATCAAATAACTTAAACCAATGAGATGCCACTGAGTTCAGTGCAATCCCTTTACCTGGCACGCCATTTAAGCCGTTTTCACCTTGCCAAATACAATCAAACGCTGAAATGCGGTCAGAAATAACCATAATAGCCAGCTCAGTACCTTTTGGAACTTGGTACCCTTTTTCACTAATTAAACGAGCGCTGTCTTCATCAGTTAACCAATAAACTGAACGCACTTTACCACTATGAACCGCACCTTTTGTACGGATCGGTAAATCATCGTTTACGTCTAAAACTTTATAGCTAGTCATGCTATCTCCGATAGTATTTGGCATGCTCCTGTGAGCACATGTATGGGATTGGGGTTATGGCCGCCTATAATAATCCAGACGTGCTTAAAGCTCAATCATTGCCCGGTTATCTGCGCATAATCAAGAACGCTAAACACAATAAATAATTCACGATTCTGTAATTTTGCTGTCATAACCGCGATTTCGTTATAATATTGTCTCGCAATAGGAGGTGTTCTTGGATTATTTAGCAGCTACAGCAGACAAAAAATACTTAATGTATATTTCTCAAAACTACTCTTACGCTATTTTGCGCCCTTTACAGAAAGAGATTCTAGCGCGCGGAGGCGAAGTAAAATGGTTTTTAGAGGGTGATGAAGTTAATCCTGACTTTTTGCACTCTGATGAATCTTGTCTCACTTCAATTGAATCGGTAATAGATTGGAATCCGGATATTTCTTTTATACCTGGCAATATTATTCCAAACTTTATACCCGGTAAAAAAGTAGCTGTTTTTCATGGCTTTAACTCAGGAAAGTTAAATCGAAGAGGATATGAAGATCACTTCAATATAAGAGGTTGTTTTGACTTATATTGCACTCAAGGCCCAAATACGAGTAAAAGATTTTCAGAGTTAGCTAAAGCACATGGCTTTTTTATAACCAAAGAAACAGGTTGGCCAACTCTTGATCCGTTATTTTCGAAAATGGCGAACAATCCATACATAGATGAAAGCGATCAAAGGCAAACGCTTTTAATTTGTTCAACATTTTCTCGCAACCTATCTCTTGCCCCTAAATTATACGAGCAGATAAAAGCGTACAGTGAGCAAGGAAAGTGGCGTATTTTAATGCAGTTTCACCCGAAAATGCCAAGCGAGCTTGTTGCGAAATACAAAGCGCTTCAAAATGAGAATCTTACCTTTGTCGAGACCGATAATGTATTACCGCTATTACAAGCGGCAGATGTCATGCTATGTGATACCTCGTCTATTTTGTTGATGTTTATCTTACAAAGAAAGCCTGTTGTCACTTTCTGTAACCAAGCACCTGGCGAACACCTAATAGATATCACTGATGCCGATAAGCTAACTGAGGCGATAGATTATGCCTTTACACGACCAGCTGAATTAATGGAAAAAATTGAGCAGTTTTGTAAACAGCTTCACCCTTATCAAGACGGCTTATCGAGTCAACGTGTACTTGCTGCAAGCAATGAATTACTATTGAGCAATCCAGCACTTAAGCCAAAACCACGTAACTTTATTCGTAACTTTAAGATGCGCAAAAAATTAAATTACTGGCGATGGTAACAATTGATAGGTCGTTATGATCACGCTTGCAAACGTGCTATTCAAGTGGCACACAAAACAACCTGAGCCGACGATCAATATTTCTAAATTAGATATTGATCAAGGCGAACATGTTTTTCTTCATGGTCCAAGCGGCTGTGGTAAATCAACCTTATTATCACTGCTCGCTGGTGTTACTATTCCTAATCAAGGTCGTATCGAATTACTTAATAAAGCGATAAACGAGCTTAGCAACAGTCAACGTGACCGTTTTCGTGCCGACCACATAGGGTATATTTTTCAAAGCTTTAATCTATTACCTTATTTATCCCCTATTGAAAACGTAACTTTAGGATGCCAGTTTTCAAAACAAAGGCAAACAAACGCATTAAAAAATAGTGCAACATTAGCAGCAGAGGCAAGCCGCTTACTCAGTGCTTTAGGGCTAAATGATTCCTTGCAACATCAAGCCGTTGCACAGCTTAGTATTGGTCAACAACAAAGAGTTGCTGCTGCGCGTGCTTTTATAGGCAGCCCTGAAATTATCATTGCAGATGAACCTACCTCAGCACTCGATACACAAAATCGCCAAGCCTTCGTAAAATTATTATTTGAGCAAGCAAGCGCGGCAAATAGCACGCTGGTGTTTGTCAGTCATGATGAAACACTACAAACATTATTTACTCGTAGTATCAGCCTTGTCGAGTTACAAGGAGGCACACATGCTACTCGTTAAACTCGCCGCGAAAAGTTTATTAAACCGTAAAGCCAGTGCCCTACTCACGTTATTTACGATAGCAATTAGCGTTATGCTACTGATGTCGATTGAGCGCGTTCGAGTCGATGCCAAAAGTAGCTTTAGCAATACAATTTCAGGCACTGATTTAATTGTTGGCGCACGTACCGGTGACATCCAACTACTGCTGTCTTCAGTATTTCGTATTGGTCATGCTAACAATGGCGTGAGCTGGAAAAGTTACCAATACATCACAGGGCAACGCGGCGTAAAATGGGCTATTCCTATGTCGCTTGGCGACAGCCACAAAGGCTTAGCTGTGCTTGGCACAAATAAAGACTATTTTGAGCACTATCGCTTTGCTAAAAAGCAACCGTTAAGCTTTTCACAAGGTCATGAATTTAATCACTTGTTTGAGGTTGTGTTAGGTGCTGAGGTTGCCAACACCTTAGGCTATCAGCTTGGCGATGAAGTGGTGATTGCACACGGCATGGGCAATACCAGCTTTCATAACCATGACGATAACCCATTTAAAGTGGTTGGTATTTTAAAAGCAACGGGGACGCCTGTTGATAAAACCCTACATATTCCACTGGCAGCAATTGATGAGATTCATGGCGGCCATGCTCATCAACATCAACCCGCTCAGGCTGATGCAAATGACCACGACCACGACCACGACCACGACCACGACCACGACCACGACCAGCATGATGATGTTGATTTAGTGGGTACACCAAAACAAATAACCGCTTTTTTACTTGGTTTTGACTCTCCGCTTTATACCTTACAAGTGCGTCGTAATATCAACCAATACAAAGATGAAGCACTGCTTGCCATTATGCCGGGCGTTACCTTGCGTGAACTTTGGGAAATGCTTTCTATCGTGGAAAAAATCTTGCTGTTATTTTCTATTGTCGTGGTACTGATCAGTTTACTTGGCATGTTAACGAGCCTGCTTTCAAGCTTAAATCAACGCCGCAGAGAGCTTGCTATTTTACGCTCTGTTGGCGCACGGCCTTGGCATATTTTCACCTTGATCAGTGTCGAATCGTTACTCATTACAGGGCTTGGCTGCATTGTTGGCACCGCATTGTTCTATGCTTTAATGCTACTCGGCGCAGATTACTTGCAAAGCCATGCCGGAATAAGCCTAAATATAGCTTTATTGTCATCCTATGAACTTATGCTCTTAGCTGCGATAATGGTCGCAGGCTTTATTGTTGGGTTAATTCCTGCAACCCGTGCGTATTTCTACTCTCTTGCTGATGGTATGAGTATTAAAATTTAAGGAATGTTATGCCGTTTTTTCGAAAACTCGTCGCTTTAGTCACATTATTTGTGTGCGCTACAGCCAATGCTGGCGCACCAAAAGAAATTTTCTGGGAAGATTTAATTCCCAAAGGTCATGTCCAAATCGACACCCAAGCACAAGCAAACCATGAAGGTAGCGAGCAAAACTGGGTGCAACCAGACCTTGATGCACCTGTGGTGAAAGAGCTTGATGGAAAATCAGTGAGTTTGCCTGGTTTTGTGGTACCACTAGAAGGCGATAGCGAAGTGATCACCGAGTTTTTACTAGTGCCTTATTTTGGAGCGTGTATTCACGTACCACCACCGCCACCAAACCAAATTGTGCATGTTACTATTAAAGGCGGTGTGCCAATCGAAAGCCTGTACGATGCGATCGTAGTGACAGGCGTTATCAGCACCGAAACCTGGTCTGGTGAAATTGCTCAAGTAGGCTACAAGATGAAAGCCGTTGGCGTAGCACCATTTGAGTTATAAGTTTTTAAAGAGCATGCTTTTGCATGCTCTTTAAATTAATCCACTACTTTTTCTTTTTCTAATTCCTGTTCGCTCAATTCATACCATCCGCCACCAAGGGCTTTATAGAGTGTTGCTAGGCTTTGCAGACGGTCATTCTTTGCCTGCGATAACGCTATTTCTGCCGAAAATAACTGCCGCTGGGCATCCATTAAGTCAAGTGAACTGGCAACACCATTGCTATACCTAAGGCGTGCTAAGCGGTAGTAATCTTGACTACTGAGCACCAAGCTTCTTTGCGCATCATAGCTTTGCTCTGCCGACTGGTAGTTCGATAACTGATTGCTCACTTCTTGCAGTGCCACCAGCACTGTTTTTTGGTATTTGATACTTGCCTGATAAGCCCGTTGTTCCGCAACTGTTAAATTTGCCTGATTGCGGCCCATATTAAATATTGGCATTAACAGCTCTGAGCCCAACAACCAAACCTGCGAATTACTGGCAAGCAAATCACTAAAATCAGTACTTTCACTTCCAAGCTCAGCATACAAATTAAGTTTTGGAAATAACGCCGCTTTTGCGACCCCAATCTCAGCCATTGCAGCTTGCCATTGATACATTGCTTGTTGCACATCTGGTCTACGCTTTAACAGCTCGCTAGGTAACCCTGTTGGTAGTTGCTTAGGAAGGGTTTGCACAGATAATTCATTACCCCCTTGCACATCAGCATTGGCATCACCAATTAAAAACTTTAACTGATTAATAATCCGCCTTTCACTGTGCTGTAATGGCGGGATCTTCACCTTTGCTGATTCTAACTCTACTTCAGCTTGGCGTTGTTCTAGCCCTGAAATAATACCGCCTTTTTTACGAATACGCGCAATTTCAAGCTCTTTCTCACGAAGCTTAATTGTACTTAGGCTAATTTTTAATTGCTCTTCTACTTCTTTAAGGGCAAAAAACTGCTGCGCCACATCAGCAATCAAGGCGAGCTGCAAGGCATTTCGGGCTTGCTCTTGGCTATAATAATTTGCCAGTGCGGCTTCGCTTGCGCGCCGGTTGCTGCCAAATAAGTCTAGCTCCCAACTTAAGTAACCTTTTAAATCAAATGAGTTTTCAGGGCTACTATTAAGCTCTTCTTCTCGTTCTGAGGTAAGCCCTACGCTTACATCAGGCCATAAAGCGGCATCGCTAATCCGATATCGAGCTCGCGCTTCGATAATTTTCGATTGCGCAATTAACATATCTTGATTATTGACCAGCGCTTGGCTAATCAGTTTTTGCAAATGTGGGTCGCTATATATTTGCTTCCAGCCAGCTAAAGCTTCAGACTGTGGCGTTGCTGCGGCCCCCATAAAGTTAGTGACTTTGCTATGCTCAGGCACTTCAAAATCAGGGCCAACAGCACAGCCTTGTAAGCAAGTAAAACAAAACAATGGCAACAATTTATGCATCAACTTGCTCCTTTGATAACACTTTAGAGGCGGGTGCTTGCTGTTTTTTCACAAAGCGTGCCGCGGTAATAAAAAACAGTGGCACTAAAATGATGCCAATAGAGCTTGCCAGTAACATCCCCCCTAAAATAGGCATAGAAACCGACTGCCGACCAACTGCTCCGGGGCCAGAGGCAAGTACTAACGGCAAAACGCCAAGCACAAAAGAGGCTGCGGTCATTAAGATGGGTCGAAAACGAGAACGGGCGGCTTCTATTGCAGCATCAACGGCATTCATACCTTCTTGGTAAAGCTGATTAGCCACTTCAACAATCAATATAGAGTTTTTCGCTGCAAGGCCTATCAATGCAATAAATGCGACTTGAAAAAATAAGTTGTTTTCATGCCCCGTCACCAAGGTCAATATAGAGGCCCCTAACATGGCAATAGGGCTGATAAGTAATACCGCAAATGGTAATGCCCAACTTTCATAAAGCGCTGCTAAAAACAAAAAAACAAACACAATAGCCAAACTCACCGCAATGCCTAGTTGACCGGATGAGCGAATTTCTTGATAAGTTAAGCCTGTCCATTCATAGCCAATATTTGTTGGTAATTTAGCCACTTCCTCTTTAATTACTTTAATTACGTCACCCGATGCATAGCCAGTAGCTGGTGACACATTCACCATGGCACTGGTAAACATATTAAAGCGATTTATCGCAGACGGACCGGTTGTTAGATTAAGCTTAGCAAGCACATTTGATGGCACCATAGCGCCATTTTTAGAACGCACATAAAATTCGTTGAGGTTTTCTGGGCGTGCTCTAAATTCATCTTCAGCTTGAACTTTAACCCGATAAACTCGGCCAAATAAGTTAAAGTCGTTAATTGTTGATGAGCCAGTAAGCACTTTCATTGTGCTGTAGACATCGGCAATCGGCACCTCTAATGCCATGGCTTTTTCTCTATCTAACTCTAAAAACAGCTGAGGTACTGAGCCACGCAGTGAACTACTTGCTTTAGCAACTTCAGGGCGGTTATTTAAATTTGCCAGTAAAACCTCAAGCGATTCAACTAGGCTTGTTAAGTTGCCTCCTGTTTTTTCTTGTAGTGCAAACTCAACGCCAGAGCCCGAACCAAGCCCTGCCACAGCTGATGGTTGAAACACATTAAACTCAGCATCGGGAATGGCATACAGCTGCTTACGTATATCATTCATCACACTTGTGACCGTAAATCCTTGCTCCGCACGCACTTGCCAAGGTTGTAAAATCACCTCCATTTGACCATGCGATTGCGCACTACCAGCACGGCGGTTTTCACCCGCGAGAGTGAACGAATAAGCCACCCCCGCATGGTTCATAACAAATTGGTTTGCTTTGCTTATTACTTCATTGGTACGTGAGACCGTTGCCGCATCTGGCAAGGTAATATCAACAAAAAAGCGCCCTTGATCTTCTTGCGGCATAAAGCTGCTTGGTAGTTGGCTAAACATAAAATAGCCTCCTACTAACATAATAAAAAAGGCAATGTAGCTGCGCTTTGCTTTTGCACAGCTAGCCTTTACGAGCCAGGTGTATTTTTCGCCAATACCTTCAAGCCAGCTATTAAACTTAACAAAAATCTTATTATTTGAGGGGATACTAGGTTTTAAGAAAATCGCACATAAAGCGGGGCTCAAGGTCAAAGCAACTAAGGTTGATATGAGCACGGCAACGGTAATTGAAATCGCAAATTCACGGTACATAATGCCCGTAATACCGGCTAAAAACGACACCGGCACAAACACTGCCGCAAGTACTAAAGACGTTGCTACTATGGCACCTGAAAGCTCTGTCATGGCTTGTTTAGTGGCAGCAACTACCTCCATATTTTGCTCATTGATCAGTCGCTCAACACTTTCGACCACCACAATCGCATCATCAACGACGATACCGATTGCCAAAACCATAGCCAATAAACTGACATTGTTGATGGTAAAACCAAATGCAGCCAAGGCGATAAAAGTACCAATTATCGACACTGGCACAGCTAAAGCAGGTATCAAGGTCGTTCGCCAATTTTGCAAAAATAAGTACACCACTAAAATCACTAAAACTAGTGCTTGAATAAGGGTATTGATCACCTCATTAATCGACAGCTTGATGAACTCAGAGGCATCATAAAAAAGCTGCCATTTCACTCCCTTCGGAAAAGCCGCGCTCAAGCGCTCCATCTCTGCCTTAACACGCTCAGTAACCGCTAATGCATTAGAGCCTGGCAACATATAAACCTGTAAAATAGTGGCTGGTTGTTCATTGAGTTTTGAGTTTAAGGTATACGCAGAGGAAGCCAGCTCAACCCTTGCGACATCCCGCAAGCGAATCATCGAGCCATCACGATTAACTCGCAGCATAATATTATTAAACTCATCAACCTTATTAAGCCTTCCTTGCGCTCGTACCGGAAAGTTAAGTTTAATGGCATCTTTCATAGGTTGTGCACCTATCTCACCGGCAGCGGCCTCTTTGTTTTGTGCTTTGATTGCTGCACTCACATCATTCACGGTTAATTCATAGCCCGCTAAAATGTCAGGTTTTAACCAGACCCGCATAGCATAAGAGCGCGAGCCGGTATTACGAACTCGCCCAACCCCTGGTACGCGCTTTAAAGCCGCTTCAACATTAATGCTGGCATAGTTACTCAAGTAGATTTCGTCATAGCGAGGGTCATCAGATGTCAGCGCTAGCTTCAAAAGCTCGACTGAGCTTTCATTAGACACTGTCACCCCTTCAGTTTGCACATCAACAGGTAAATTACTGCCAGCTTGGCTTGCTGTATTTTGCACATCTACAAGGGCGAGATCTGGGTCAGTGCCAACATCAAAAGTAAGTGTGATCCCAACACTCCCCGAGTTAGTGGCCTTTGACTCCATATACAACATGTTTGGCGTGCCATTTAATTCTTGCTCAAGTGGAATAGCTACAGATTCAGATGCGGTTTCGGCGGTTGCTCCCGGAAATGAAGCCGACACTTTAACCGATGGCGGGGCGATATCGGGGTATTGATCAATTGGCAAAGTAAAAAGCGAGACCAGGCCAGTGAGTAAAATAACTAGCGAAATAACAATGGCAAACACCGGGCGCTTAATAAAAAAATGCGAAAACATAATTAAACTCCCTGCGCTTTATTTTTATCTTCCTGTTTTGCAGGTTTATCTGGGGCGAGCAGTTGATGATCGGCGTTTGGGGTTAGTTGATGCTTTTCAAACTCCTCGAGTGAAATCGCTTTCACTTGTTGGCCATGACGAATACGATGCAAGCCTTTAACCACGACTAGTTCACCCGCACTCAAGCCACCGCTGACCACAATACCTTGCTCACCATAATGCTCAACAACAATAAAGCGCCGCTCTATCGCACCTGAATCAAGCACCACCATCACATAAATACCACCCTGTTCAACTTGTGTAGCTTCCTCAGGGACGACAATGGCGTTACTGATCTGCGACAACTTTATGCGCGCTTTAGTATATTGGCCTGGTAATAATTCACTGTCGGGATTGGGTAATTGTGCCCGTACTTTAAAGGTGCCTGTTTTCGGGCTAATCTTAGGGTCAGTAAAGCTCACATCACCCCAGTAGCGATATTCGCTGCCATCTGGCAAAGAAATACGCACGAATCCTTCAAGCGCTTTACCTTTTTGTTCGGCTTGTAGCTGATCCATCAAACTATTCATACGGCGTTTTGCGTTTAAGTAATCCAGTGCCGACATATTAAAATTAACGTAGATAGGATCTATTTGCTGAATAGTGGTTAGCAAAGAAATACCGTTAGTGCCGACTAGCGCACCTAAATCAGCTTCAGAGCTACCTACCATGCCACTAATTGGCGCTGTAATGCGGGTATATTCGAGTTCGAGCTTCGTTTCTTCAAGCTCTGCTTGGGTTGCTGATAATGACGCTTGCGCTTGCTCTTGAATAGAAATAGCGTTGTCGTAGTCGAGCTGGCTTGCTGCATCTTGCTCGTAAAGGGGTTTTAAACGAGTTACATCCCGTTTGGCTTTAGCCAACGCTGCTTGGTCTTTTTGCAGCGCCGCTTTAACGCGATTAAGCTTGGCTCGGTAAGGTCTATCGTCGATGGTATAGAGTAAATCCCCTTCATCAACCCAGCTTCCTTCGACAAACTCAACACTTTCTACAAAGCCTGTGATCCGCGCGCGTACTTCAACATCCAGCGACGCATCTGTGCGTGCCACGTAGTTTCCGTATAATGGCACATCAAACTGTTTGACCTTAGCAGTAACAACTTCTTCAATTACCTCGTTTGGTTGCTCTTTTGAGCAACCAACAAGCACCATTACCAACACATATCCTATGAGGTATTTGTTTAATAGCATACAACCTTCTCATTCCTTAAGCCTGTCTCTATCTTGCTATCTGTTGCAATACTACATAGATGAGGGATTCGTTGTTATTTTTGACAATTAGAGCAGTACACTGTGCTTCTTTGTCCTAATCTAATTTCTTTTAATGGCTCCTCGCAATTAACACATGGCTCACCTTTGCGGCCATACACCAGTAATTGCTGGGCAAAATAACCTGGCTTACCATCACTTTGAGCAAAATCTTTTAACGTTGTGCCGCCTTGCGTGATGGCTGCAGCGAGTGTCTCTTTAATAATAGGCACTAATTGCTGATAACGCTGCAAAGAAACCTTGCCAGCTTCTCGCTTTGGATGGATCCCCGCTTTAAATAACGATTCGTTAGCGTAGATATTACCTACACCAACTACCACCGCGTTATCCATAATAAACTGTTTAATCGGTACTTTTTTATTTCTCGATTGTTCGTAAACTCGCTGTGCCACAAACTCATCTGTTAATGGCTCTGGCCCAAGCTTACTCAGCAAAGTATGGCATTCACCTGGCGCCTGCCATAAACAAGCACCAAAGCGACGAGCATCGTTAAGCCGCAACGCTTTACCTGAGGCCAAAATAAACTCAATATGATCGTGTTTTTTCAATGGTTCATCTGCATTAACAACACGCAAATTACCCGACATCCCCAAGTGCAAAATAACACTACCGAGCTCACAGCCGAGTAGTAAATATTTTGCTCTGCGCTCAATTGATGTCACTTTGAGGCCTTGTAATTGATAGACATCATCCGGCACAGGCCAACGCATACTGGCGTTATGAATATTTACTTTGGTCACTGTTTGGTTAAGCACATGCGGCGTTATTCCCAAACGGCTAACTTCAACTTCTGGTAATTCAGGCATCTGTGACTCTCTTAAAACGGGTATAACGGAAATAACTTAGCGGCATCAGCTTGCTCAAGCACAAACACCCGCTGTAACCGCTTATCTAATAAATAATATTTACTATCTATATGGTACAACTGATAAACAGCAGGCAATTGCTCCCCGGCTAACCACACAGAAGCAACATAATCTGCTGACGACTGAGAAATTTGACTAACAGGAAGACTGGCAATAGTGAGTTTTTGATGTTGCCAAAGCTCAACGAGTTGTTCGAGCTGTTGTTCATCGCCTTGCCAAGAGGCTTCTTGCAATGACTGGCTACGCCAAGAGGTGCCGATACGCTCAATTTTTAATTCTGGAAATGCCATCGCCAAAATGAAGCTTTGCTCTGGGAGTAACGCTTGCACTCCTTCTTCAACGGGCTGAGTATTGAGCTTTTTATGTAGGCCATTGAAGAAAAAAATCATCAGTAGCATCGAAATAATCACCACATTATTCCATGCTTTTCGGCTCAAACGCATCAGTATCTTCCTCAGTTTTCAATATCTTAAAGTGTAACCAAAAAGGACATTAATTGGCAGTTGTAATTGATCAACAAAATTTCATGTCTGTTATGTATCAATCTGTCGATACTTTGCTAAAATATCCGCCAAATTTAAAGGAGTTCCGTCAATGTCAATGTATGTAGTGGGTCATAAGATCCCTGATTCAGATTCAATTTGCGGTGCAATTGCGCTTGCTTACTTAAAAAACCAGATCAATGAACCTGCGATCCCAACGCGTTTAGGTGAAGTATCACCTGAAACACAATTTATCCTAGATAAATTCGGTTTCGAAGCACCTGAGCTAAAACTTAGCTACGCAGGCGAAGACGTTTATATCGTTGACCACACAGAAAAAACACAAGCACCTGATGACATCGATGAAGCACGTGTTGTGGGTGTTGTTGATCACCACAAACTAGGCGACTTAACATCGTCAACACCACTTGAATGTTGGATCCGCCCAGTTGGTTGTTCAAACACCATCATCAAAATGATGTATGACTTCTACAATGTAGAAATTCCAAAAGATATCGCAGGCATCATGTTATGCGCTATCCTAAGCGACACTGTGATCTTTAAATCACCAACTTGCACAACGGCTGATATCAAGTGTGTTGAAGCACTTGCTGAAATCGCTGGTATTGAAGATTTCAAAGAACTTGGCATGGAAATGTTCAAGGTTAAATCAGCAGTTGAAGGCACGCCAGCACGCGATTTAGTAATGCGTGATTTCAAAGACTTCAATATGAACGGTAAGCTAGTAGGTATTGGCCAGCTAGAAGTTATCGACCTTACTGTATTTGATGAAATCAAAGCAGATCTTGAAGCAGACATCGCAAAGCTTAAAGAAGAAGGCGGCCGCCACTCAGTATTACTCCTGTTAACTGATATCATGAAAGAAGGCTCTGAAATGCTAATTGCGTCTGATGACGTAGCAGTAATCGAAGCTGCTTATGATGTTAAATCAGAAGACGGTCGCGTTTGGTTAGATGGTGTATTAAGCCGTAAGAAGCAAGTTGTACCACCACTACAAGACGCTTTCGCAAAAATCTAATTTGCAAAAGACTGTTTAGATTATCTATACAGCTTATTCCTTAATGTTAAAGGTTCGCTTGTGTGAACTTGAGCGCATTTAGCGAAATAAAGTACAATGGATAAATTAAAGGCTTGGGTTAGCAATAGTCCAAGCCTATTTATTTTTTATTAGAGACAGATCATGGCGCAAACTCGCGGAAATTTATTTATCTTATCGGCTCCTTCTGGTGCAGGAAAATCAAGTCTTATAAGTGCTTTACTCAAAAAACACAACGATATGAAAGTGTCAGTATCACACACGACTCGTTCACCTCGACCAGGTGAAGAAAACGGTGTTCATTATCATTTTGTTTCTGTTGAAGCGTTTAAAGCATTGATCGAGAAAAATGACTTTTTTGAATGGGCGCAAGTTTTTGATAATTACTACGGTACTTCTAAACAAGCAATCGAGAGTCAGTTAGACGCTGGAATCGACGTATTTTTAGATATTGACTGGCAAGGTGCTCAGCAAATTCGTAAATTAGTTGATGATGTTGAGACTATCTTTATTCTTCCGCCGTCAAAAGAAGAACTTGAATCACGTTTAAATAATCGTGGTCAAGATTCACAAGAAGTAATAGCCGGACGGATGGCAAAAGCACAATCTGAAACTTCCCACTACAATGAATATGATTACGTTGTTGTAAACGATGACTTTGAAACTGCACTTTCAGAAATCGAAACGATCGTGATGGCTAAACGTTTATCGTTAAAAAGCCAAACTGTGCGCCATCAGGCGCTATTAGAGAACTTACTTAAATAATACTTTTTTAAGAATAAGATAAAAATTAACCACAAGCTATTGGCGAATTTAACTTGGTACAGTAAACTACGCCTTTGCTTAAGAATTTATTTGGAGTGCTAAGATGGCTCGCGTAACTGTTGAAGATGCAGTAGATGCAATTGGTAATCGTTTTGACTTAATTTTAGTTGCGGCTCGTCGTGCCCGCCAAATCGCGGTTGGTGGTAAAGATCCACTCGTTGATGCTGAAAATGATAAACCTACTGTAATTGCTCTACGTGAAATTGAAAAAGGGTTAGTAAATAGCTCGTCTATGGACCTGATCGACCGTGAAGAGCAACAACATCAAGAAGCAGCAGAAATGGCTGCTGTTGCTGCTATCGTTGGTGGCAACCAATAATCAAGCGCCCTGCTTTGATTTAGCTTAACGGCTAGTATTTCAACACTAGCCGTTGGCAAGCCCTTCTTTTCATCGTATATTCTATTCATACCGTTACCGATTTACTTCATTTGCGCATTGGAGTGTGACTTTGTATCTATTCGAAGGCCTAAAAAAGAAAATAACCGAATATTTGCCACCTGCTGAAATAGAGCTGGTTCAAAAAGCATACGTGGTCGCCCGTGAAGCTCACGAAGGCCAAACTCGCTCAAGCGGCGAGCCTTACATCACTCATCCAGTTGAAGTTACACAAATACTTGCCGGCATGCACTTAGACCATGAAACACTCATGGCAGCTTTGATGCATGATGTGATTGAAGATACCGATTTTAGCCAGCAAGACTTAGCCGAAATTTTTGGCGAGACCGTTGCTGAGCTTGTTGAAGGAGTGAGTAAGCTAGATAAACTCAGCTTTAAAGATAAAAAAGAATTTCAGGCTGAAAATTATCGAAAAATGATCATGGCGATGACCCAAGATATTCGCGTGATCTTAATTAAACTTGCTGACCGAACTCACAACATGCGCACCTTAGGCGCACTTCGCCCAGACAAACGCCGTCGTATTGCTCGTGAAACTCTCGAAATTTATGCCCCGATAGCCAATCGCTTAGGTATCCATGATATTAAAAACGAATTGGAAGATTTAGGTTTTCAAGCGTTATACCCAATGCGTCATCGCGCTTTGAAATCAGAGGTTATCAAAGCCCGTGGAAACCGAAAAGAAGTCATTAGCAATATTAAAACAGAAATAGAAGCACGCTTAGAAGAATCAGGTATCGACGCCACCATTTCTGGCCGAGAAAAGCATCTATATAGCATTTACAAGAAGATGCTAAATAAAGAGCTGTCATTTAACGAAGTGATGGATATTTACGCGTTTCGGATCAATGTCGATAACATGGATACCTGTTACCGCGTACTAGGTGTGGCACATAACCTTTATAAGCCAATTGAAACCCGCTTTAAAGATTATATAGCGGTTCCTAAAACCAACGGTTACCAATCTTTACATACCTCTTTGGTTGGCCCGCATGGTATTCCTGTTGAGATTCAAATTCGCACTCACGATATGGATCATATGGCAGACAAAGGGGTAGCTGCACATTGGATGTATAAAAAAGCCGGTGATAACGCAGGACATACTGCGCAACAACGCGCTCGCCAATGGATGCAAAGCTTACTTGAACTGCAACAAAGTGCTGGTTCATCATTTGAATTTGTAGAAAACGTTAAAACTGAACTCTTCCCAGAGGAAATTTATGTTTTCACGCCAGATGGCCGTATCGTTGAGCTCCCAATGGGAGCAACCGCTGTTGACTTTGCATATGCAGTACATACAGACGTAGGTAATACCTGTGTGGGTGCAAGAGTAAACCGTAAACCTCACCCTTTGAGCAAACCTCTCGATACTGGGCAAACTGTTGAGGTAATCACCAGCTCTGGCGCGCACCCAAATGCGACGTGGCTAAACTTTGTTGTAACCGGTAAAGCACGTTTAGGTATACGTAACTATCTGAAAAGCCAACAACATGAAGAAGCGATGTTGCTTGGTCGCCGTTTATTAGATTCTGCACTTGGTGAGTCAAAATTAGATGACATCCCAGATGAAAATATCCGTCGAGTATTACAAGAACATAACCTAAATACTTTACTTGAATTACTCGTAGAGATTGGTTCAGGTAATCTTATGAGCGTATTAATTGCTAAACGCTTGATGCAAGACGATGTTGAAGATATAAATGACATCGCCAAAAAAGCCAAAGCAACAATCATAGGCACAGAAGGCATGTTAGTTAACTATTCTAAATGCTGCCGCCCTGTACCAGGTGATGCCATCACAGCTCATATCAGCCAAGGTAAAGGCCTGACTGTCCACCGCCAAGAATGTAAGAACATTCGAGGTTGGGAAAAAGAACGCTCAAAATACTTAGTTGTAAAATGGGACGATAACCCAGAAAAAGAATATATAGCCGCTCTGCGTATTGAGATCATCAATCATCAGGGTGCGCTGGCTAAATTAACCAATGTTGTAGCCTCAACCCAAGCTAACATAGTTGAGATAGCCACCGATGAAAAAGAAAGCAATTTATACATGATAGACCTAGGTATCACGGTTAAAAACCGTGTTCACGTTGCCAACATTATGCGCCGCATTCGCGTGATGCCTGATGTACAAAGAGTCTATCGTAAAAAGTAACAAGGATAATTATGAACAAATCATTTATTTCTACTGATAATGCGCCTGCAGCAATCGGCACTTACAGCCAAGCAGTTAAAGTAGGCACGGCTGTTTATTTATCAGGTCAAATTCCATTAGTGCCAGAAACAATGGAAGTGATCTCAGAAGACTTTACTGAACAAACACACCAAGTATTCAAAAATTTATCTGCTGTTTGCCAAGCTGCTGGCGGTCAAATTCAAGATATGGTGAAAGTAAATATCTTCTTAACTGACTTATCAAACTTTGCGATTGTTAACGAAGTTATGAGTCAATACTTCAAGCAGCCTTACCCTGCACGCGCTGCAATTGGTATTAGCGCTTTACCAAAAGGTGTGCAAATTGAGATTGACGGTATCATGGAGCTGCCTTCAACAAACTAATCAGCTATGCCAGCAGCTATTTGTTGCTGGCACTTTTATTGACAAATTTCTATTTTACCTCATCCGAAATTCTTGACTCACCAACGATTCTCTAGCAATCTGTATAGTAAAGGTATTCAGATCACCTCAAAATGTCATAGTTTGCATTTTAAATAGGCTTAATATCAACGTATTACTTTGCCTTTGTTGGCAATTTATTTGAAGAAGTACCACCGATAAACATTAGGCTCAAAGAAATGTTCAAACGATTGGTTTAAAAGCGATTTATATTGCGTTATTGATTTTTACCATTATGTGAATCAAAACCTTATTAGAAGCGCTTGAATACCAGTTAGAAGCTAAATTTTTGAGATGGTTTGGGTTTACTAAGTAACCCTTTCACTATTGTTGTATAAAAGGATCTCCACGTGTTTAAGCTCGCTCACAATGGCAACGTTTTATTAGATGTTCATGAACATTCGCCACCAAGTGCTGCATTTATCATCGAAGCACTTGAGAAATCACCTTATAGTGAGTGCCGAGTTGATCACGACTCTATTAATAACTTTTTTAAAAGTGAATCGAATGAGCGTACGCTCGTTGTTGCCTCTAAACATGATGCAACTCTAGAAGTAAAAATAAGTGATGACAAAATGCAGGCGATAGGCGAATTAACAGTCGCTGAAGGCGGCAAAGTTATGAGCTTAGAAGACGCCAAAAAAGAGCTAATAAAAGCAGGTGTAGCACGAGGTTACAAACAGGCATTTTTAGAAAAGTTATTACAACAGCAATTTGAATTACCAGCAGGCACCAAAACAGAAGGTGTTTTAGCAAAAGGCCGTCTTCCAATTGATGGTCAGCCATCCAAGTTTGTGCCACAAGTCGAAACACTAAAAGATCGCCTAAAAAAACCAAAACTTCGCGAAGATGGCACTGTTGATATGCGTGATTTTGGTAAATTAGCTAGCGTTGAGCCCGGCGTGCTGTTGATTAAGCAAATTCCAGCGACTCCAGGAAAAGAAGGCTTTACAGTGACAGGCGATGTACTTCCCGCCAAACCGGGAGAGAGCCTCACTTTGGTCGCAGGTGAAGGCACCGAAATCTCTAAAAACAACCCACTAGAACTTATTTCTGTCATTGCAGGTGTGCCGATTGAGATCGCCAACGGAATGCGCGTAGATGATATTTTTACTATCGCCGATGTAAACGTAAAAAGTGGTCACGTAGACTTTGAAGGTAGCGTCATTGTTACTCACAACGTTGAACCTGGCATGCGTATTAACGCCAAAGGCGACATTACCGTAATGGGCACCGTTGAGTCAGGTAACTTATCCGCCGCTGGCAACATCACAATAAAGCAAGGCGTCATTGGTCATCAGCTAGAAGATAAAAGTCTTTCCTGTAATATTATTTGCCAAGGTGATATTCACTTATCTCATGGCCAATACTGCTACTTAGAAGCGAATAATATCCTTATTGAACGTCAATCTAGCCACTGTGTCATGAAAGCCACTAAGCTGTTACAAGTTGGTCAAGAAGATAACCCGCAGGGCAAACTGTTTGGCGGTGAGATTTTAGATGCACAAATGGTTATTGCTGGTGAAATTGGCAATGAATCTGGCGCAAAAATGTTAATAAACTTAGCAGCATCAGGTGCCGACGTCACCGCACAAACAGATCAATGCCTAAAAGATCTTGCGCAGACAGACTCACAACTAGACACTCTTCAAGAAGCAATAGAAAAAGCGGATCAAGTAAAAGATGTTGAGAAGAAAAAACTGTTACTCGCTAAAATAGGTGCCACACAAATGCATTACTGTGAGCAAGCTGAAATGTTAGAAAAAAAACTATCAACGCTTGAGAACCACCTACATGACTTACTTGAAGACGCAAAGCTCATTGTTAATAAAACACTGCACTCTGGTGTAGAAATTCATATTTTCGACAAAGTATTGCGTACAAACCGCCAATACCCACCGTGTAAGGTCAAGCTTGAAGAAAACAAGGTTGAGGTAGAGTTTAAAACCAGTTAATAAAAAAGAGGCTTAAAGCCTCTTTTTACCAGGGTCATTAATCTTAATTTAAAGAATTCCTTCCACTTGCTGTTTTAGTTGCTCAGGCCATACACCTACTTGTACTTGTCCAATGTGCTGCTTTTGTAACAGCAACATAGCCAGTCGAGATTGGCCAATACCACCACCTATTGTTTGCGGAAACTTTTTCGCAAGTAGCTGTTTATGCCAATCAAACTCTAAGCGAGCCTGATCGCCAGTAATCGCTAACTGAGTAGCTAAAGCATCAGGGCTTACGCGAATGCCCATTGAAGATATTTCAAAAGCATCTTCAAGCACAGGATTCCAAACTAAAATATCACCATTTAAGCCTGCAAATTTGCTGCATGTTTGCGTTGACCAATCGTCATAATCCGGTGCCCGTACGTCATGAATTTTACCATCCGCGAGTGTGCCGCCAATACCAATTAAGAATACCGCACCGTATTCTTGCGCCACCGCTTTTTCACGTTGTTTCGCAGTAAAGTCAGGATACATCTGGCGCAACTGCTCACTATGTATAAAGGTGATTTGCTCAGGCAAAAAAGGCGTTAAATCAAATTCACTCGCTACAAAGCGCTCGGTTGCTTTAATCGCCTGATAAAGTGATGTCACAGTTTCTTTAAGCTTATCAAGAGTACGCTCCGTGCTCTCGCAAATTACTTTTTCCCAATCCCATTGATCAACATACACTGAATGAATTGGGCTAAGTGACTCTTCATCAGGGCGAAGTGCTTTCATATGCGTATAGAGCCCCTCACCTACTGAAAAACCGTAATCAGCCAAGGTTTTACGCTTCCACTTAGCTAAAGAATGAACTACTTCAAATTGACTACCAGGAATTGTTTTTACTGCGACCGAGACAGCATTTTCAGTACCACTTAGATTATCTTGAATACCATCGCCCACCTTTGCCAAGATTGGTGCTTGTACTTCAACTAACCCTAATTGTTGTTCTAATTGGCTTGAAAAGAACTGTTTTACTTTACTAATTTGCTGCTGTTGCTGCAGATAGTGTGAACTCATAATAATTGGCCTCATTCCCAGTTATTGTTACTTGCTTTATGAGAAAAGCCCGCTGCTTGGCTTTCTCCGATAAATCAATCCTCAACTAAACCAAGATTATTTTCAATAACCATTAACAAAAAGAACTTAACATTGAAATTTTCATAAAAATAATGCTATAAAAATTACTGATTCAACAATTAGCAACAAGAAATACTATGGAAAATTATCAAATCGATAATCTCGATAAAAACATCCTTAACGCATTAATGGAAAATGCCCGAACAGCGTATGCAGAACTTGCTAAACGCTTTGCTGTGAGCGCGGGTACTATTCATGTACGAGTCGAAAAAATGAAACAAGCAGGTATTATTACAGGCACCCAAGTAAGTATTAATGCTAAACAACTTGGTTATGATGTCTGTTGCTTTATTGGTATTAACCTCAATAACGCCCGTGATTATCCGCAAACCTTGCTGCACCTAAAAGAGCTAGAAGAAGTGGTTGAAGCCTATTACACCACGGGAAATTACAGTATTTTTATCAAAGTAATGGCTCGCTCAATTGATCACTTACAAGATGTACTGATCAATAAAATCCAAGCGATTGAAGCCATTCAATCAACAGAAACGCTGATCTCACTTCAAAACCCAATTAGCCGTGCTGTTGTTCCCTAGGGTATAATCAGCGCCAATTAGAATCCGTCAACGAGCACACAACTATGGATACAACTCGCTTTGAGCGTGTAAAGCGCGTGTTAGATCGCCGCCAAACGGACCTAACGGTTTGTTTAGAAGAAGTACATAAACATCATAATTTATCAGCCATTGCCCGCACAGCAGATGCCACGGGGTGTCATCATGTACATGCAGTGTGGCCCGATAACCAAAAGTGGTTAACTAACAATACCTCAGGCGGTAGTAAGAATTGGCTTGAAACTCATTTACACCGCAATATTGATGAGGCTGTAGCCACAATGCGTGCCCATAATCCTGAGGTACAAATTTTAGCAACTAATCTCAGTGATGATGCCGTTGATTTTCGTGACATTGATTACACCAAACCGACGGCTGTTATTGTTGGTCAAGAACGAGATGGAATTTCACCTCGGGCACTTGAACATGCCGATAAGCACATCATCATTCCAATGCAAGGCATGGTGCAGTCTCTTAATGTGTCTGTTGCTGCTGCACTTATTCTATTTGAAGCACAGCGCCAAAGAGAAGTAGCCGGGCTCTACGACCGCAATATGCTTGATGCTAAAGTTAAGCATCGTATTTTATTTGAAGGCTGCCACCCTATTATTGCTGAGCAATGCCGAGATAAGGAACTGCCTTATCCTGAGCTTGATGAAAACGGCAACATTATTGCTGATGAAGCGTTTTGGCATACCTTAAAACATACGCAATCGCTTGATGCCTCTAACGAGTGCAAGTAAACTGAAAAAATAGTCTACTAATTAACAATTTGAGTCACCTTTGAGTCACCCTAGCTTAGCGTTATACCCAATCACAGAATTAAAAGGCGTCGGCCCGAAAATGGCCGAGCGCCTCGCTAAGCTAAATATTCATACGGTGCAAGACATGCTGTTTCATTTGCCTCACCGCTATGAAGACCGCACCCGCATTCACCCAATTTGCGAACTACAACCGCATAGCCATGTTAGTGTTGAAGCCACCATTGAAACCAGCCAAATCACCTTTGGTAAAAGACGCATGCTGGTTTGCCAAATTAACGATGGCACGGGCCGTTTAACGCTGCGATTTTTTAACTTTAGCGCAGCTCAAAAAAATGCTTTAAGTGCAGGTAAGATCATTCGCTGCTTTGGTGAAATACGCCGTGGTCGTGTTGGTTTTGAAATGACACACCCTGAATACAGCCTATCGGATACCCCTTCAGAGCAACCTACAAATACCACGCTCACGCCGGTTTATCCTGTTACTGAAGGACTAAAACAATTATCTATTCGCGCGCTTAGCGATCAAGCGCTTGCGCTATTGTCTAAATACCCGGTAGAAGAATTACTGCCAGAACAGTTTCAACCAACCGGAATGAGCTTAGCCGATGCGTTAATGACCTTACATCGCCCACAAAACGATGTTGATTTAACCGCCCTTGAACAAGGTATGCACCCTGCCCAGCAACGGTTAGTGTTTGAAGAGTTACTTGCGCAAAATTTAAGCCTTTTAAAGTTACGCCAAAAAGGGCAAGCCGTAAAAGCCGTCCCTTTAAAGCCCCATAACCAACTTGAGCAACAGTTTTTAGCAAATTTAGCCTTCAGCCCAACCAACGCGCAAAGTCGTGTCGTGGCAGAAATCAAAGGTGACTTACAACACCCGTTTCCGATGATGCGCTTAGTACAGGGCGATGTAGGTTCAGGTAAAACCTTAGTTGCAGCACTCAGTGCTCTCACCGCTATAAGCGAAGGCTACCAAGTAGCTTTAATGGCACCTACTGAGATTTTATCCGAGCAGCATGGCATCAACTTTAGCCAATGGTTTAATCAACTCGGTGTTGAAGTCGCTTGGTTAGGTGGCAAAAGTAAAGGTAAAGAGCGCACAGCAACTTTGGAAAAAATCGCCTCTGGGGAAGCACAAATGATTGTTGGCACCCATGCGTTATTCCAAGAGCAGGTCGAGTTTAATAATCTGGTGCTAATCATCATCGATGAACAACACCGCTTTGGTGTTCATCAGCGCTTATCACTGCGTGAAAAAGGCCGTTTTGGTGACTGTTACCCACACCAATTAGTGATGACTGCAACGCCTATTCCGCGCACTTTAGCCATGACAGCCTACGCAGACTTAGAAACCTCTGTAATTGATGAATTACCACCGGGTAGAACGCCTATTACAACGGTGGCTATTCCTGATGCCCGTCGAGACGAAATCATTCAACGTGTTAAAACCGCATGTACAGATCAAGGTCGGCAAGTTTATTGGGTTTGCACCCTGATTGATGAATCTGAAGTACTGCAATGCCAAGCCGCAGAAGATAGCGCAGAGCAATTAAAAGCAGCACTACCCGAGCTAAACGTCGGCTTAGTACATGGCCGTATGAAAGCCACTGAAAAACAAGCCATTATGAGCGAGTTTAAAGCAGGTAATATTCATGTACTCGTCGCCACAACGGTGATTGAAGTGGGTGTTGATGTGCCTAATGCTAGCCTTATTATTATTGAAAACCCTGAACGGCTGGGGCTTGCACAACTCCACCAGCTGCGTGGTCGCGTTGGTCGCGGGGCAACTGCATCACACTGTGTTTTACTTTATCATGCACCATTGTCAGCCACAGCGCAAAAACGCTTAGGAGTGCTGCGTGAAAGTAATGATGGCTTTGTGATTGCTGAACGAGATCTTGAAATTCGTGGCCCAGGCGAAGTACTTGGCACCAAACAAACAGGCCTAGCTGAATTTAAAATTGCTGACCTAAACCGCGATAAACAAACACTCGACCATGTAAGACCCATTGCCTTCAAAATATTAAACGACTACCCAACACTTACCGATAAATTGATTCAACGCTGGCTTGCTGGCAAATCAGACTACGCACAAGCTTAATCGCAAGTGTCTAATACCAATCCGCGATAATACTTAATCATTTTGAGGGATTAAACCTGTCGCTAACTGCGTTAAAAATTTCCTACTAAACAATAAAAAAGCCCAGCTAATAAGCTGGGCTGACAAGTTAGGGAGTTATCCAAGGGTTGGATTAGAACTTGTATTCAATACCAACACCTAAGTAATCTTGGTCAACTTGATTATCTGTATCAAACGTTGAGTAGAAACCAAATACTTTCGTGTTTTTGCTAAGCTTGTGATCAACACCTGCAGAGATAGCTGTTTTCTTATCGCCTTCATCAAAGTCAATTACTTGGTATTGTACTTTGAAGGTGTTGCTATTCATTTGGTAAGCAGCATTTACTAAGTAACCATCAGCTTCTGCACTACCATCCACTTTCTCTTGTGTTTGGTACATAGCACCTAGTTTGAAGTCACCAACTTTACCTTGCACTGTTGCACGAACAATGTCGTAACCTTTTACTTCGCTGTCAGCTGCAATTGATGCATAAAGTTTGCTTTCTTTAAGTTTTGCATCGCCGTAAGTTAGCGCTACTGAGTAACCGTTATCAGCATCTACATCATCTTCAGCCACATACGTTGCTAATACTTTGAAGCCACTGAAATCTTTAGAAGCATAAGAAATTGTGTCACCTAAACGGTTTTCGCCTTTGAAACCATTTTTGATATCTGCTTCAAGGTCATTGAATAAATCAATTTTACCTTGAGATTGCTTCATAGCTGTATCGTTACGACCGATAACAACCTGACCAAAGCTGCCTTTAAGACCTACATATTGGTTACGTGCAGTGATGTTGTCATCATTGTCGCCTTTTGAATCAGCGTCAGATACGTCAACACCAAACTCAAATTTATAAACCGCTTCTAAGCCTTCAGAGATTTTCTCTGAGCCTTTTAAGCCAAAACGTGAGTTATTGCTTTTAATTTCTGTGAAAGACCCTTCGCCATCATCTGATGATTGAACAGTCACGTTTGCTTTACCATATACATCTACATCAGCTAATGCAGAAAAAGATAAGCCACCAAATAAAGCTAGGAATAAGCTAGACTTTGCAAATTTCATGTCGTTTCCTCAATAATCGCAACAAAAAACACATGTTGTGTTTCAATGCGCGCAGTGTGACAGCGAAAAATGACAGAAAGATGACAATTGAAATAAAATCGTCAATTTAGCTTCACGAAATATAATTATTTCTGAAATAAAAACGTAACTTACTGTTTCACGGTTAAGTTTTTATAAAAGCTAATTTAAATAAATTTTAAGTTTTTATTTGCAGCTCAGTTAGTAAGGTTACCAACTTTTCTAAAAGAGGTGTTTGTTCATTATCTCTGTGGTAAGCAACAAACACATCTCGCGAGGTATGAGCAACATCTTCAACATGATATAAATCACCCGCTTTTAACTGCTCTTCTACTAATAACTTAGGAATAAACGCACTACCTCCGCACTTCAAAATTAAATCAAGAGCAATACGTCCTGTGCTGGTTCTAAAGTAAGGAGGCGCGTGGCCGTTAAACTCACGAGCATGCCACAAAGAAAAGGTAGTACCCCAATCAACATAAACATATTGATTGTCGAAAAAGTTTTCGCTGTTAGCTGTTTCAAAAGCACTCACAGGAATGATTGGCAGCTCACAAATTCGTTCAACAACTAGCTCATCCACTTTAGGAGGATCAAACAGTACCGCTAAATCTAATGTACGCTCTAATAGTAAGCGAGTGCTTTCTTGTTGTGCTTTTACTTCAGCGACTAACGATACACCCGGCATGGCAGAAACAATATTTGTGATCCCAAACTGTAAAAAAGCATCCCAAATATTAGGTGTACCTGCTAGACTAATTTGCTTATGCATATTATCAGCAAGCGCCACATCAACTTTTGCACGTTGCATGCCGGTAATGATCATTTGCGCATGTGGCAGTAATCGCTCACCCGGTGCTGTTAACTGAATATTGTTACGTTGACGAATAAATAAGTTAACGCCTAAACCTTGCTCTAACTGCCTGATCCGAAAACTCACTGCAGACTGCGTAATATATAAATTTTCAGCTGCTTTGCCGAAATGGCGAGTACGAACCACTTCGACAAAAGTCTTCAATAAATCGATATCCATTTTTTACCCTTACGATAAAAATAACTTGTTTAATAAAATCGACAACTTGATCCATACTCCTGCAAGAAATTAGGGCATGAGGATAAAGCCATGAGCAATGACATTTCATCACTTCGTCAGGCATTTGCAAGCCAACGTCAATTTTATGATGATCAAAACTTCCCACGCGGTTTTGGTCGTAGTGGTCACTTCACTTTGCTAGAAGCCGACATTCTCGAACAGCATGGTGTTGTATTAAAGGGTTTATACAACAAAACCCTAGAACCACAAAATGAATTTCAAACTCAATTTGTGCAAGTTGTTACCGGTAACCTTGAAGCAACAAACCCAGTTGAACGCGCTTGGATGAAATACCTAAAACAAACAACCTGTAAAACGAAGTTTCACACTTTGTTTGGTCGTTCACGTATTGCCAGTCCTACACCGCAAAGTGTTGAGTATTATTCTGAGTCAGATAGCTTATAACGATTTGCTTTTTTACCCTTTTAGGGTTAAAACTTGTAATAACTTTTGTTTCGCCAATAAGTTATTACAAGGCAAGCTGTGACTCGAAGAATACTAATAATTGAAGATACGCCAACCATTGCGCGAGTGCAAAAACATATCGCGCAAAAAGTTGGCTATGAAGCAGACATTGCAGGTAATTTAGCCGAAGCAAAAAAGCTTATAAGTGAGCACAATTATTTTTGTGCTGTGGTTGATTTTATTCTCCCAGACGCACCTTTAGGTGAAGCCGTCCCCTGCACCATCGCTGCCGATATACCGACTATTGTTATGACCGGTAACCTTGACGAAACCACGCGTAATATCGTCGAAAAGCACCCAATCATTGATTACATTACCAAAGAAAATAAACAAGCCTATCAATACTTAGAAAAACAACTGGCGCGTTTACCTCGCAATGAGCAAATACTGGTGTTAGTGGTCGATGATTCAAAAGCAACTCGTCAGCTAATTTGTCATTTATTAGCTCGCCACAAATACCAGACAATTGAAGCCGTTGATGGCGTCGATGCTCTCAGAGTATTAGCTGAAAACCCAACAATTTCAGTGATAATAACTGATAACGAAATGCCGAACATGAGCGGTGCTGAGCTCTGTGTTGAAATACGCCGTTTATACTCCAACGATGAAAAAGCAATTATCGGTATTTCTGCTTATGATACTTTGCATCTATCAACGCGTTTTTTAAAATCAGGCGCAGACGATTACCTACGAAAGCCATTTAATAATGAAGAATTCTACTGTCGACTAAGCCAAAACGTCGACATGCTTGAAAACATCAAAACGATTCGTTTACAAGCAAATACCGATTACCTAACTAAACTACCAAACCGACGTTACTTTTTCGGTGAAGCAAATAGACATTTAAAAGCCGCTAAACAAGCTGGCTCGGCGGTATCCCTTGGCATGATCGACATTGATCATTTTAAATCTATTAATGATAATTATGGCCATGATGCAGGTGATGAAGTGCTCAAAGCGTTATCACATCACATGACCCAATATTTTGCAGATAATTTAGTAGGCCGCTTTGGTGGTGAAGAGTTTGCCGTGTATTTTGCAGATCAAGATCCAGAAGAAGCATTACAACGCCTAGAAAAATTTCGCGCTTTTATTGAAAAGCACAGCCCAGAGTTTAGTAAAGAGCAAATTCATTTTACTTTATCCATAGGCTTTCATCATCAGCCTATTTACAGTCTAGATGAACTGATTAAACAGGCTGATTTAAAGCTTTATCAAGCAAAAGAGTCTGGACGCAATAAGTTAGTTAGCTAAAGCCTAAACAGGCTTTGTCACCGCTTCTAATTGCGCCTTTCGTTGTTTACGGCTTTGTCGATACGAGTCCCAACTAAATAGTGCCAGCGCACTCCAAATGCACGCAAAGGTCACTACACGCTCAGCATCAAATACTTCACCGTAAAAAGCCACTGCAAGTATAAACATTAAACTTGGACCTATGTATTGGAAAAAGCCCAGCGTGCTGTACTGCAGGCGCTTTGCGGCACCTGTAAAACATAACAGCGGCAAGGTTGTTACCACTCCGGCACTGATGAGTAACAGGTTAATGTGCCAATCATTCGCTGTTAAATCAGAGCTTGCTGAAGGCGCCATCAACCACCAGTAAATAAGCGCCACAGGCAATAAAATAAGCGCTTCTAGCAATAAGCCTGGTAATGATTCAATTGGCAGCTTTTTGCGTAATAATCCATAAATGGCAAACGAACCGGCTAGTGAGAAAGCAACCACGGGGAATGAACCAAAGCTCACAAGTTGAAGTAACACACCACAAAGTGCTAAACCTACCGCAACGCCTTGCCATTTACGCAGTCGCTCACCTAAAAACAACATACCAAGTAACACATTGAGCAATGGATTGATGTAATATCCTAAACTTGCATCAAGCATATGATTATTGTTCACAGCCCAAATAAATAAGCCCCAGTTAAAGCCTAGTAAACTGGCTGTTATCACCAACATCAGTAGTAATTTAGGTTGCCCAAGCACAATACGAATACGCTGCCATTGATGACGAGCTGCGATAATAAGAAGTAAAAATAACACCGACCAAATAACGCGGTGCATCAAGATTTCAAATGCAGATATTTGCTGCAAAAACTTAAAGTAAATGGGTGCAAGACCCCACATAAAAAAAGCTAAACATGCGAAAATAACCCCTTTTCGCTGTTCAATATTGGTAGGCATAAGCTTGGCTTTGTAGGTTAAAAACCTTATTTTACGCCCACTAAGCAGTGACGCAACCAAAACGCGTTAAATAAACCCATGTATTTACTTCTAAAAAGGGACTGCCATTGTTGCAAAGTAACGCCTTGATATTAAGCACCTGTGAAACGCTTAATTCTGCATCTTGAGGTCATTTGGTATATTGCTAAAGACATCGCCTTAAAAAACCACTAAAATGCTCGGCGATGAATACCAATACCGCAATGTCCAACACACCCGTTCGATCACCACACGCCGTACTCAAACAAGTGTTTGGTTACAAAGATTTTCGTGATGGCCAAGAAGCGATTATAGCCGCAGCGCTAGACGGACAAGACTCGCTTGTACTTCTGCCAACAGGTGGAGGCAAATCCTTATGCTATCAAGTCCCAGCATTAATCCTCGATGGTGTGACTGTGGTCATCTCGCCACTTATTTCTCTGATGCAAGACCAAGTTGCCCAACTAAGAGCGCTTGGCGTACAGGCTGCATATATTAATAACAGCCTTCCCTTTGAAGAGCAGCAAGCGGTGTATCAGCAATTGCACTACGGGCAAATTAAGCTGTTGTATGTGGCGCCAGAAAAAGTGTTGCAACATGAATTTTTAGAACGTTTAAGTCATCTTAATTTAGCACTTTTTGCCATCGATGAAGCACACTGTGTGTCTCATTGGGGCCATGACTTTAGGCCACATTATTGTCGACTCAACGAGTTAAAACATCGCTTTATGCATGTACCTATGATGGCACTTACAGCGACAGCAGATAAGGCAACTCGTTACGATATAATCGAACAGCTCCAGCTTAACCAACCGTATGTGCACACAGGCAGCTTTGATAGACCTAATATTCGATACACCATTGAAGAAAAATTCAAACCTATGGTGCAACTGCTTCGCTATTTAAAAGAGCAGCAGAATCAAAGTGGCATTATTTACTGCACCAGCCGTAAACGGGTTGACGATGTTGCTGAAAAACTTGCTGATGCAGGTTTTAATGCCGCAGCCTATCATGCAGGCATGAGTAACGAGCAACGCCAATTTGTGCAATCAGGTTTTGCCCGAGACGATATTCAAATTGTGGTTGCAACGGTTGCATTTGGTATGGGTATCAACAAACCAAACGTGCGCTTTGTGGTGCATTACGATATTCCAAAAAGCATTGAGGCCTATTACCAAGAAACAGGCCGAGCTGGTCGTGATGGCCTTGCCGCAGAAGCGATTATGTATTTTGATCCAGCTGACATAGGCCGCGTACGCCGTTTTTTTGAAGATATTGAAGACGAGCAACGACGCCGCGTTGAAGAACAGCGCTTTAATGCGATGGCCAGCTTTGCCGAAGCACAAACATGCCGCAGACAAATTTTACTCAATTATTTTAGTGAATATAAGCGCGAAACCTGTGGCAACTGTGATATTTGCTTAAACCCACCAACCAGCTTTGATGGCACACTCGTTGCGCAGCAAGCGCTATCTTGTGTGTATCGTGCCGAGCAACGATTTGGTATTGGCTATATTGTTGAGCTACTACGTGGTGCAAATACCAGCCGCATTCGTGATAATAATCACCACCAGCTAAGTACTTATGGTATTGGTAAAGATCACAGTGTGGAATTTTGGCTAAGTATTTTAAGGCAACTTATTCACCAAGGGTTATTAAGCCAAGATATTACCCAAGGTTCGTCATTACGCTTAACCGAAGCCGCCCGTGCAGTTCTTAAAAGTGAATATGCATTACAACTTGCCGAGCCTCGCTTACAAGCCAAGCACGTATACCAAGATAAACTCGCCCAGTTTAATTACGACAAAAAACTGTTTGCTAAATTACGTGCCTTACGTAAAGAACTGGCTGATGCGGATGATGTGCCACCTTATGTAGTATTCAACGATAAAACGCTTGCTGAGATGGCGCAACTTATGCCAACTAATGATAGCGAGTTCTTAAAAGTGTCGGGTGTTGGTTTTACTAAACTAAATAAATACGGCGCACCATTTTTAAATACTATCCGCAACTACTTAGCCGCAAACTAGGACAACCATGACTGAACTTACTTTTGATGCAGAACATGCAGTCATCATTGTGCAAGCAAGCGAGCCTCCTCATGACGAAGATTTTGAATTATGGGCTACCTTGTTTTTACATACACCCGCAATAAAAATTGCCGACTTTGATGCTGGAGCCGATCGACATCAGTTAAGATTTCACTTTACAGATCATAGTTTTAATCTAAACTTTGAACATTACAGTGAAAGTATTTGGATAAATGCTGAGGGCGTAGAAGCTACAGAGATATTAGGCGAGCTTTATCAGCATTTAGTCACACAGTTACAATAATAAGCTAGACTTTTTTCCACGCTTAGTATGTAGTGACTGTATAGGAAACAATCAACTAAGGGTGTAAATGGGTTTTAAGCAGTCGCACTTCGTTGCTCTACTAATTTTGTTGCCAGTGAGCTTGGTAACGAACGTGTATGCAGAACAGCAAGACATAGACGATAGCAACTATTGTCAAAATCAGCGCACACTAAAATCCCAAGATAACAATTTGCGCCGCCAACTTGATACCGATAACCCACTTCCGCAGGCTGCTGAAGGCAGCAAAATAACTTCTATAAAACTTGAGCAGCTCAATGTATTTAATACCGAGCTTGAAGAAGAAAATAACTTTTTATTTCGCTTTGCTAATCGTGCTCACATGACCACTGAGCCGGATGTAATACATAGCGTTTTACTGTTCAAAGAAGGTGATGTTTACAATCCACGTAAATTACTAGAGTCTGAGCGACTGCTGCGTAAACAAGGTTATTTGTATGACGCCCGTATTAACGCCAAACTTGACTGTGACGGAAATGTACACGTTAATGTTGTCACCCGCGATTTATGGACCTTACTGCCAGAAATAAGTTTCAGCCGCAGCGGTGGCGAAAATGAGTCAAGCCTTGGGTTTCGCGAGTCAAACTTTTTAGGTTGGGGTAAACGCGTGTCGTTCTCGCGTACGCATGATGCTGACCGCACCGGTTACCTATTTGTTTATGATGATCCTAATATCTTTTCAAGCCGCTATCGTGGGCGGCTAGAATATTCCGATAACGACGATGGTAAGCGCCATTACATCGATGTAAGTTACCCGTTTTTTTCTATCGATACACCTTATAGTTATGGCGCAACAAGCTACTCTGATGAGCGCCGCGAATCACTTTATTATCGGGGAGATGTGGTCAGTGAGTTTGAACAAAAAACTGTATTAAGCCGCGCTTACTTTGGTCACTCATCCCAACTTGCCAATAATTGGACCCAGCGCATAAAACTCGGCATTGAAAACCGCGAAGAGACCTTTAAAGCCATTTCACAAACGCGCTTCCCTATTGCAGATGATCGTAGCCTTAGTTACCCCTATGTGAGTGCGCAATGGTTTGAAGATCATTACATCAAAGTAAGAAACTTCGACAGCATATATCGTACCGAAGACCTCAACCTTGGTTGGAATATCCAAGCTCTTCTTGGTTATTCAAGCAAAGACTTTAGCGATGATTCAAGTCGTGCCATTTACTCACTATCATTATCAAAAGCACACTACAGCGGAGATAATCAACTTTGGCGCTTTAAAGCCGACATAGACGGCTATTGGAACGAAGCCCTTGATGATGTTGAAAATCTTTTTACAAGCACGCAAGTTCAGTATTACCTTAATACGACTCTTAGGCAAAGCTGGTATGCTAAAGCACGCCTGCAGTACGCAAAAAACCTGACCGCCGACAAACAACTTACTCTAGGTGGAGAAAACGGCCTCAGAGGCTACCCGCTCGATTACCAAGTAGGCGATCGTAGCTTTTTAGTGACTTTAGAAAAACGCTATTATTGGGAATACGATTTATTGCAGTTATTCAAAGTCGGTGGCGCGGCATTTTATGATATTGGCAGAGCTTGGTATAACGACAAAAACAATGGTGAAAATGGCAATGTACTACAAAATGTCGGTGTGGGTCTTCGTTTAGCCCCTAGTCGTGCCAATGCAGGAACAGTAATCCATCTAGATGTTGCCGCACCGATAAATAATCACGATGATGAGATAGATTCAGTACAATGGCTTGTGACTGTTAAAAATACCTTTTAAGCTAGTGTTATTCAGCAACTAACGCGCTAAAATCGGACGTAAATTATTAGCTTGGGAACCCCTTTGGACTTCGTCGAATTTTTTAATGAGCAATATCATTTAATCGTGACAATCATCGCGGTTTTGCTCTATCCGCTACTACGTAAAACCACCAAAAAACTGCTTTTAAAAGCCATTAAAGGTAAAGCTGATCCGCATCGAGAGTACCGTGCAGAGCTACTCCTTAACATTATTTTGGCGATCGTAATGCTATGCTTAGTATTAGTTTTTTGGGGTATAGAGCTGCGCGGCTTGTTAGTACTAGGCTCATCCATTTTTGCCATGTTGGGTGTAGCCCTTTTTGCTGCTTGGTCGTTACTAAGCAACCTAACAGCCTTCTTGCTGATGTTTATTCAAAACGATTGTCGGGTTGGTTTTTGGGTGAGAGTAATTGACGGTGCAAACTTCTTAGAAGGGCGTATTATCGAAATGGGGTTAATGAACGTGGTGCTTGAGCATGTTGATGGCCACAAAGTCATTTACCCAAACAACATCTTTGTTACCCGCCCTGTGATGGTGTTAAAGACCCCACCAACAGCGACTAAAGCGCCAACCATAAAGCGTATTTTAGGGCCCAAAAAATAAAGCCGCAATTTGCGGCTTTTGAATCACACTAAAAATGTCTGGCTAGTCTAAAATAGTCGGTTAGCGACCTTGCTCCTTATTTTTTTTAGCTATAAAGGCCTTAAGTTCATCAAGTTGAGGCTCAATACCTTGCTCATTATGCCACTCAAACCACTCTTTAACATCTGACACAACATAATGATGAACTTTCAAACAAAGCTCACTATTTTTTAGCCATACATCTGGTGAGCGTGTCGGGGAAAACTTATACCAAGAGCAGTAAGTATAGCCATGGTTTTTTAAGTTTGCTTCAATATAGTAACTCAACAAAATCGACGAAATAAAGTACAAAACTATACCTGCTAACGTTGACTTTATCATCAGCAAAAAAGTTCTTTCATTTTTATAATTAAATATCTTCTGAATTATCCCAATCATCATTAAAAACGGGAATGGCAATAAAAAGAAAGCTGGGGCCTGAATGCTAACCTCACTTACATAATGATTATCTGTATTAAAAAACACATGCTCATTCATTCCTTTATTTGTTCCATAAAGTAATAAAATTGCAATACAAGTCAAAAATATCAAGCCAAATAGTAGCCAGCATTTAGTAGTGAAATTAAGATCAGAAAATTTTTCATCTGATTTCTCCCACTTTAATAATGGCATGAAGTTCCTTTCCTTATATCTAATTTTATTCCTTTCTTTTAGCGACCTTGCTCTTTATTTTTTTTTGCAATAAAGGCTTTAAGTTCATCAAGTTGAGGTTCAATACCTTGCTCATTGTGCCATTTAAACCATTCTTCAATATCTGACACAATATTATGATGAACTTTCAAACAAAGCTCGCTATTCTTTAACCATACATCTGGTGAACGTGTTGGTGAAAATTCATACCAAGAACAATAAGTGTAGCCATGGTTTTTTAAGTTAGATTCGATATAAAGACTACATATGATTGAAAAAGCAAAATACACAGGAATAGCTACAAACATAACTTTAACTGCTAATAAAAAAGTTCTTTCATTCTTATAATTCAATAACTTTTGAATACCTGCAACAGTTAAAAGCAATGGAAATGGTACAAAAAAAATTAATGGGGCAACATATCCATATTCAGAAATATAATAATAGTTTGTATTAATAAATATATAATTTAGAAAACCTGTATAAGTTGCATGAACAAAAACAAAAGTAAGAACGACAAATAAGATCACCCCAAAATATATAGTTAATCTTCTACCTAGCTCAAGGTCGGAGAATTTCTCTCCAGATTTTTCCCACTTCAGAATTTGCATATATTGCTCTTACTTTTGCTAATACCTACTCTTGGTATTCCTGTTATTTTATAGAAATAGTTATAAAAGTTATCACAATAATTTTTCTCATAAATTACATTTTTAGGAATTATTTTTACGATACCATTGGTAACCTCTTCTTCAAGAGCTCTAAGCTGTTCTGAAAGAAGGCTAGTTACCTCATCTATTTCTTTTTTGAAAACTGATGATAAATACGTAACTCCAGCACCAACTACAACAACAATAATTAATGGAACGGCTGCTGTAGTAATAACAGCGGTACCGACAATACCTACGAGCACTTTTGCAACTAATATTGTTGCAGCGATAGTTGTAGCAACAATTGTCATATCGACAGCAACACCTGCAACAAAATCATGCCATGTTTTCTCATCTTTAAGAATGAGATCTAAAGCATGAAAAGTAACTGATATGATTAAAGTAACTACAAAACCACCTTTCATTGACTTTGCCGCTTCTAACCTACCCACACCAACAGTAAATAGTTTTGGGTTACTAGCTAAATACCGAGTCCCTGTTAAGTGTTCACGAATTCGTGGGTATGAATCTATGATTATGGCAGGCGAGCCGTTGTAAACTTTAATTTTAAACTTTCCAAATACATTCCCCTGCTCTTTAAGTGCCATAGCCAAAACGGTTAGCGCTTTTACATCACTAAGTAAAGGGTATAACCCAGCACCGAACTTTAGCTCATTTTTATATCTTTCCCATTGATTTGGTCTAGACTTATGTTCTTTTAACTTCCCGTCAATCCAGTCAACTGCTTGTGCACGAGAATATCCCTGTTTCATTTTTACAGAAATAATGTAGTCAACAAACTCCGCTGAGTTCATGATTAACATTGTATGATTATTACTGGCGAGTATGTTTTGAATTTCTTTTTGACGTTGCCTTTGTGCAATTGCACGGCGAGCATGTGCAGACATGGTAATTTCCTTATTAATTTACCAATTCCATTTGTCTCTATTTTAAACACTAGAAAAGTTAAATCAACATCTGCTTAATCAGAAATATATGTAATTAACGTCCAGCAAAAAAAAGCCGCAATTGCGGCTTTTTTTATAAAATACTTTATCGGCTAATTATTTAAATCTGCCGTTTTCAACTCGTCTTCAATATCGCTTATTTCATCAATAAAGTTTTCAAGTTGTTGCTCTACAATACTATTTGCATGAGCAAAGTAAGCAAGATGGAATACGGCATCCCCCTCGTTCACAAGCGGCATGGTTTGTTGACCAATCACAATACCACTGCGCGGAGCGAGTAGCTCAAGCTCAGCATCACCAAGTGGGCTGCTGATATAAGCTAACACTTGCCCTTTCATTACTCGCTCACCAAGTGATACTTGTGCACGCACAATACCGTCAACTTCGGCGCGCACCCAGCTTGTTGAGCTTGCAATAACCGGCTCTGGTAGCTTCTTAGCTCGCTTACCACGTACCATTTTTAAATGGCGCATTACATAATCAACACCTTGCACACCTGCAGCAATGGCAATAGGGTCAAAGCGAAGCGCTTCACCAGCTTCATAAGTAATCACTGGAATACCTAAATTTGCCGCCTCACTACGTAATGAGCCATTACGAAGTGATGCATCAATCACCGCTGGAGTACCAAAGGCTTTCGCCATAGCTGCCGTTGCAGGATCACTTAAATTAGCACGAATTTGCGGCAAGTTTGTCCGGTGTATCGCGCCCGTATGTAAGTCAATAATATGCGTACAATGCATAGCTACTTGCGAGAAAAATGCATTAGCCATGCGCCCAGCTAGTGAACCGCGGGTTGAGCCCGGAAAGCTACGGTTCATATCTCGGCGATCAGGTAAATAGCGTGATTTGTGAATGAATCCAAATACATTCACAATCGGTACTGCAATAATTGTCCCTCGCAGTTGCTCAGGCTCAATCTTAGCCAGTAATTGCCTAACAACCTCAACACCATTGAGCTCGTCACCATGAATGGCCGCACATACCATTAATACCGGTCCTTGCTGCACACCATTGACGACTTCAATCGGAATATTTAACGGCGAATGGGTATAAAGCTTAGCAGCTTCAATAGAAAATGTTTTACGTTCGCCAACCCCCACCGTATCACCTAAAATTGAAAACGGTGTATTTTTCTTAACCTTAGCCACGCACTGTTCCTTTTAATAGAGCGCTTATTATCCTATGGGTAAAGGCTTAGCCTTTACCACGAGTTGCAGTTCTTTTTGTAGCGGCTGTTTTCTCAATAAAATTGATGATCATGCCAGCAATGTCCTTGCCTGTTGCTACTTCAATGCCTTCAAGGCCTGGTGATGAATTTACTTCCATCACTAATGGACCACGTGCAGAACGAAGTAAATCGACACCTGCTACGTTCAAGCCCATCGCTTTAGCAGCTGCAACCGCAGTTCTTCTTTCTTCAGGCGTAATACGCACAAGTGTCGCACTACCACCACGGTGTAAGTTCGAGCGGAACTCACCTTCTTGAGCTTGACGCTTCATAGCAGCAATAACTTTATCACCTAGTACGAAACAGCGAATATCAGCACCGCCAGCTTCTTTGATGTACTCTTGCACCATGATATTGGCTTTCAAGCCCATGAATGCTTCAATTACACTTTCTGCTGCTTTGCGTGTTTCAGCTAATACCACACCGATACCTTGCGTACCTTCAAGTAGTTTAATTACTACAGGTGTGCCACCTACCATGCTTAATAAGTCTTTTACGTCATCAGGTTTGCTCGCAAAGCCTGTTACTGGCATACCCACACCTTTTCGCGAGAGTAGCTGTAGTGAACGTAATTTGTCACGTGAACGGGTAATAGCAACAGACTCGTTCACAGGAAATACGCCCATCATTTCAAACTGACGTAATACCGCACAACCATAGAAAGTTACTGATGAACCTATACGTGGCACGATAGCATCAAAATCTTTTAAATTTTCGCCACGATAATGAATTTCTGGTTGCTCTGAATTAATGTTCATGTAGCAACGTAGTGCATCAATCACTTTTACTTCATGACCACGCTGTTCTGCTGCCTCTATCAAGCGACGTGTTGAATATAAATTTTGGTTGCGAGATAAAATACCAAGTTTCATAGTTAAAACCTTAACTGTTTAACTCATACACATTAAAAATGTGTCATAAGTCCTTTTTATAATAAGTGTGATAAAGCCGGATCAACGACTATACGATTTTCCATTGCTGTGCGCCCTAGCAACATTCTAAATTTCATCGTTGCACGGTTACTTAAGGTTACTCTTACAGGCCAGCTTTGGTCTCCTGCAACGAGTTTTGTTTCAATAAAGTAACGAAGTTCACGCTGACCACTCGAACTGGTCACGTACTTACGCTCAACGATTTTTGCACGACACAACACTGTTGTTTCTACATCTTCTTGCAGAGGATGGGTACTAAATTTCACCCAGTTTTCGCCATTTTCTGAAAATTCCTCAATATCAAACGCATGAATACAAGATGTACGCGCACCTGTATCCACCTTCGCTTTGATCTTCTCAATGCCCAGTTCTGGCAAGCTCAGCCACTCACGCCAGCCAACTATCATTTTTGCGGTCATTCATGTGCCCTCTTTAAAAAAGTGTCTTATACGCTACAGCGCTAGAAACACCAACGAAATATATTTATCCCCTCGATAAATCGATTTCATTAATATAGTCTTGACTATACTTATGTATATACTCAACTATATCGCACTATTTGTAAAATGAGAGCTCAATATGATCAATGGGTTACTTCATGTCTTAATCTTAGACGAACAAGGCGGCGCACGTGCTATTGACAATAGTACTGAGCTGCAAAATTGGCAACCTGCACACGGAAAACTTTGGGTTCACATGGACTACAGTCAGGCCGATGCAGTGCAGTGGCTTGAACAAAGTAACTTATTAACAGATTACGAACTTGAGTCCCTTATTGCTGATGAAACACGCCCTCGCCTAACTAAAGTTACCAACGGTAACATGCTGTTTTTACGTGGTGTAAATTTAAACCCCGCGCAAAGTCCAGAAGATATGGTGTCGTTACGTTTATTCATCAACGAGAATGTTATTGTTACAACGCGTAAACGCCGTTTATTATCGGTGCAAGACGTTGTTGAATCGTTCGATGGTAGTAATGGCCCTTGCTCAATCTCTGAATTAGTGTGTCAATTAGCGCAAAACCTAACGTCTCGTATGCAAGCGGTGATCGATAGCCTTGATGACACACTCGATGGCTTTGAAGATGAAATTGATGAACCAAACAAAGGCTTTGATCATCAATCGCTAGCGCAAATTCGTCGTCAGACAATCGCGTTAAAACGTTATTTAAGACCACAAAAAGAAGCACTTATTACTTTGCTAAACAACAAATATAAGTGGCTAGATGAAGACGATAAAGCACGCTTAAACGAAACAACCAATATGTTGATCCGTTATTTAGAGGAGCTAGACAGCTCGATTGAACGTGCGCAAATTATTCAACAAGCGATTACCAGCCAAGTGTCGGAGCAACTAAACCAACGCATGTATGTGATGTCGGTAGTTGCTGCACTGTTTTTACCACTTGGCTTCTTAACAGGCTTACTCGGTGTAAACGTGGGTGGAATTCCGGGCACTGAAAGCCCTTATGCATTTAGCTTGTTTATTATTTTCTTGCTGGTGCTAACCGTTGGAATTGGCATTTACTTTAAAAATAAGAAGTGGCTATAACGCGATAACCTTTTTAATTAAATCAAGGCGGACGGCATGTTCGCCTTTTTTTGTCGCCAAAATCAGGTGCTCGCCATCGGAGTTAACTATTTTGAGTGTCTCAGCCCTTCCCTCTACCTGTTCACCAGATACTAAGGTAATACTCAATAATGATTTATGCATGCACCATAATTCGTACTTATCGTAGTCGCTACAGTCTATGGGTTGATAGGTCATTTTACTTTTGAGTTTTATTAAAGAGTAAATCGAGCTTAGAAGATATTAAAGTGAAGAGCAAATGGCGCTCTCGGCAGGGATCGAACCTGCAACTTAGCCTCCGGAGGGCCACGTGATATCCATTTCACCACGAGAGCACATTTGTCGTCGCCAGTACTGACTCGCGATATCAGCATGACAACCCGGCAATGATAATGGCATCTGTCATTAAATGCTAGCGCCGAGCTCTCTATATGCACATAAATTCAGCAATTTGCATTAAAACACTTCACTTTCGGGCAGAACCAAGGTATTAACGTATACTTAGTAAAATTAATAACAAGGTGGCATTCATTGCCGCATAAGGGGAATTTGATCATGAGTTTAATGTCTACAGAGCAAGTGGCGGAATTTTTAGGTGTCAAAGTTGAACGTGTAAAACGCCTTGCTCGCGAACATTTACTGATCTCTAAATCACAAGATGACAAAGGTGAGCCTTTGTTTGATCCAGAAGACGTAAAAAAATATAAAGAGCTTGCCGAGCGAATTGGCGGTCTTTAGTTTTTAACTTTTAATATGAAGTGGTTAAGCTGTGTAAGCAGTGGCGCCACTTTGTCCATCGCACCACGTTGTTCATACCAGCAAATACATAAAAGTAAAAACAGTGCATGAAACGCTGCGAGCTTTTCAACTGATAAGTTAAACTCGTGATGGTCGCACACAAGCGCATGGTAACTTTTAAGTAATGCTAGTTGCTGCTCGTCATTCAGTGCAAAACTCACCACTAGCGCCGCTAAGTCAAAATAAACATCGTTACTTTTGGCATATTCAAAGTCGATCAAAAACATACCTGATTCATTCACAATGATATTTTCTTTTACTAAATCATTATGGCAAAAGCCCATATCTTTTGGTGCTGAAGCAATATAAGCCAGTGATTGCTTAATTAGCTCTGCGTGTTGCTGGTAACGGGGTGTTTGCTGGTAATAGTTAATTTCGTAGGCAATATCCATAGGCTCAGTTAGCACAGGATAACGATGTAAATTCACTAAATCAGGCAATAAGCTACTACAGAACTCACCGCTTGCAATGCTACCTGCCACGTATTCAAAAATAGCGGTATCGGTTGCTTGCTCTAACCAAAGCGGTGCTGGACAGCAGCTTTGCTTTGCAAAGTGCGTTTGCGCAGCAAGGCCAATTGCAGGCCAGTGGTCGCGATAATGCTTAACCAAGAAATCTTTATTTGAGGTTTTTACTAAGTAGTTGTCATTGCTTAATCCCTCAACCAGCGGGCTGATTGAGGTAATAATTAAATGGGGGTCAAAACGCGCAAACAACGCGTGAATTTGTTGCTCTGTTTTCATCTATAGCTGTGCAAGCGGCTTAGCCTGATGCTGCTCGTATTCTTCGTACCAGGTTTTAAAGCCCCACGCTGCCATAATGGTGTAAAACACAAAAAGCACTAAGGTTGGGTAATAACCTTTTTCAAAGTACAAATACATCGAAGCTGCATCAATCACAATCCAGTATAACCAGTTTTCCAGTACCTTCTTAGCAACAAGGTAGGTTGTCACCACAGCAAAACAGGTGGTAAAACTGTCTAAATAAGCAAAATCAGCATGGGTGTAATTGGTCATCACAAAACCAATAACAACTGAAGCTAATGAAGTAGCAAGCAAAATCACTGCATGGCGCTTCAACGACCAAGAAATTATTGGCAGATGATCTTTATTGTTCATGCCCCGGCGCCAAACTACCCAACCATATACCGCCATATACATGTAGTAAAAATTAAGTAGCGACTCCATCAACAGTGCGCCATTCCAGTACATCACGGTATAAATAAAGGTGCTCAAAAACGCGGCAGGCCAACACCATAGGCTTTCTTTAATCGCTAACAGTAAATACGCCATCGACAATGCAACGGCAATGTATTCCCAATGCGACATGGCAGTAAAGCCTGAGAAGGTTTCGCTCAAAAATTCCATAACACGCGCTACTTTAGAGATTAGTCTTCGCTAGGCGACAAGTCACCATGTAAGAATTTACAAACAAAAATAGCTTTACCAAACTCTTCATATGAACGTTTGATTTCAGTATTAAGTACAGACATCACTAAATCATAATCACCGAAAATCTGTGTCGATAAGGTATTGGTGATCACTTTTAGACCTTCATAACTATTTACACGGTCAATAAAACCTTTAATAAACGGAATATAATCTTGGTGAAGTGGATACTTGCTGATCTCTACTGAAAGTTTCATATGCGTTACCGAGTATTTTCAAAGTATTGCATTGTAACTCGCTTATACTAACAAGTCATGGCTCTGGCTATTTTTTAGTGTAAAATCAGCCCCGATAAACATTGAGGACTCATTATGGCACGCCGCATCACTTATAAATTTAAAAACCAACCGCGCGAAATCAATTTTGCTAAAGATAAATACCGCGATATGTATCATGCGATAGCTGCGGCTGAAGGCATTGATTTAACGAATTATTTAAAGATGGAACAGCAAGTCGAAATGACTTCAAAAGGTTCTGCAGCAGTGCGTAATTTTCGTGATCAAGAATTCGCACGAATGGGCTTTAGCGACGTGTATTTTATTAAAGAATAGTTATTCTTGATACTCGTAACTTACTCGCGGGGTGATATTACACAGTAACTCGTAAGGAATGGTGGTCGCACACTGGGCAATCTCTTCAACAGGAAGCTCAGGCCCCCACATGATCACCTCATCTCCTACTTTGATATTGTCGTGGTTATCACCAATATCGACCGTGATCATATCCATCGCCACACTGCCAACAATACCATAGCGCTGCGACTTAATAATAACCGGTGTGCCCTGCTCGGCATGACGCGGATAACCATCACCATAGCCCATCGCAACTACGGCAAGCTTAGTGGCTTTATCACTACACCAACGGCCACCATAGCCAACACATTGATTAGCCTCAACATCACGAATCGCAATAACGCGAGTCGTTAAACGCATAACAGGTTCAAGCCCGTGCTGTTGACCAACACCATTAAGCATTGGCGATACGCCATAGAGCATCAACCCCGGGCGTACCCACTCGCCATGACCTTTTGGCCAAGCAATAATGCCAGCTGAGTTTGCAAGGCAATGCTGCTCGCTTTTGCCATCAGCTAATGAGTCAAACAAAGCAATTTGCTGAGCGGTCTTTTCATCATTGATGTCATCGGCACACGAGAAATGCGTCATTAATTTAATGTCATCACGGGCATTAGGACTTGCTTTTAAGCGATTGTAGAAAGACTCGAATTGCGAAGGAGCAATACCCAGTCGATGCATACCCGTATTCACTTTTAACCAGCATGCAATTGGTGCATCAAGCATTGCATTTTCAAGGCTGGTGAGCTGATTCTCATCATGAATGATGGTTTGAAAGTTATTTGCCAGCAAAATGGGCAGATCGTCTTGATGAAAAAAACCTTCAAGCAATACAATCGGTTTTGTCAGTCCACCGGCACGTAGCGCTAACGCTTCGTCAATTCGTGCTACCGCAAAAGCGTCGGCATCATTTAAGTATTGGGCAATTTTTACTAAGCCATGACCATAGGCGTTGGCTTTTAGCACCGCCATTACTTTGCAACCAGGCGCAAAGCGCTTCACTTGCGCTAAATTATGGGCAAGTGCTTGAAGGTTGATTTCGGCAATGGCTAAGCGCATTAGTATTCGTCATCCATAGCTGGACCCGCGTAGTTATCAAAACGCGAGAATTGACCTTGGAACGTTAAACGTACTTTACCGATTGGGCCGTTACGCTGCTTACCAATGATGATTTCGGCCACGCCTTTTTCAGCACTGTCTTCGTTATACACTTCATCACGGTAAATAAACATGATTAAGTCGGCATCCTGCTCGATCGAGCCTGATTCACGTAAGTCGGAGTTGATTGGGCGTTTATCGGCACGTTGCTCTAGAGTACGGTTTAGCTGTGATAATGCAATAACCGGACATTGCAGTTCTTTTGCCAGTGCTTTTAATGAGCGAGATATTTCAGCAATCTCTAAGGTACGGTTATCAGATAAGCTTGGTACACGCATTAACTGTAAATAGTCGACCATGATCATACTAATACCGCCATGGTCGCGGGCAATGCGACGTGCACGCGAGCGTACATCTGTGGGTGTTAGGCCCGATGCATCATCAACATACATCTTACCTTTTTCCATCAACAAGCCCATGGTTGACGACAGGCGCGCCCAGTCATCATCATCAAGCTGACCAGTACGCACCTTAGTTTGGTTAATGCGACCTAGCGATGCCAGCATCCTCATCATGATTTGCTCTGAAGGCATCTCTAGTGAGTAAATAAGCACAGGCTTATCTTGTGTCATAGCTGCGTGTTCGGCTAAGTTCATCGCGAAGGTGGTTTTACCCATCGATGGACGTGCCGCCACGATGATAAGGTCAGAAGGCTGCATACCTGCCGTCATTTTATCAAGGTCGGTATAACCTGTACTTACACCGGTTACACCATCTTGCGGCGACTGATAAAGCTCTTCAATCTTATCGACGGTTTTTTCTAAGATGCTATGTAAGCTTTGCGGCCCTTCAGTACTTTTTGTGCGTTGCTCTGCAATTTTAAATACTTTACTTTCGGCAAAGTCGAGCAAATCATGGCTGGTACGCCCTTCAGGGCTAAAGCCAGCTTCGGCAATTTCGTTCGCAACACCAATCATTTCACGGATAACAGCACGTTCACGAACAATATTCGCGTAAGCATCAATGTTCGCTGCACTTGGCGTGTTTTTGGCAATTTCGGCAAGGTAGGCAAAACCACCGACACTACTTAACTGATTATTTTTTTCTAAGCTTTCAGAAATAGTGATCAAATCGATAGGGTCGCCACTTTCAGCAAGGCTCACCATTGCTTCAAAAATTAGCTTGTGGGTGCGGGTATAAAAATCCTGTGCAACCACTAACTCAGCAACACGGTCAAACGCTTGATTATCAAGCATTAAACCACCTAAAACAGATTGCTCAGCTTCAATTGAATGGGGAGGAACTTTTAACGTGTCGACTTGCTTATCTGGTTTGGCCATAACTTCACAAAACTTAAATTGAATGGCTCTATTCTATCGACTTGCTAAGGCTGTGCAAATAGTTAATACCAATCGACTTAAATATTTGGTCATTCTAGCGTGCTAAATAAAGCGCTAACTGCGTTAGAAATGTCTAAAGTAGAGTAACTACATGTCAAAATTTCTGCCTTGTTATCACTTCATTTATCTGTCGCTATTTAAGACCAACAACTTAACACGATTGGTATAAGCGGGAAGTCCTCCCGCTTTATTGTAATTGGGTATATTCTGTAATCGTTATTTCTGTTTACGAAGTTCAATGCGTCCGCTAATCGTATCCATTTCGATATCAGCATCGCCACCGTTAATACTAAATTCTAAGTCGCTAGATGGGCCGTATTTAGCCTTCGTTGCTCTGTCATCACTCAGCTCATTAACGATTTTACCGTTTGCGTGAGCTTCAATTTCAAACTTTGCCGATACAGCTGCAGGGAAGTAAAACTCGGCGTCACCACTGACTGATTCAAAACGAATATTGGCATCTGCTAGCAGCTTGTTGATGTGAACTTCCGCTTCACCGTTTACTGTATTTATGCGTAGCTTTTTAATTGCATCAAAGGCAAAGTCAATATCACCATTTACGTTCTCAAGGCGAACATCTTGCGCTTTGGTTTTTGATTTTATATCACCATTAACTGCAGTAAAGCGTAAGGCACCCTGTGAGTTTTTATCGTTGATTTCACCATTGACCGTTTCAAAGCGAATATCACCGTTAAGATCATGGGCATTTACATCACCATTGACTGTTTCAAAGCTCATATTGCCGCTAATTTTTTGCACTGTAATGTCGCCGTTGACGGTATCGATTTCAGCGCCTGCTTCAAGCTCTTTAGCACTGACGGTTACATTCACACCGGCAAACTCAAGCTCACTGCTTTTTGGCATGTAAATGGTTAAACGTGAACCATCACCGTTATTCCAACCACGTAAGTTACGCGGCATTTTGACGATAAATTCAACACGGCTGCCTTCCACATCTAAACGATAACCTTCGGCTTTATCATCAAGCTCACCTTCGATTTTAAGTTGAGGCTTATCCCAGCCTTCAATGCGTACATCACCCCGTTGATTTTCAATAAAAATACGTTTATTTACAGGCACATCAATTTGTTCGTTAATGGTTTGTCCTGCCATTGCCATCAGTGGCAATAATCCTAATGTTAAAGCTAGTAATTTCATAATTGTCACTCCTAAATCGTTTGCCACTTCGGTGCATGCACCTTGTTAATTAAGTCCAGTTGCTGCTGATAAACCTGCGAGAGCATTTGTAATAAAGCTGGATTTTCAGGTTCATTCTCAAGTGCTTGCTTGATGGCGCTTTCTGCTTCTTCTAACTCTTTAAGCTGTTGCTGCCAATTATCGGTTAATGCAGGTTGATTTTGATACTGCACCAATAAACTTTGCTTTTGCTTAGTGAAATAATCACTCATTGCCATCATGCTATTTGATTCACCTTGACCGACAAAAAGCTGTACGGTCAACAGTGCAGCAATACAACAAGCAGCCACAGCCGCGAGCTTATTCCAGCCATGAGTTGGTTTCTCAATTTGCTGCGTTTGCGGCTCAGCAATTGCTCGCTCAATACCCGGCCAGAGATCTTTATCTGGGCTAATATCTTGCTTCTGGTTAAGCGAGTCATTTAAAAATTGTTCAAATTCTTGCTTACTCATTTTCATACCACTCTTTTAATAACTGCCTTGCACGGTGAAATTGCGACTTACTTGAACCAACTGCCATGTTTAGCATGTTCGCTATCTCTTCATGGCGATAGCCTTCAATGGCGTGCAGCACAAAGACCATACGTGCTCGTTCAGGTAATCTCAGCACCAACTTATCGAGGCCGTTAAAGCCGTCGCAATCTGCAGCGCTTTGCTCATCCATACCACTTTGTTCAAAACTCACGACTTTTTGCAGCCAACTCTTATGTTTGCGAATGTAGCTAATCGCAATATTGCTGGTAACACTATGTAACCAAGTCGAAAACTGTGAGCGTCCATCGAAGTTAGCAATTTTATGCCAAAGCTGTACAAACACTTCTTGCGTGGCATCTTCTGCGTGCTCTTTATCTGCAAGCAATCGTAAACAAAGGCTATATACTCGCTTCACATGCAACTCATAAAGTGTTGCATAGGCAGCTTGATCACCGCTTTTAACCCGCTCGATCAAGGCATGCTCACTTTGCTGGACGAACGCTTGTTCTGCATCTATCAACATCCTGGATGTTGTCCTTTATGATTATTATTGTGAATTTAGTGTATTAGACGTAAGGGGGGATTCAAAAGGTTTAAATGAAATTAAATTTTTTTGTGTAAGCTACAAATAATTGAGCTTACACAATTTTATTTGGGGGATTTGCGTTATTCTGCAGGTGATGCGTCGCTTTCGTCTTCGCTTGTTTCTGCGGTTTTGTAGCGCCAACCTAAAAACACAATACGAGCTGGAGATGACGGTGTCGTGCCATTTTTAACCTGCAACAAACTTGCATCGTAATGGGCACCACTGCCCCCTGTTGCTGTGATACTTGAGCCACGAACGCTACCAAATAGCTCACCACTACCAGATAATTTTACCGTTGTGAGGGGCGCATATATCGCAGCATATAAATTTGCAGCTCCACTAAATTGCACTCCATTGATGCCATTAAATGTTGAATAAAATGACAGTGAAGGATGACCACTGCTGGTTAACCCTTCTTGTTCAGTGATTACTTTTGCTCCCGCACCAATGCTCACTTTGCCGGTGATTAACACGGTTAAACTGCTGTCTTTCTTTATTGTAAGAGTCGTGTCGCCTTCCATTGTGAAGTCACCATCAACCAATAAAATAACATCACCACCAGAGACCTCCATTTTGCCGTCACTGGTCATTTTTAATCGGTCTAGTGCAAATATAGATTCCTTACTATTACTACCGCTTGTTTTTGTTTGTGGATTTGAATCAAACAAGAAAATATCCGCAAACGTCGGAAAGATAATTTGTCGACCATTTTGACTAAAAAAACCTTTTTGAGTGTTCAGCTTGAATTGCTGTGTTGGCCCAATCGAAACAGTATCATAGTCAGTAACTTCATCGAGAATATCGACCATTTTCTCTGGAAGTATAAGAGGATCACAGTTGGTGTCTGGGTTGCTCGGATCGTAATCTGGTGCACTAGGATCTGCAACGGTAACAGGTGCAACATTTGGGTTTACATTAAACTTACTATCACTGTAATGAACACCATTTTGCTGATTATTATAGGTATCTTTAAAGTCACCAGTTCCACCATACATAATATCCAGCGCTTCACCTTGGTTATTTGTAATAAACGTCGACCACTGCATTTTGGCATCGCCATTAGCTCTAACAACACCTGACACAGTGCCACCACGATGGGTATAATACCCACCCGTGTAGACGTTACCGTCAACACGTAAACCACTACCTGGTGAAATATACACCCCGGTATTTGAATGAATATTACCTATAATCGGTGATGAACCATTTAAGTAGATAACCCCTGTAGCCTTAACATCACCTCTTATAGGTGAATGACCAGACAGCACAACATCCGAATCACCAGCGATGGTCGATACATCGCCATCATTCGATTTTGTTTCTTCATAGCTACCTTTGCTAGAGTCGTAGCTATCAATACTGCCACTCCCCGATAAGTTAACTCCTTTACAACCCACCATCGCATTAGTAAATACAGAGCTTCCTTTAGCTCCTTGCAGTGCAAAACGTGCAACTAGATTACTTTGTGCATCTCCCTCAAAACGCTGACCTAAACTGGCAATTTCTAGTTCACCATCGGCATTTTTACTTACACTGGCATTAAACGTGGCATCAGCAGCGATAACGCCCACTCCTGAGGCATCGCTTGTTTTATTGATCAACTCATCAACCGCGAGAATACCTTCTCGATTAATAGTTTGCTGCAATAACTTAGCTTGTTCAAAAACACCTTTTTCGGCTAGTAAACGACTGTTTAGTTTTTTCTGAAAATTACCACTTAAGCGCTCTTGTACAATTGTTTCGCGTAATGAACTCAGCACCACAATACTCGCCATGCTGGTTAAAATAAGAACCGTAAAAAGCGTAAAACCAGCTTGTTTATTAAACACGACTATTCCCATATGCTTTGAGTAAAATTGCGTTCGTTAAGGCAATATCGATGTTGATACCTTGACCAAATTGAGTTGGTAAATCCCGTGGTTTGACACTTATCGTGACCAAGTCACCAGATAAACTAAACGATAATGCTTCAATACCAGTTAGTAAGCGTTCGGCAACCGCACCATTTAACGAGCATAATAAGTCGTTGCCATTTAAACGATAGATTTCTGTCACTTGAGACGTGGTAATAGAGCCATCACAGGCAATAACGCCACTTGGCTGCGTAATTGTGATCGTGCTGTTATCTGCACTAACGATTGGCGTTAATTGCGTTTGTTTTATACTTCGGGTGAACACTTTACTTGTGAAGCGAATCACTTCTTGGGCGTTTTCAAGTTCTTTACTTACCGCAATCGTACTTTTAATAGCCGAATAAGATAAACTCACGCCTGCAAGTAAAAATGCCCCTGCTGCAAGTGCAACCATCAGCTCAACTAAACTAAAACCCTTACCACGCTTCATCATTAGCAAGCCGCCGATAAATCGGGAAAACTGGCGTTTAAACTAATTTGGTTTTCAGCGTTATCAGTCATACGTTTATCAACCCAACCAACATTTATTTGCATATCGTTACTGTAAGAAGCCGGAATCGTCAGTTGGTAGTCGTTTACTTGTGGCTTAAGGCTTTCTCTAAAAGTGGCATCCTGAAACAAAGCGGGATCGGTTTTTTGAATTTCACACACATGCGGCCATAAACGCTCAATTGTGTTTTGGCCTTGAATAAGTGACACCGTATAATGAAAACTATTGGTCGCATACTGTAAAGACTTCAACTGCGCTGCAGCTAAACCCAATAACGCTATCCCAGCAATAACAACAGAAATCATGACCTCTAGTAATGAAAAACCTGCTTGTTTCTTCATGCACACCCTCGCTGTGAACTTTCAACTAACCAATTTTGCCCACTTTTAAGTACACACATCACATAGTCTGTGGTGTTAACATGCTCATCTTGAATACGAATACTTGCTTGTCTATCAACCTCACCACTGGCACTCACCGTTAATGAGACCAAATTGACGCTAACGCCAGCTTTTGTCACAGAAAATGCTTTTAAAATAGTATCAACACCGGCTTCATTTAAAGTCACTTCCCAGCGGTTATCACTCACAACTAATCGAATCGACTTATCGCGTTTTACAGCTTCACTGCGTGCATATTTGTAAACGTTGTTGAGTTGATTTGCGGTAGTAATGACGCGATCTTGCAAAATCTGCTGGCTAAAAGATGGCAATGCAAGACTTGCCAAAATCCCAATAACACCGAGCACCACTAATAATTCAACTAGGGTAAAACCAACTAAACGACGCAATTTAGTTACTCCCAACAATCATTGGCTGTCGCGCTGTAACTACCATCATGGTTAACGACAAGCTCACCACAGCGATCGCCCGCTTGTGCAGAGCCCGTATTAGGCGTTGCTTTTAAACTGTAGCCACGGTTTTTAAAATCACTCACTGCACCAGCAGCTTTATCGGTGGCAGTATAAGTAAAAGAGTAATAGCTAGTATCTTGCGTTGTGAATGTATTGGGATATCCACCATTTCGCGAATAGATACGCTCAAGACTTGCACTATATTGAAGTAATTCTTGTTGAATATCAGCGCGTCGGCTGCGCTGCATATGCTCAGTATAAGCGGGTAATGCCACACTGTAGAGAATACCTATAATTGCTACAACAATAAGTAATTCAACTAATGTAAAACCACGTTGCTTACCTTGTCCACTTAACACGAGCGCATTTAACAATCTTAATACCTCTAATACTTTTTTGTTAAAACAATATAAATGACAGCGTTGTCAGTGTCAATTTTAACCAATTTACTTTTATTCATCCGATTATACTAATAAGAAAAATAAAATTAAGAAAAAAGAATGTTTGTTTGTAAAATAGGTAAGATTATAGGATTATAAATTAGGTATTTAAAATATGAAAACCAATACTATTTACCGTAAACCTATGAGTTGATAGCGGTACAAAACGCTACAATTAAGCGTGTTTAAGGCTAATTCAGAAAGTGGCTATTACTCAAATTTCAGGCACAAAAAAGCCGCACCTAAGCGCGGCTTTTTTTACTTAATATTGCTATTAAGCTTCAGCGATAACGATTACTTTGATAGTAGCCGTTACGTCTGAGTGTACTGCGATTGCTACGTCAAATTCGCCAGTCTCACGGATAGTACCTAGAGGTAAACGAACTTCTGATTTAGCAACTTCAACGCCAACAGCTGAAATAGCTTCAGCGATGTCGCGAGTACCGATAGAACCGAATAACTTGCCTTCGTCACCAGCTTTAGAAACTAGTGTAACTTCAGCTAATGCTTCTAACTTGTCAGCGCGAGCTTGAGCAGCAGCTAGATCTTCAGCGATCTTAGCTTCTAAATCAGCACGACGTGCTTCGAAAGTTTCGATGTTAGCTTTAGTTGCAGGAACTGCCTTACCTTTTGGGAAAAGGAAGTTACGTGCGAAGCCAGATTTAACTACAACCTGGTCACCTAGGCCACCTAGGTTTGCGATCTTGTCTAGTAGAATAACTTGCATGTCTCTACACCTTTTAAAAACTGTTAATCCGCTGCTTACTTATGTAAGTCAGTGTATGGAAGAAGGGCTAAGTAGCGAGCACGCTTGATAGCAGTTGCTAGCTGACGCTGATATTTAGCGCTAGTACCTGTGATACGGCTAGGTACGATTTTGCCACTTTCTGTAACATAGTTTCTAAGAGTAGCTAGATCTTTATAATCGATTTGTTGTACGCCTTCCGCTTTAAAGCGGCAGAACTTACGACGTCTGAAATAACGTGCCATGAGTAAAATTCCTCAAAAAATTCTTTCTATATGTTGAGCATGCAAGACCAATTGGCTTAAGCCGTTTCGACCTTCGTGACGGTTTAAAAACCCCGTCACCTGCACTTGGTGCCCAACGTGCAATTGTTGAGTCTGTTGTTGCAATGGCGTGCCGCTGGCAACAACTTGAAGCCTGACATAACTATTACGGTTAAGGTCTGCTTCAACTTGCATCGATTTATGTTCAAGAACAAAAATACAATGCGGTATACCAGCAGGGCTTTGACTATATTTTGGGGTTTTACATACAACCCCAGATAATGTCAGCTGATTCATATAAGGATTAAGCGGTTGGCTCATCTTTTTGTCTCAACTGCAAGCGCCATGCTTGAACTCAAAACGATTAAGCAGCTGGTGCTTCTTTCTTCTCTTCTTTCGCAAGAGGAGATGCTTCAGTTACAGCGTCTTTAGTACGCATAACTAAGTTACGAAGCACTGCATCGTTGTAGCGGAAAGTAGTTTCTAGCTCGCTGATTACTTCAGTAGGTGCTTCAACGTTCATAAGAACATAATGAGCTTTGTGAAGCTTGTCGATTGGGTAAGCCAATTGACGACGGCCCCAGTCTTCAAGACGGTGGATAGTACCACCAGCTTCAGTGATAGAACCAGTATAACGTTCGATCATACCAGCTACTTGCTCACTCTGATCAGGGTGAACCATGAATACGATTTCGTAATGACGCATGGATATTCCTTACGGTTAATAGAGCCTTCTACCGTTTCGGCCAGTCGGTTTAAGGCAAGGAATTAAATTTAATAAGCCGAAATGAGCGCGCATTTTACGCTTAGATTGATAATTAAGCAAGATAAAACAGCAAGCCAAGCTAGATTATTGTGCTCTAATAAAATTTTCTAAGCGCTAAAAACAAAAAACCCAGCCGAGGCTGGGTTTTTGAGATTCTGAAAACTAAAATTACTTGATTTTAGCTTCTTTGAAAATCACGTGTTTACGAGCTTTAGGATCGTATTTTTTGATTTCCATTTTTTCAGGCATGTTACGCTTGTTCTTGTCGGTAGTGTAGAAAAAACCAGTACCAGCAGTTGAAACTAAACGGATCTTATCGCGCATGATTCAGTTCCTTAAACTTTTTCGCCACGAGCACGGATTTCTGTAAGAACCGCGTCGATGCCTTTTTTATCGATAATACGCATACCTTTAGTAGTAGTGCGTAGTGTTACAAAACGTTTTTCACTTTCAACCCAAAAACGGTGAGTTTGTAGGTTAGGTAGGAAACGACGTTTAGTCGCGTTTCTCGCGTGTGAACGGTGGTTACCAACCGCTGGACGCTTACCTGTAACTTGACATACTTTAGACATGTCTATATATCTCCAATAACTTCGCTCGAGCTTAATTTTCCCTTAGGCCAGTATTTGTGCCCCGGGATAAATCGAAGGGCGCTCTTTATACAGCTTATACAGGCAAAGATCAAGTAACAGATCTTATCCAATCAGCTCATGTGTAAATTTGATAGCGGCTAATTATAAAGATCGAATGCCCTTAGGGAAAGTAAAAACTGCATTTAAATTAAACTAATTTCTAAAATCGCCCTAAACTGCTCATTTTTAACACACTCTCTAGCCTAACAAGCTTTATATAAGCCCTCTTTCGGCAAACGACACACAATTTTCACCTCCCACTATGATGTGATCCAGCACATTTATATCAACTAAGGCTAACGCTTGCTGCAATTTCGTGGTGATCAATTTATCAGCCTGACTTGGCTCAGCTACTCCACTTGGATGGTTATGGGCAAGAATCAGCGCCGCGGCATTATTACGTAATGCTGCTTTAACGACTTCGCGTGGGTACACAGAAGCTGCATTAATAGTGCCGTAAAAAAGTACTTCGTCTTTAATTAATTGATTTTGATTATCTAAATACAGCACCATAAATACTTCTTGCTGCAAACCACGCAACTGAATAGTTAAGTAGTCGTACACAGCTTGTGGCGAATTAAATAGTGCCTCGCGTTTACATTGCTCAAGCATATAGCGCCGGCTTAATTCAAGTACCGCTTGCAACTGAACATACTTAGCCGCCCCTAAGCCCTTTTGTGCGCAGAATTCTTGTTCGCTCGCGTTAAACAAGTTTTGCAATGTACTATTTATACTGAGTAAATGCTCTGCAAGCTCAATAGCATTCATGCCCGGCACGCCTGTGCGTAAAAATATTGCTAATAGCTCTGCATCTGAAAGTGCTTTAGCACCTTTAGCAAGTAGCTTCTCGCGAGGCCTTGCTGAAAGAGGTAAATCGGTTAATGGCATTGCTTCATCCTTAAAACAACTATATCAATGACTAAACTGTACTATAAAACCTAGAAAATCCAGTTTTTTCCTGCCATGAAAAAGAAAACTTCATGCTATCGGTAAAGATTTGCTATCGTTAGCCCATATCGACAAAAGTTAAATTTCACGTAATGACTAAATCAGTAAATAAAAAAATCCTGCTAGGTATGAGTGGTGGTATTGCAGCCTATAAATGTGCAGAGCTTGTCCGCCGTTTAAAAGATCAAGGCTGTGAAGTTAAAGTCGTCATGACCGACTCAGCAAAACACTTTATTACTCCTTTAACAATGCAAGCGGTAAGCGGTGAAATTGTTTCTGATTCATTACTCGACCCAGCAGCAGAAGCAGCAATGGGCCATATTGAGTTTGCTAAATGGGCCGACCTTATTTTAGTTGCCCCTGCTACCAGTAATATTTTAGCGAAAATGGCAATGGGTATTGCCGATGATTTACTAACAACACTTCTATTAGCCACCCCTGCAAAAGTGGCTGTAGCACCTGCCATGAACCAGCAAATGTATGCCCATCCTGCTACACAAGCAAATATTGCCACACTTCGCGAACGCGGCGTGGCTATTTGGGGCCCTGGTAAAGGCGAGCAGGCTTGTGGTGATGTAGGCGCAGGCCGTATGTTAGAGCCTCATGAGTTAGTCGCGCTTTGTACACAACCTGAAGTTGAGCCATTACTTGCCGGCAAAACCATTACTATTACAGCAGGACCAACCCGAGAAGCCCTCGACCCAGTTCGTTATATCTCTAATCACAGCTCTGGCAAAATGGGTTATGCCCTTGCCGAGGCTGCACTTGCTTTAGGTGCAAAGGTCAACTTAATTTCTGGCCCAGTGACAATTAAAGCACCTGCTAATGCCCTGCTTACTACTATAGAAAGTGCTGAGCAATTACTCACCGCCTCAATGCAACTAGCCGTACAATCAGATGCCTTTATAGGCTGTGCAGCAGTAGCCGATTACCGTGCAGCAGCAATTCATGAGCAAAAAATGAAAAAACAAGGTGATGAACTAACCCTCACCTTAGTTAAAAACCCAGATGTTATCGCAAACGTTGCAGCGCTTAGCAAAAACCGTCCTTATACCGTGGGCTTTGCCGCCGAAACCCAAGATGTTGCAAGCTATGCACAAGGTAAATTAAAGAACAAAAATCTCGATATGATCTGCGCAAATGACGTATCAAAAGAAGGCCTTGGCTTTAATTCTGATCATAATGCTTTAACACTTTTCTGGCACAATGAGCAGCTAGATTTAGCGATGGGAAGTAAAAAAGATTTGGCCATGAGCGTGATGACTGAGCTTGCCAAGCGTTTGTAAAAATGCTGGAAAGAAACTGAATAAAACATTAACATAAGCCTCTCATTTGCACAAAAAATGGCTTGTCTGACTCCTAAGAGCGCAAGTAATAAATTATAAGAAAGGAATGGTCATGCCTGCGACAAAAAGAAGTAATCGCAAAGAGCAGATTCTGCAAGCACTCGCACAAATGTTAGAAACCAGCCCAGGTCAACGTATCACAACTGCAAAACTAGCGGCTGAGGTAGGTGTGTCTGAAGCTGCGTTGTATCGTCATTTTCCGAGTAAAGCACGGATGTTTGAGGGCCTAATCGAGTTTATTGAAGATACCCTGTTATCACGCATTAACCTCATTTTAGAAAATGAGAAAGAAAGCCAAACACGTGTGTACAATATTTTACTGCTATTATTAGCCTTTGCTGAGAAAAACCCGGGTATTACCCGCATTTTGACCGGTGATGCCTTGCAAGGTGAACAAGAGCGTTTACGTGAGCGTGTACAAGGCCTATTTGAAAAGCTAGAAACTCAGTTCAAGCAAGTGCTACGCGAACGCAAACTGCGCGAAGGCAAAGCATTTCAATCAGACGAAACCACCCTAGCCAACTTCTTACTCGCCTACGTAGAAGGTAAGATGAATCAATTCGTGCGCAGCGACTTTAAAGCAAAACCAAGTGCACAATTTGAAAAACAATGGCCAGAGTTACAAAAGATTTGGTTGTAGTGAGTTGTTAGGGGAAAGAGTAAAGTTAACGAGTTGCTTTCTAACTTTCCCCTTGTAACTTTTCCCTTGAAACTTTCCCGTCCAACTCCCCAAACACGCCACTTATCGTATCTACTCGAATTGTTAATTTAAAACGCTACACTGGGTGCATCATTTTAAAAACAACGAGAAAGATGAATGAAAGCGCAATTATCACTTTTGAGCTTAGCCTTGGTGACAAGCCTTGGTAGTGCACAAGTTAGTGCGAAAGAAGCTCTGCAATTTAAAGACGTGTTTGATTTTAAATACGCAAAAGGCACCCAACTTTCTGAAGATGGCCAAATTCTTAGCTTTAGTGCTGACCCTTATCGCGGTAATGCACAAGGTCAGGTTTATACATTAAACAATAACACCCTGCTTGCCAGCGTTGAGCGCGGTACTCGCCCTACTATTAATAAAGCAGCAAACTGGGTGGCTTTTACTCAGGTACCTACCCTGCTTGAAAAAGAAACCACCAAGAAAAAAGATGAACTAAAAAATAACCTAGTTTTAGTGAATACTAAAAATGGTGAGCAACAAACGTTTAACGATGTAAAAGACTACGCGTTATCAGATGATGGTGTATGGCTTGCTTACCGACTCGATAAGAAAGCAGAAAAAGCAGATAAAAAAGACGACCAAGAAAAAGACGAAAACAGCAGCGAAATCAAGCCAGACAAAAAAGACAAAAGCTTTGATTTAGTGCTTGTTAACCTACAAGACAAAACCACTCACACTGTAAATAATGTATTTAGCTATGCGATGAGCAGCACTGGCGAGCAATTACTAGCAAGCCAAAGCTACAGTGATGGGGCCGACAACCAAGTAGTGTTAGTTGACCTTAATAATGGCTTTGCAACTAGCGTGTTGATTGATGAGCCAGGTGTGGTTGCAAATAAAATTGCATGGCAACCAAACAGTAATACCGCAGCGCTGTTAGTTGGTAATTACGTTAATGATGATACACGCCGACGCGACCACAGCTTACAGCTTTTACAAAACGGCGCACTTTCAACCATTAACTCTACAGATAGCAGCTGGACTATCGGCAAAACAGCATCATTAACATGGTCTGAAGATGGCGCTCGTTTATACTTTGAAAACCACCCTAAACTCGCTGCAAAAGTTGCCTTAAAAGAATACAAAGATGAAGCCTCTTTATATGATTTCGATACC